>NZ_PDIG01000001.1:0-349527 GCF_004745185.1 Escherichia sp. E2661
AGCGTCGGAATCGCTTCCAGACAGCGACGTAGAATAAATTTTAACATTGCCGTACCTTCTGGCCTGTGCCTTCTGTAATGCGATAAAAAGCAGACACCGTGGAGCAGGATACACCTGCCCCACGCATTGCCATTAGTGCTTCACAATGTACATATTTCGGGTGTAGGTATTATCCAACGGATCTTTACCGGTATAACCCCCAACCCACGGTTTTACCAGACGCGCGTTCACGTAGTAATAAACCGGAACAATGGCCGAATCTTTATCCAACTGTTGCTCTGCTTTCGTGTACAGCGCCGTGCGCTGCGCCTCGTCTGTAGCTTTCAGGGTTTCCGCCATAATGCTGTCAAAGGCCGGGCTCTTATAATGCGCGGTGTTCATCGAACTGTTCGACAGCATGGTGTTCAGGAAGGAAGTTGGTTCATTATAGTCTGCACACCAGCCTGCACGGGCCACATCGAAAGTACCCTGGTGGCGGGTATCGAGGAATGTTTTCCATTCCTGGTTAACCAGTTTAACGTCCACGCCGATATTTTTCTTCCACAGTGAAGAGGCGGCAATCGCCAGCTTTTTATGCAGATCGGACGTGTTATATAACAGATTAATCGTTAGCGGTTTGTCTGCGGTATAGCCCGCTTCTGCCAGCAGTTTTTTCGCTTCTTCGTTACGTTTTTCCTGGCTCCAGCCAAACCATTCTGGTTGCGTCAGTTTTGCGCCATCGGTATATGGTGGCGTGTAACCATAGGCCGGCATATCGCCCTGCGCTTTGACTTTATTAACAATGATATCGCGATCCATACCCAGTTTCAGTGCGGTACGCACACGCACATCATTGAATGGCGGTTTCTGGTTGTTAATCTCGTAATAGTAAGTGCACAGGTATGGATCAACGTGAACTTCGTTCGGGATTTCTTTTTTCAGTTTCTGGAACAGTTCGATCGGCATGTTGTTATAAGTCATATCGATTTCGCCGCTACGATAACGGTTAACATCGGTGACTTCAGAAGCGATCGGTAAATAGGTCACCTGGTTAATTACCGTTTTAGCGTTATTCCAGTAGGTCGGGCTGCGCTCAAGAACGATACGTTCGTTAACAACCCAATCTTTTAATGTATAGGCGCCGTTAGTAACGATATTGCCTGGCTGGGTCCATTTTTCACCAAATTTCTCAATAGCGGCTTTTGGCACCGGGGAAGTAGATGGGTGAACCAGTAACTTATAGAAGTACGGAACAGGTTCACTTAAGGTGACTTCTAATGTGTGGTCATCGAGGGCTTTAACACCGAGATCGGTAATTGGTTTCTTCCCTTCCAGTATTTCATCAATACCCGCAATATGTCCGTATTGTAAGTAGCTTGCGTAGGGAGAAGCGGTGTTCGGATCAACAGAACGTTGCCAGCTATACACAAAGTCTTGTGCCGTGACTGGCGTGCCGTCAGACCATTTCGCATCTTTACGCAGGTGGAACGTCCAGACTTTAGCGTCTTTGTTATCCCAGGATTCAGCCACGCCAGGGGCCGGATGACCATCAAGATCGCTAACCAGCAAACCTTCAAACAGGTCACGGCTGATATTAGACTCAGGAACCCCTTCAATTTTGTGCGGATCTAATGACTGAACTTCAGAACCATTGTTGCGTACCAGCGTTTGTTTTTCCGCTAGTGTGACTCCTGCGGGTACATCAGCTGCCAGTGCGATATTCCCTGCCATAAGCGCAGCCAGAACGCCTGCTGCCACTAAACTTCTCTTGGTGATGTTGGTCATTGTGTTTTGGACTCCCTCATTATAATTACTGGTTTTTACCAGCATGTGTAATCCCGGATTAGGATACCTGTACAGCTCGGAGACTTTTTGCTGCCAGGTTGCTTTATCGTTACTAATTGCTATCACCGACTTTATTTATTCTGGTGATTCAGATGACCACCTTATGTCGATTCTTACTGTGTCTCCCCTGTCGAGACACATTATTTTTTGCAGCGTCTTTTAATCGCAAATCATTCTCATTGCCAATAAAAATCGCCAAACGGTTGGCCGAAAAGTATCAAATGCCCTTCTTGCCCGCCAATACATTTTGCAAAATTGTTACGCAATTCTCTTTTACTAACCATACCAGTACGTATACCCCTCGTTATCCAATCAATAAAATAATTTAAAAACAAAGGGATATAACTAAAGAAAGCAATACTGCCTTTTCCGGTTATAGTCCAGATAGAAAATACGCACAATAATTTAACAAATGAATGCTATTTAGCACTTTTCTCTGCCAAAGCCAGTAGAATTACTAATATCATTTCAATTATTCTTCAGCAAGGCCCAGGATTATGATGTGATGAAAATAACATGATGTTGTGGATCGCCAGATAAGGATAGTCTTATAACTATCTGTAAATTGGGGATAAAATTATCTATTTCTTTTGTTAACTACGTTGGCTTGCGGTAAAAATAATGATGAAAGAAACGGAGCATCATGACTCCGTTTCATATGAAAGGAATTAATTGAGCAGACCCGGGAAAATCCCTTTGATACCGTTGACGATAAATTCAATCCCTAATGCCATTAGCAAGAGCCCCATAATACGGGTAATGACGTTGATGCCAGTCTGACGCAGAACCCTCACCAGCCAGGGTGCCATGCGGAATAACCCCCAGCAACATAAAGCGAACAACGCGATTGCTACAAAAAAACCGAACAGATAACCAATGCTGTGATAACGCGTTCCCCATACGATGGTTGAACTGATTGCCCCTGGTCCTGCCATCAGAGGTAATGCGAGCGGTACAACGCCAATGCTTTCACGAATTGCGGTTTCTGATTTTTCTTGTTTGTTCTGTTTATCCTCGCCAAGCTTACCGCTGATCATCGACATTGCAATTGTCACGACCAGTATGCCGCCCGCGATGCGGAACGAATCAATAGATATTCCAAAAAGTTGCAGAATCGTGTCGCCGAGAAACAGTGCGATCCACAAAATAATGGCTACAGACAAGTTGGCGGTCAGATTTGTTTTGTTTCTCGCTGCCGCAGTCTGATAGCTGGTCATACTGATGAACACGGGGATGATCCCTACCGGGTTAACCAGCGCAAATAACCCGATGAAAAACTTAAAATAAACGGGAAAATCAAAAAGTGTCTGAATCACGGTTAGCTCCGAAGCAAAAGCCGGATAATGTTATCTTTAAACAAGGGTAAAAATACGTGCTGACAATACGCCTTTTGTCAGCATTTTTCACCTCCTAACTATCTAAAATTACTATCATTCATTATTGTTATCTAGTCGTACAAAACATGCTAAGGTAGCCAACAATTAATACTACAATTTATTAACTATTAGCTATTATGGCTAAAAGCGGAGCTGAAAGGTGTCAGCTTCGCGAAATCTTGATCTGGATCACTTAATCGGTACCCAGAAGTGAGTAATCTTGCTTACGCCACCTGGAAGTGACGCATTAGAGATTAATGACTCTAATGTTTAAACTCTTTTAGTAAATCACAGTGAGTGTGAGCACGAGTAAGATTTTGATTTTCAAAGGTTAAGCAAATCATCATCGCACTGACTATACTCTCGTATTCGAGCAGATGATTTACTAAAAAAGTTTAACATTATCAGGAGAGCATTATGGCTGTTACTAATGTCGCTGAACTTAACGCACTCGTAGAGCGTGTAAAAAAAAGCCCAGCGTGAATATGCCAGTTTCACTCAAGAGCAAGTAGACAAAATCTTCCGCGCCGCCGCTCTGGCTGCCGCAGATGCTCGAATCCCACTCGCAAAAATGGCCGTTGCCGAATCCGGCATGGGTATCGTTGAAGATAAAGTGATCAAAAACCACTTTGCTTCTGAATATATCTATAACGCCTACAAAGATGAAAAAGACCTGCGGTGTTCTGTCTGAAGACGACACTTTCGGTACCATCACTATCGCTGAACCAATCGGTATTATCTGCGGTATCGTTCCAACAACTAACCCGACTTCAACCGCTATCTTCAAATCTCTGATTAGCCTGAAGACCCGTAACGCCATCATTTTCTCACCACACCCGCGTGCTAAAGATGCAACCAACAAAGCTGCTGATATCGTTCTGCAGGCTGCTATTGCTGCTGGTGCACCAAAAGATCTGATTGGCTGGATCGATCAACCGTCTGTTGAACTCTCCAACGCACTGATGCACCACCCTGACATTAACCTGATCCTTGCGACCGGTGGTCCAGGCATGGTTAAAGCTGCATACAGCTCCGGTAAACCGGCGATCGGCGTAGGCGCAGGCAACACCCCAGTTGTTATTGATGAAACTGCTGATATCAAACGTGCAGTTGCATCCGTGCTGATGTCCAAAACCTTCGACAACGGCGTAATCTGTGCTTCTGAACAGTCTGTTGTTGTTGTTGATTCTGTTTATGATGCTGTACGTGAGCGTTTTGCCACCCACGGCGGCTACATGCTGCAGGGCAAAGAGCTGAAAGCTGTTCAGGACGTTATCCTGAAAAATGGCGCGCTGAACGCAGCTATCGTTGGTCAGCCAGCTTATAAAATTGCTGAACTGGCAGGCTTCTCTGTACCAGAAAACACTAAGATTCTGATCGGTGAAGTGACTGTTGTTGATGAAAGCGAACCATTCGCTCATGAAAAACTGTCCCCGACTCTGGCAATGTACCGTGCGAAAGATTTTGAAGACGCGGTAGAGAAAGCAGAGAAACTGGTTGCTATGGGCGGTATCGGTCACACATCTTGCCTGTACACCGACCAGGATAACCAGCCGGCACGCGTTTCTTACTTCGGTCAGAAAATGAAAACTGCCCGTATCCTGATCAATACCCCGGCTTCTCAGGGCGGTATCGGTGACCTGTACAACTTCAAACTCGCGCCTTCCCTGACTCTGGGTTGTGGTTCCTGGGGTGGTAACTCCATCTCTGAAAACGTTGGTCCGAAACACCTGATCAACAAGAAAACCGTTGCTAAGCGAGCTGAAAACATGTTGTGGCACAAACTTCCGAAATCTATCTACTTCCGCCGTGGCTCTCTGCCAATCGCGCTGGATGAAGTGATTACTGATGGCCACAAACGTGCGCTCATCGTGACTGACCGCTTCCTGTTCAACAACGGCTATGCTGACCAGATCACTTCTGTACTGAAAGCAGCTGGCGTAGAAACTGAAGTGTTCTTCGAAGTTGAAGCTGACCCGACTCTGAGCATTGTTCGTAAAGGTGCAGAACTGGCGAACTCCTTCAAACCAGACGTGATTATCGCGCTGGGTGGTGGTTCCCCGATGGATGCCGCGAAGATCATGTGGGTTATGTACGAACACCCAGAAACTCATTTCGAAGAACTGGCGCTGCGCTTTATGGACATCCGTAAACGTATCTACAAGTTCCCGAAAATGGGCGTGAAAGCGAAAATGATCGCAGTCACCACAACTTCCGGTACCGGTTCTGAAGTTACACCGTTCGCGGTTGTAACCGATGACGCAACTGGCCAAAAATATCCGCTGGCAGACTATGCTCTGACCCCGGATATGGCGATTGTTGACGCCAACCTGGTTATGGATATGCCTAAGTCCCTGTGTGCTTTCGGTGGTCTGGATGCAGTAACTCACGCCATGGAAGCATATGTTTCTGTACTGGCTTCTGAGTTCTCTGATGGACAGGCTCTGCAGGCGCTGAAACTGCTGAAAGAATATCTGCCAGCGTCCTACCACGAAGGGTCTAAAAACCCGGTAGCGCGTGAACGTGTTCACAGTGCGGCAACTATCGCAGGTATCGCGTTTGCTAACGCCTTCCTGGGTGTATGTCACTCAATGGCACATAAACTGGGCTCTCAGTTCCACATTCCGCATGGTCTGGCAAACGCCCTGCTGATTTGTAACGTTATCCGCTACAACGCGAATGACAACCCGACCAAGCAGACTGCATTCAGCCAGTACGACCGTCCGCAAGCACGTCGTCGTTATGCTGAAATTGCAGACCATCTGGGTCTGAGCGCTCCGGGCGACCGTACTGCTGCTAAGATCGAGAAACTGCTGGCATGGCTGGAAACGCTGAAAGCTGAACTGGGTATTCCGAAATCTATCCGTGAAGCTGGCGTTCAGGAAGCAGACTTCCTGGCAAACGTTGATAAACTGTCTGAAGATGCATTCGATGACCAGTGCACCGGCGCTAACCCGCGTTATCCGCTGATCTCCGAGCTGAAACAGATCCTGCTGGACACCTACTACGGTCGTGATTACGTAGAAGGCGCAACCGTTGCTAAAGAAGCAGCTCCGGCTAAAGCAGAGAAAAAAAGCGAAAAAATCCGCTTAATCGGTAGCTCTGTATAACATCATAAACGGTCCCATTCGGGGCCGTTTTTTTGTTTCAGACAAAGAACGGCTATGTAAACTCAAATAATCCAGCTGTATTAATTCATCATGTTTGCATTGTCGGAAAACGAGCACAAAGCGAGATTGTCGACAAATAACTCTACCTCGTAGGTAATGAGGCATCGACGCACTAAAATCGTTCTGTGGTACGTTGAGTGATGATTAAGAATAGAGAAAGGATGATGACTCGGAAGAAGTTAGTAAACGGACTGACAGGATAAAAGCGCCCTATTCACCCTGTCAGTAAAGAAAAATTTATTAGTCGTGCCGATGATTGTCCTGAATCGCCGTCAAAGAGCCAATCTCTAACGCTTCTTTATAGTGTTTACGGCAAACCGAGACGTAACGCTCATTACCACCAATAACCACCTGCTCACCTTCGTTATAAGGTCTACCCGCCAGATCAAGACGTAGCACCATGCTTGCTTTGCGGCCACAAAAACAAATAGTTTTTAATTCGACCAGTTTGTCTGACCATGCCAGTAAGTATTGGCTACCAACAAACAATTCACCGCGAAAATCGGTACGCAAACCATAACAAAGTACGGGTATATCGAGTTGATCGACAACCTCCGATAATTCATATACTTGTTGTCTGGTTAAAAACTGGCATTCATCAACAAGTACGCAATGAATTGTCTGCTGTTCGTGTTCCGCACGAATCTCATCAAATAATGATGAATTTTGGTTAAATAATTTTGCAGGTGATGACAAACCTATACGCGAGCTGACTTTCCCTGCCCCGAAACGATCATCAATTTCCGCCGTATATACGACAGTGCGCATACCGCGTTCCTGGTAATTGTATGAAGATTGCAACAATGCCGTAGACTTACCCGCATTCATTGCGGAATAGTAGAAATATAGCTGCGCCATCAGCCACAGGCCCTCAATGATATGAAATAAAGTTGGCAGGAGTTTATCATAATTCGTCAGTTTTACAGCGTAACAGTGCGCACAGAAGTAGTATATTCATCATCCATTACGAATGGCTGGCATAATCCTTCAGAGCTATCTTTACCACGGCCTTGCTTGTTATAAACGCGTAAATGACTCTTGGTAACTATTCACAATCTTTAACCTGTTGCGCACGTAATAACCCCTGTTGACCTCCAGGAAAGAGCAATACGAAGTCCTTGCACTTATTGCGACTGTTCTACTTTTCATCATTCGCTTAATAGGGGATTTTCATAAACAGGGCTAATACCCAAGAGTGAAAAGGCTCCAGCGCATGTTAATCTCCACATAAAATGTGACATGAATCAGGAAGTTTTAACCTTAAGTGATGCGAAAGCATCGATGTAAATAGGGCTATATGCCACGTCATTTCTGGCTAATTTTATGAAAAGATATTTATTGTCGGTACGAAATAAAGAACATTTTTGAATTCCTTACATTCCTGGCTATTGCACAACTGAATTTAAGGCTCTATTATTACCTCAACAAACCACCCCAATATAAGTTTGAGATTACTACAATGAGCGAAGCACTTAAAATTCTGAACAACATCCGTACTCTTCGTGCGCAGGCAAGAGAATGTACACTTGAAACGCTGGAAGAAATGCTGGAAAAATTAGAAGTTGTTGTTAACGAACGTCGCGAAGAAGAAAGCGCAGCTGCTGCTGAAGTTGAAGAACGTACTCGTAAACTGCAGCAATATCGTGAAATGCTGATCGCTGACGGTATTGACCCGAACGAACTGCTGAATAGCATTGCTGCTGTTAAATCTGGCACCAAAGCTAAACGCGCACAGCGTCCGGCTAAATATAGCTACGTTGACGAAAACGGCGAAACCAAAACCTGGACTGGCCAGGGCCGTACTCCAGCTGTAATCAAAAAAGCAATGGATGAGCAAGGTAAATCCCTCGACGATTTCCTGATCAAGCAATAATCTTTTCTTGATTCTGTTTGCTTAAAATCCCGCCATTGGCGGGATTTTTTATTGTCCGTTTTAAGACTCTCTGATAAGAATACGCTATAAAAAAACGGCATTGATCACTCAATGCCGTTTCGTAGAAAACATCGTGATAGATGTTACTTCTTAATGCCTATCTCTTCTTCAAGCCAGGCTTTAAATTCAGTACCCAGAGTGTTGTGGCGAATACCGTATTCAACGAAGGCCTGCATGTAACCTAATTTATTACCGCAGTCATGGCTCTTCCCTTTCATATGATAGGCTTCAACCGTTTCTTTTTCGATCAGCATATCAATCGCGTCGGTGAGCTGAATTTCATCACCTGCTCCCGGAGGGGTTTTTGCCAGCAGCGGCCAAATATCAGCACTGAGAACATAACGGCCGACAATAGCAAGATTAGACGGCGCTACATCTGCTTTCGGTTTTTCTACCACACCGACCATCGGTACACTTTCGCCAGGTGCTAAATCCACACCTTTGCAATCCACAACACCATATGCCGTCACATCAGCAACAGGCTCCACCATTATCTGGCTGTGGCCAGTTTCATCAAAGCGACGAATCATCTCTGCAAGGTTATCCTGCGATAAATCGGATTCATATTCATCCAGAATAACGTCAGGCAAAATAACAGCCACAGGTTCATCACCCACTACCGGATGGGCACACAATACTGCGTGTCCCAAACCTTTCGCCAGTCCCTGACGAACTTGCATAATAGTCACGTGTGGTGGACAAATGGACTGCACTTCATCAAGCAACTGGCGTTTTACACGTTTTTCCAGCATTGCTTCCAGTTCAAAACTGGTATCGAAATGGTTTTCAATAGAGTTTTTAGATGAGTGAGTGACCAGCACAATTTCAGTAATGCCAGCCGCAATACATTCATTCACGACGTATTGAATTAATGGCTTATCGACAAGCGGCAGCATCTCTTTCGGGATAGCTTTCGTCGCCGGCAACATCCTGGTTCCTAATCCCGCAACGGGGATAACGGCTTTTTTGACTTTCGTATTAATGGCAGCCATTTAAATTCTCCTGGACTGTTCGTGTATTGAACGTGTTCATATTTCTGTGTCGCATCCCAGTATATCAGTACCCTGACGAGGCCTGGTTCTGAAAAGGAGGCGAGTTAACATAATTAAGACAATTACTTAAACGAATGGCGACGATAGTACCACCAGCCGACACCAGCGCGTAATGCAATTTTATCCCATATAATCGTTTGCTCATTCCGCAGACAACATCAAGCGCAGTCTTCCACCTGTTCCCCAAATTTGACATTGCCAGGCATCACATCGCTGGCTCAATTGATTCAAATAGGCGTTGCCTAATGTTCCTAACGGAACGCCATTACTGATTTGAATCTGGTGTTCACCAGCATTTAACGTTGCATTCAGACCAGCGGAAACCAAAATGAGATTTTTTAATTCACGATGATAATAGCCGACTAATAGCGGGAACTGACCAGGCAGATTGGCCTGCCGCAGTAAATGATTTACCTGCTTCAATAACGCACCCAACTCTGGCAAACGCTGATTTTGGTGGGCAATCTGTTCCTGTAATAACCCATTAAACAGCGCGCGTAATAACAAGGCGGCAAGGACACCATTATGTCCGGCGCGAGTTACATCGAGACAATAAAAAGCCAGATCGTTTTCCGAAAGAGCTGCAATATCAAGCACCAGCCCCGGTTTATCAACGGCCACCAGTTGGCGATAATTAACCCGGCAATGGGAAATCACCTGCTGAACCGGAGGTTGTAATTCTTGCAATAATTTAGCAGCCGCGGTGGGATTATCCACCATCGCATCCCAGTCGCGAAAAAGCCTTTCTTCTTCCTCTACACGCGAATTAAACATGCTGGGATAGAGACACGCAAAAACCATCTCGCGCAGACGGTTGAGATCTTTAACTGGTTTTAACAAAACATCTTCCACGCCCAGACGTAACGCTTTCGCGATATCTGCCATGTTTTCCGTAGCGGAAATCACCAGGACAGGTGTTTGGTCACCCCGGTTGCGAATATGTTCCAATAGTTTCAGGCCGTTCATTCTCGGCATTGCAATATCACATATCATTAGATCGGGTGTGAAACCGCCCAGTAGCTCAAGGGCATCCACCCCATCAGCCGCCAGTACCGTTGTCGCTCCCAATGAGGAAAACCACGAATCCAGAAGCGAGCGAAATACCGCCTCATCTTCAACTATGAGAATCTGTTTTCCGACCAATGGCTGCGTCATGTTCTCTCCCCTGACTGGCTTTATTCAATAGTGGCATGCTATTGCCATCAGTGCCTGTCAGAATTAACTTAAGTGTAGATAAAAAATCAGGTCAAAACGTTAGTTCGAACTAGCGGTAAAAGCTCATCCATTTTCTTCTCAACCGCCAATTGTCCTGCCGAAATGGCAGCCTGCGCACGATGAAAATCGAGCGTGGATATCTGTGGGCAAACGGGTTGAATCAGAATATCAGGCGGGTCCCCTGCCATACGGTTTCTTTTAAGGCGGTTTTCCAATACCTGAATAGAGGTAGTCATAATCTCTGTTGCTGTCGGTGCCGTGACGCCTCGACGCGCAGTAATACTACTTAGCCGCTCTTTCAGCCGCGCATGCCAGGGTAGATCATCTTCACTCTCGCCATTTTCAGCACTGACATTAAATGAAAGAAGATCTTGCTGCATTAAGTGAGCGTCGTGCTGGAGATCAACCGCAATTACGATATCTGCGCCCAACGCACGAGTCAGAGAGATAGGAATGGGATTAACGACTGCGCCATCAACAAGCCAGTAGCCGTTATGTGCGACCGGTGCCATCAAGCCCGGAATACTGCAGGATGCACGAATAGCGAGATGGAGATCACCTTCGGTAAACCATAATTCGCGCCCTGTGCTTAGATTGGTGGCGACTGCAGCAAAGCGGCGTGAACAATTCTCGATTTCTGTTTCTGGCATTATTTCACGATACCGATTGAACACACGCTCGCCGCGCAGCAGCCCACCGCGCTGCCAGGAGAGGTCCATCAGTCGTAAAACATCCCAATAGCTAAAAGAGGTAACCCACTCTTCCAGCGCAGATAATCGGCCACAGGCATAGGCTGCGCCTACCAGCGAACCAATTGAACATCCTGCGACGATATCAATTTCAATGCCCATTTTTTTAAGCGCGTTAATGACGCCAATATGCGACCATCCTCGTGCAGCACCGGATCCCAGCGCCAGCCCTATTTTTACTTTTCTCATTGTTCCTGAAAGCGTCCCCTGGAATGCAGCCGTAGCCACATCGCTACCGCTCGGTTAACATAGTGCTACTCCGGCGGTTAAAACGCCGTTATTGTTTCCAGGGAGATTATTTGTGTCTAAGCTTTGTCCCTGTGGTAGTGCTGTCGAGTATAGCCTATGTTGCCACCCTTATGTGTCTGGTGAAAAGGTTGCACCAGATCCCGAACGTCTTATGCGTTCGCGTTACTGCGCTTTTGTGATGCACGACGCAGATTATTTAATTAAAACCTGGCATCCATCCTGTGGCGCCTCGGTGTTACGTGCTGAATTAATTGCCGGATTTGCACATACCGAATGGTTAGGTTTGACCGTATTTGAACGTTCATATCATGAAGGTGACGACGTAGGTTATGTCAGTTTTGTCGCTCGTTTTACTGAGAAGGGTAAATCCGGGGCGATTATTGAGCGTTCGCGATTTTTGAAAGAAAACGGTCAATGGTACTATATTGATGGTACACGTCCGCAGTTTGGTCGCAACGATCCCTGCCCTTGTGGTTCAGGTAAAAAATTTAAAAAGTGCTGCGGCCAATAAAGGTTGACGGTACGGTTTAGCAAACACTCTCAACAAGGTTTTTCCAGCAATGCATTCACTCCAACGTAAAGTTCTGCGTACTATTTGCCCGGATCAAAAAGGTCTGATCGCGCGTATTACTAATATTTGCTACAAGCACGAGTTAAATATCGTGCAGAACAATGAATTTGTTGACCACCGTACCGGGCGCTTTTTTATGCGCACGGAACTGGAGGGTATTTTTAATGATTCCACCCTGTTGGCGGATCTCGATAGCGCTTTGCCAGAAGGTTCGGTGCGTGAACTGAATCCCGCAGGTCGCCGCCGCATAGTCATTCTGGTGACCAAAGAAGCGCATTGCCTGGGCGATTTGCTGATGAAAGCCAACTACGGTGGACTGGATGTTGAAATCGCTGCGGTTATTGGTAACCACGAGACTTTACGTTCTCTGGTGGAACGTTTTGATATTCCGTTTGAATTGGTGAGCCATGAAGGGTTAAGCCGCAACGAGCACGATCAGAAGATGGCGGATGCCATTGAAGCGCATCAACCTGATTATGTGGTGCTGGCGAAATATATGCGCGTGCTGACGCCGGAGTTCGTGGCGCGCTTCCCGAACAAAATTATCAACATTCACCATTCATTCCTGCCAGCGTTTATCGGCGCACGTCCCTATCATCAGGCTTATGAACGCGGCGTGAAGATTATTGGCGCAACAGCACACTATGTAAATGACAATCTGGATGAAGGTCCAATCATCATGCAGGATGTCATTCATGTGGATCACACCTACACTGCCGAAGACATGATGCGTGCAGGTCGTGATGTTGAGAAAAACGTATTAAGCCGCGCGCTTTACCAGGTTTTGGCACAGCGTGTATTTGTTTACGGTAACCGGACGATTATTCTTTAATCGCTGGCAAAATAGAACTGGTTGGCTTTAATCCGTTGCGGATGAAAATTACGCAACCAGTTCATTTTTCTCAACGTAACTCTTTACAGCGGCGTGTCATTTGATATGATGCGCCCCGCTTCCCAGTGAGGGAGCAGGCCAGTAAAAAGCATTACCCCTGGTGGGGTTCCCGAGCGGCCAAAGGGAGCAGACTGTAAATCTGCCGTCATCGACTTCGAAGGTTCGAATCCTTCCCCCACCACCATCTCAAGCATTACCTACAATATGAATTACCCCTGGTGGGGTTCCCGAGCGGCCAAAGGGAGCAGACTGTAAATCTGCCGTCATCGACTTCGAAGGTTCGAATCCTTCCCCCACCACCATCACTTCCTGATAAAACTCATTTCAAACTTATCGATATCGTTTCATATTCTGCCCATGCGGGGAAGGATGAGAAGCTTCGACTAAAGTTCGACTCGAGCGTCAGCGAGAGAGCGTTGCCGCAGGCAACGACCCGAAGGGCGAAGCGCGTAGCGCTGAGTAATCCTTCCTCCACCTCCATCACTTGATTCCACTCTCACTCTGACGGCTTCTCCCCCATTCGCCGTAAAAACTGCTGCTGTAGCCTCAGCAAATCCGCTAACGTCAACAACTGATAATCCAGACCTTGCTGGCTGGCAATTTGCGCGATAATGCGGCTTAACGCTGGATAATGGCGATGATGCCAGTGAGGAAAAAGATGATGGGTAAGATGCAAATTAATCCCGCCCAGCCAGTAGCCAAGCCATGCAGGTTGCGGCGTCCAGTCAAAGGTAGTGGCGAAGGTATGCGCCAACCGGCCCACGGCCATTTTGCCCTCTTCTGGCGGTAACTGCGTATGCCCCTTCGCCCAGTGCGTTCCGATAATCAACATCACAAAGATCAATGACGCCAGCAGCTGGCTAAGCAGATAAGTCAGCAGGATGGTCATAAAACTAAAATCAGACAAAAGCCACGGGAGTATCAGACAGAGCGCACAATGCGCCAGTTTCCCGGCTAAGAAATACCCCCAGCCAGCAAAACCCCTCAGGGCCAGATGCCGTGTTACCGGCGTATACCCGGCGCGATCGAGCCAGTCCACCACCCAGATATACCAGGGAAAGGTGAGCGCCGCGACCAGCGGCCAGTAGCGATGTTGCTGGCGCATAAAAGGTCGCCACCGTTGCCACGGAGTCTGGCGAAGAATGCCATTTTCTGCGGTATCCGGATCGTAAAATTCAATATTGGTAAAGCCGTGATGAAAGCGAACGTGGCGTACTCGCCAACAGTCCGGATCAAGCCCCATCGGGAACGCAACCCACCGGTTAAGCCAGGCATTGGCCTTTTTACCGCGCAAAAACGCATCATGTGACGCGTCATGCACCACATTAACCGCTAACAGCATGGCGCAAAACATCATCGTCAGATACCACAACAGATACAGCCCCCACTGGCTTTGAGACAACGCCAGTGAATAGCAGGATAAACAGGCAATAATCAGTGCCACCATTTTGGTGAATGCCCAGCCGTCGGCATAACGATGCTCGCCTGCTTTTGCGAGGTACGATTTCGTACCATTCTGCAACTGTTTCACCAGGTGCGAATCATCGGCAGGAAAAGTGATTAACCTGTCGGGATTAAACAGGTTCATAGCGTTTCCTTAGCGACTTACGTCCTACACCGATTAGGAATAACACGCAATGGGCCAGCAAAATGCCCGCTAATCCCTTCCAGAGCAGAGTGCTCCATGAACACATATAAAGAATAAAATAGAGCAGTGACAACGTCACAGAGCACCACAAAATCATTCCCCAACGCTGCCCGTCGCTCATGCCCCCCAGCGCAATGGAGCCTGCCACCAGCAGAACAAATAATACGGCTTGCTCACTGGTAATAAACTCGATGCCATAGCCATATTGTTGAATGTAGCCAAGCACCAACATAAACAGCAGGATCACCCCTGCCCCCACTGCCCACGCGGAACTTTGGTAGCGACGTTCAATTGCTTTGCCAAATGAGCGAAAGCCCATTAAGCGTAAAAATGGCAGGTTACTCTCGCGCATCGGGTTACAGGACAAGCGACTATTTTTTACGCCATAGGCCACGTCATGATCCGGCCCGGCGCTATAAGAACCGAAAATTTTATCCCACAACAGAAAGGTGCCGCCGTAATTGGTATCGGCATATTGCTTTTCATTCAGATGATGGACGCGATGATGCGAAGGCGTGATCAGCACTTTTTCCAGCCAGCCCAGTTTCGGCGTTAGCGCGTTATGGTTAAAAAATTGCCAACTATAGTGAATAATAGAAACCGCCAAAAAGACCTGCAACGGCACACCAAGCAGCGCCAGCAGCATTAAAAACGGGATTGAGGTTAACGAGGAATACCACGAATTCCGCACGCCTAATGACAGGTTGTAGTGTTCACCCTGATGATGCACCACATGTACCGCCCACAGCGGGCGCATTTCGTGATGCCAGCGATGCAACCAATAAAAACCGAAATCCCACGCCAGCAAAGTAAACAACCAAAGCAGGATCACCGGTGCATTATCAAACAGCCCAAGGCTGAAGTGATTGACCACCAGGCCATAGCAGAGCACTTCCAGGCCGCGAAATAACCACAGCATCATATGACCGGAGTTGATATTAAAAATAACGTCCAGCCATTCCACTTTTTGCCGCCCGGTGAATTGCAACACGCCCGCTTCGGCTAACACCAACAGTACCATCAATATGATGGGAAACAGTAAATCACTCATATTGCGTCTTCCTTTTCGCGCATATTGCGCATATCCAACCGCAAATCGACGCCAGCAACGCGCCGCCTACTAAATCGATAAATAAATGTCTGCGTAATTGCAGAATCGAAAAGGCGATCGCTATCGCCCAGACTACGCTCATCAGCGTCAGCCAACGGTTCCCCTTTTTGGCAATCGCCCATACCGCCAACAGCGTGAGCGCCGCATGTAAAGAGGGAAAACAGTTCTGACTTGAGTCAATGGCGATCAGCCCGTTTAATGCACCCGTTGAGATCCCCGACTGCACAAACGGGGGATATTGCATAGTTGTGGGCCAGAGAAGATAAAACAAGCCAGCTACAAGTGCCGAAAGTTGCATTGCGCGGGCCAGCCAGCGCAGGTGGCAAAGTGGTGTGGATAAATAACCTAACGGCACAATTAAAAAAAACGAGAGATACAGCCACACGGCAGAGGGTGAAAACGCAATCAGATTATCAATTACTGACGGCGTTAATTGATATCCCTGACCTTGCAGGTAGTCGCTAAAGTTATAGATAACCCCAACGGTTCCCCAGCCCAGCAGCATCTGTTTCAGGCGTAGTAGTAGATTGCTCATTCCCGCCCCCACTCACGCACAATTCGCCGCCGCTTGGCTGTAAAAGCAACTGGCACTGGTTGCGACTCAAGGAACCATATCAAGTGCTCCACTGCGATATTCTGGCGCATAAACAAAGCATTCAACGCTTCCCGGCACTGCTCCAGCATCCCCGGTTCGCAATCTGCTATTAGCGTTAGCTGTGCTGCCCCGGTTTGTAGCAGGCGATAATCAGCGGTTAACGGCAGCGTCATCGCCAGCACCCGACTACAGGCATCGGCAAAAACGGTCTGCATATCGCCAGATCTTGTCGGCAGTTGCAGTTGATCGTCCTGCCGCCCTTCGATACGCGCAATCGCCATTGCCGCACTGCCACAAGGGCATGGCTGTTCACTTGCCACCAGCACATCATCCAGTCGATAACGCACCACCGGCTGCGTGGTGCGGGTAAAGTCTGTGACGATCGGCACGAAACGGTGCTCATCCAGCCATTGCGGTTCAATGTGAACAAATTCTTCGTTGAGATGTAACGTGCCACACCGGCAGGTAGAGGCGAGAAAGCCTTCTGTCGCCTGATAAATCTCGCCCACATTGTTGAACACGCTTCGCTGTAATTCCCGATCCTGCGACTCCAGAACTTCCGCTACCGAGATCACTTTTTTGACCTTTAGCGTTAGCTCTCCGGCAATCACCGCCAGCGCCAGTGCGCGTAATACCTGAGCTGGCGCGACAATAATCGTCGGCGCTCGCTGTTCCAGTTGTTTGAGTTGCGCCTGAAATGGCGCCAGCAGATCGTAAAAGTCGAGACTTAACCAGCGGTTATTCACGCTTTGATAGAGGTTGTTGTCCGCGCGCAAAAACAGTGCCACCCGCTCTCTGGCAAATAAACCGTCGGGTAACACTTTTGCCAGCACACCGGCGGCCCAAATCTGTTGCTCGTGCGGGCTAACAACAAAAAGCCCACGACGCCCCGATGTACCTGATGAAAGCCCGACGCTGAACTTGCCCACGCTGGGTTTGAAATCACGACTCTGCTCACTGCGCATTGCACAGGCGAGAAGCTCGTCGCGCTTTAAACCAGCGGTATTCATCTCATCGAAGTGCGTCATCATTAACGCTTTGTCCATCAACGGCCACTGGTTAAAGGGCAAGGCCAGATAACGCTGAAACCACGGGCTTTTAGATAAGACATTTTGCCGGAACTGATGCAGCCTTTTTGCCTGCCAGTATTCCAGCGCCTGGCGATCGGTGAAATGCAGCCTGCGGGTACGGAAGTAGCGCCAGAGTAAAGCCAGCGGGATCATAAATCCCCCTCGTGGCACAAACGAATGTCCACTGCGCCGTTTTGCCAAAGCTGATGTAATTGCCCAAGCGTACGGTAGTAGGCGCGGCTGTCAGACATCACCAGATGCGCCAGTGGTGAAGGCCCTCGCTGCTCCTGATAGTTAGCTGGTGCCCATGCCGCATCCCCAGCCAGTAAAGTCCAGCCATCGTCTGTTTGCACAAACGCACCGATATGTCCGCCAGCATGTCCGGGAAGCGGCACGAGGATAATTTCGCCATTGCTTTCTGGCAGCAAATAGCCACTCTCAAACGGTGCCAGTTCAGGAGGCATATTCACCGATGCGAAACTTTCAATAAAGCGCAGTGAAGAGTCAAAATTCTCCGGGATCAGCCCTGGCACAAAGGCCTGACGCAATGCGGCTATGCCACGCAGCGTTCTTACCTGCTGCCAACCTTCACCAGAACAGATACAGGCGACATCAGGGAAATCGCGCAGGCCAGCAATATGATCGGCGTGAAAATGCGACAGAATAATCGCATCAACATCTTTTGCCGCCAGTCCGTGTGCGGAAAGTTGCCGCACCAGCGCCTGTTGTGGATCGAAATAAACCGGCGTGACCTGGCGATAAAGACGAAATACGCCGGATTGCGTGTAGTGTTCGAACCACGATGAATAGCCGGTGTCCCACAGCCAGCGTTTATCCCCCACTTCCAGCAGCCAGGCGCGGGCGGGGAACTTACACACTTTCAGCCCCGCCCCTTTCAGCGCAATACAGCCAATATGGGTACACCAGCCCGTTTCAAATACGGTTATTTTTGCCATGTTCCCTCAGCCATTGTCCCGTGATTGCAATACCTTGCTCCATCGAAAAGCGCGGGTGATATCCCAGCTCTGTAATGGCCTTTTGCGCACTCAGCGTCATATCAAAACAGAGTGTTCCGGCGCTGTAACGTGTGATAACAGGTTCCTGATTAACGTATTTCCCGTACAGCTCCAGGCCGCGCGCGACCAGAGAAAGCAGCGGCCAGGGAACGGCTGCAATGCGGTAACTCAAGCCCAGTTGCTGGCGCAGTAAGGCGTCAAGCATTACAGATAATTTCTGCGGCTGATGATTGGTAATGTTGTAAATACTGCCAGAGCGTAATCCTTCAACCTGCGTTGCCAGTTGCATGGCATACACCACGTTTTGCACGAACGTGAGATCCAATAACGCGTCGCCCCCGCGCGGCAAACGTAAGCAACCGCCGCCCTGTAGCAATTGCTGCATCAGACGGGGAACAATTACCTGGTCATGAGGACCAAAAAGTCCACGGGGGCGCAAAAGGATAAACCTCGTGGCAGGATATCGAGAAACAGCGCCAGCAATAGCCTGTTCAGCAGCGTATTTACTGCTGGCATAATGGCTGGAAAATGTTCGCGCAAGATAATTTTCTGGCAGGTCGTAGTGATGTTGAAAATCAAAGTAAACTGCAGGCGTGGAGATATGGATAAACCGGGGAATGTTCAGCCTGCCTGCCGCCTGTGCCAGGCTGTGGGTCGCTTTGACATTGGCAAGCCAGAATGCCGTTTTGTCTCCCCAGGGCGAAGACTTTGCCGCACAGTGCCAGACGGCATCGCAGCCTTCCATCAACCGGGCGCAGTCATCCTCAGTTGCCTCGGTTAAATCGAGAGCCACAAACTGTGCACCTGCGCTTGTGAGAACTTTGCCAATCTCACGATTTCGCCCTGTTGCAACAACCGAAACACCCGATTGCAACAAATATTGCACAGCATTTCGCCCCAGGCCGCTGGTCGCCCCCGTCACGAGAATTTTCACGGTAAAAGCACCATGCCTGCCAGCGTTAATCCCGCCGCCGTGCCAATCAACATTGCAGGTTTATTCGCAGCAAAACGACCGCTAATCATCGCTTCATGCAGCGCCGTGGGTATAGACGCAGCTACCTGATTACCGTAGAAACGGTAGACATCAATAAGCGCAGATTCCGGCACTCGCAGCCGTTTACGCATATGTTCAAGGGAAAGATGACTGGCCTGATGCGGAACGACCGTACCGATATCAGCCAGTTGCAGACCGCTTTTTTGCAGTAAGCGCGAAAAATAATCTTCAATAAGTGAAGAGGCAAAACGAAACAGCGGTTTCCCCTGCATATGAAAAAGGAAGTCGCTATCACTGACGCCTGAACGAGGATTACACCGCGTGCCGCCAGCGCGAATTTCACACAGCTCGTTACCTTCGGGATACATTTCGATCAGGCTGGCGATAATCCCGCTGCGACCATCGCCCCGCTCAACAATCGCGCACGCCGCGCCATCACCAAAAATTAATGAAGACTCTTCATGATCCCAGTCGATACCGCGTGAAGCAATATCTGCCGAAACGATGGCAATGCGCCGGTATGCTCCACAGTTAAGTAATCCGGCAGCGACTTCCAGAGCGGAAATAAAGCTCACGCAACTGCTGTTGATATCAAACCCGGCAACGCCTGCAGGCATCGCTGCGGCCTTGAGAATATGAATTGCGCTACAGGGTAATGCCTGTACGGCAATGGCTGACGCACAAATTAACAGATCAATATCAGAAGGTTTTAAGGCAGCCGATGCTAACGCATTATGCAACGCTTCTGCCGCCAGTTCGGCCTGGCTGGCGTCGTTGCTGGCAAAATAGCGCCAGCAAATACCGGAATGTCGCTCAACGTAGCCCGCAGGTTTATTTAACTGAACATCCAGTTGTTGAGAGGTAATTTTATCAGGCGGTAAGGCGATCCCCGTGGCGATTATTTTTAATGCCGCAGAGATCGTCGATTGATTAGGTTGATCCACGGTCAGTGCTCCTTCACTGCTCCATAGGTGGGCCAATCATATCGATGAGGTTCGTTTCTCTACAATCTGAAATATCGACAATGTGTAACTGATGATTTCAGCAGGCTGACAACGTGCGTTACGTTATGCCGGATGCGGCGTGAACGCCTTATCCGGCATATATATCACGTAATATCAATGAGTTGTATGACTCTGTAGGCCTGATAAGCGCAGCGCATCAGGCACTATGTCGTGCTTAGTGACGAGCGCGCACCAGCTGATACTTACGTGTCAGATACTCCACCGGTACGCTCCAGATGTGCACCAGACGCGAGAACGGGAACAGCAGGAATAACGTCATCCCCAACACCAGGTGCAGACGGAAAATAAACGCCACGCCATCAAGATGTTGAGAAGCGCCACCGTGGAAGGTCACCACCGACTGCGCCCAGCCAACCAGTTTCATCATCTCGCTACCGTCCATATGCTGGGCGGAGAACGGAATGGTCAACAGGCCCAGCGCGCACTGGATAACGAGCAGCGACAGGATCAGGATATCCGCTCCGGTAGTGGTTGCACGCACGCGTGGGCTGAACAGGCGACGCTTCAGTAACAGCACGCCACCAATCAGACACAGCACGCCGCTGGCACCACCAGCAAACATCGCCATTTTTGTTTCACTTCAATCGGCAACCACGCTTCATACATCCAGTGCGGCGTCAGCATACCGAAGAAGTGGCCGACGAAAATCCCCAGAATCCCGATATGGAACAGGTTCGACGCCAGGTTCATTCCTTTACGGTCCAGCATCTGGCTGGATGCCGCGCGCCAGGTGTACTGCCCGTAGTCATAACGCAGCCAACTACCAATCAGGAAGACCGCCCCGGCAATGTACGGGTAGATATCAAAGAAGAACATATTCAGGAATTGCATTAGTGCTGTCCTCCGGTGGTGATATTCAGATATTGCGGCGCGACGGCACCGGCAAAGCGACGCTGATGAGCAGTGATTGCTGAATCACCGCAGCCTTTGTCAGCAAAGAATTTAACCCTGCTCTTCTTCCCAGACAGCATCCAGCGCCTGCGGCGTATCGTCGCGCGCTTCATCGGCAATTTTTTCCGCCACTTTGTCGCTGTCGATAGCGGTATTCGCCAGTTTCAGCAGCAGGTCAAACAGCACGGCATAACGGCTTTCACGCTGTTGCAGACGCGCGCTCAGCAATGCCAGAATCGGCGCAATGTCTTTCAAACCCTCCACGGCTTCGCTTTGCGGCAGCTGCGCCAGGTATTCCAGATACAGCGGCAGATGGTCCGGCAATTCGCGGCTGTTTAACTGCAAGCCGTGCTGCTCGTACTGCGCCAACAGGTCAACCATTGCCTGACCACGATCGCGGGATTCACCGTGAACATGTTCGAATAGCAACAGTGACGTGGCGCGACCACGGTCGAACAGTTCGCTGTACTGCGCCTGGGCATCCAGCGGATCCAGCGCCGTTAAATCGCGCAGGAAAATGCCCAGCGCATGGGCATCTTCTTTCGACAAATTTTCCGACGCGGCAATCGCCTCGAACATCTCCTGTTGATGCTGCCATAAGGCAGCATCCGGATATTCAAGGAGACGCGATACAATCACGAGTTCGATCATGGATGCGGCTCCGTTTTGCTGGTCACATCGATGGCATCGATACGACGGCTGTTGAACAGATTGAATTTGGTATCTGAACCGTGGCAGCCGTCACCAAAGGTAAAGCCGCAGCCATTTTTCTCCGGGAAGGCTTCCCGCGCCAGTTCACGATGACTGCTCGGCACCACAAAACGATCTTCGTAGTTAGCAATCGCCAGATAACGATACATTTCCTGTGCCTGGGCTTCGGTCAGACCGACCTCTTCCAGCGCACGGGTATCAACTTTACCGTCAACGGTTTCAGCACGTTTGTAATGACGCATCGCCAGCATGCGTTTCAGCGCACGCAGTACCGGTTGGGTGTCGCCTGCGGTCAGCAGGTTCGCCAGATACTGTACCGGGATACGCAGGCTTTCGACGTCTGGCAAAATGCCGTTGCTGCCCAACTCGCCAGCGTCTGCCGCAGACTGAATCGGAGACAGAGGCGGCACGTACCAGACCATCGGCAAGGTGCGATATTCCGGATGCAGCGGCAGCGCCAGTTTCCATTCCATCGCCATTTTATAAACCGGCGACTGCTGCGCAGCTTCAATAACGCTCAGCGGGATACCGTCTTTAATCGCCTGCTCGATGACCTTCGGATCGTTCGGATCGAGGAACACGTCCAGCTGACGCTGGTAGAGATCTTTTTCGTTCTCGGTGCTGGCCGCACGTTCAATGGCGTCCGCATCGTACAGCAGCACGCCGAGATAACGGATACGACCGACACAGGTTTCTGAACACACCGTCGGCTGACCGGCTTCAATACGCGGATAACAGAAGATGCACTTCTCAGACTTACCGCTCTTCCAGTTGAAGTAGATTTTTTGTATGGGCATCCGGTGATGCACATACGCCAGCCACGGCATTTGTCCTGGTCGATCAGGACGATGCCATCTTCTTCACGCTTGTAAATTGCACCGCTCGGGCAGGTCGCCACACATGCCGGGTTCAGGCAGTGTTCGCACAGGCGCGGCAAATACATCATGAAGGTGTTTTCGAACTGGCTATACATCGCCTTCTGGATGTTGTCGAAGTTCTTGTCTTTCGCCAGCTTGTCAAACTCACCGCCCAGGTCATCTTCCCAGTTCGGCCCTTTTTCAATTTTCGCCATCCGTTCACCGGTAATCAGCGAACGCGGACGGGCAATCGGCTGCGATTTGCTGCCTTCCGGCGCGGTATGCAGGTTCTGATAATCAAAATCGAACGGCTCGTAATAATCATCGATCCCCGGCAAATGCGGGTTAGCGAAGATTTTACCCAGCAGCATGGCACGGTTACCCATGCGCGGTTGCAGTTTGCCGTTGATTTTACGGATCCAGCCGCCTTTGTATTTTTCCTGGTTTTCCCAGTCAGTCGGGAAGCCCTGGCCCGGCTTGGTTTCAACGTTGTTGAACCACGCGTATTCCACGCCTTCGCGGCTGGTCCAGACGTTTTTACAGGTAACTGAACAGGTGTGGCAGCCGATGCACTTATCGAGATTCAGCACCATGCCGACTTGTGAACGAATTTTCATTTTACGCTCTCCTGTACCTGGTCATTGCCTTCGCCATCTAACCAGTCAATGTTCTTCATCTTACGCACTACAACAAACTCATCACGGTTAGAACCTACAGTGCCGTAGTAGTTAAAGCCGTATGCCAGATGGGCATAGCCGCCGATCATATGCGTCGGTTTCGGCGTGATACGGGTGACCGAGTTATGGATACCACCACGCTGTTGGGTAATTTCCGAACCAGGCAGGTTAACGATACGTTCCTGCGCGTGGTACATCATGGTCATCCCTGCCGGAACACGCTGGCTGACAACCGCACGTGCAGTCAGAGCACCGTTGCTGTTGAAGACTTCAATCCAGTCGTTATCGGCGATACCCAGATCTTTGGCATCGGCTTCACTCAGCCAGACCACCGGACCACCGCGACCTAAAGTCAGCATCAGCAGGTTGTCGCTGTAGGTGGAGTGGATACCCCACTTCTGGTGCGGCGTCAGGAAGTTGAGCGCTTTTTCCGGGTTGCCGTTGGATTTCTGGCCCATCACTTCTTTCACCGAACGGGTGTCGATCGGCGGACGATAAACCAGCAGGCTTTCACCGAAATCACGCATCCACTGATGATCCTGATAAAGCTGCTGACGACCAGAGAGCGTACGCCACGGGATCAGCTCGTGAACGTTGGTGTAACCGGCGTTATAAGAAACGTGCTCATCTTCCAGACCAGACCAGGTCGGGCTGGAGATAATTTTGCGCGGCTGTGCCTGAATATCGCGGAAGCGGATCTTCTCGTCTTCTTTATTCAGCGCCAGATGCGTATGGTCACGGCCGGTAAATTCGCTCAGGGCAGCCCAGGCTTTCACGGCTACCTGACCGTTGGTTTCCGGTGCCAGTGTCAGGATCATCTCTGCCGCATCAATTGCGGTGTTCAGCATCGGCTGGCCTTTCGCCGGACCTTCCGCTTTGGTGTAGTTGAGCTTACGCAGCAGATCCATCTCGCTCTGGGTGTTCCAGGCAATCCCTTTACCGCCGTTACCGATTTTCTCCATCAGCGGGCCGATAGAGGTAAAGCGTTCGTAAGTTGCCGGATAATCGCGCTCTACGACCATAATGTGCGGTGCGGTTTTACCTGGGATCAGGTCGCATTCGCCTTTTTTCCAGTCTTTTACATCCAGCGGCTGTGCCAGTTCAGCGGCAGAGTCGTGCTGGATAGGCAGCGTGACGATGTCGGTTTCTTTACCCAGATGACCGACGCACACTTCGGAGAATTTCCTGGCGATGGCTTTGTAGATTTCCCAGTCGCTTTTCGCTTCCCAGGCCGGATCGACCGCCGCAGACAGCGGGTGAATAAACGGATGCATATCCGAAGTATTCATGTCGTCTTTTTCGTACCAGGTCGCCGTCGGCAAAATGATGTCGGAATAGAGACAGGTGCTCGACAGACGGAAGTCCAGCGTAACCACCAGATCCAGCTTGCCTTCCAGACCATTGTCCTGCCAGTCCACTTCTTCCGGCTTCACGCCGCCCTGCTGCCCCAGGTCTTTGCCCTGGATACCGTGTTCTGTCCCCAGCAGGTACTTGAGCATAAACTCATGACCTTTACCGGAAGAACCGAGCAGGTTAGAACGCCAGATGAACAGGTTACGCGGGTGGTTTTTACCGTTTTCTGGTTGTTCTGCCGCAAAACGGATGGAACCGTCTTTCAGTGATTTCACGGTGTAATCTACCGGATTCATCCCGGCTTTTTCTGCTTCGCGAGCGATAGTCAGCGGGTTAGTGCCTAACTGCGGCGCAGACGGCAGCCAGCCCATGCGTTCTGCGCGGACGTTGAAGTCGATCAGATGTCCGGTATAGCGGGATTTATCCGCCATCGGCGACAGCAGCTCTTCCGCAGTCACGGTTTCATAGCGCCACTGGCTGGAGTGGTTATAGAAATAAGAGGTGCTGTTCATGTGACGCGCCGGACGCTGCCAGTCAAGGGCAAACGCCAGCGGCTGCCAGCCGGTTTGCGGACGCAGTTTTTCCTGACCTACATAGTGCGCCCAGCCGCCCCCGCTCTGACCGACACAACCGCAGAAAATCAGCATGTTGATCAGACCACGGTAGTTCATGTCCAGGTGATACCAGTGGTTCAGACCCGCACCGACGATAATCATCGAACGACCGTGCGTCTTGTCAGCGTTATCGGCAAATTCACGGGCGATGCGGATAATCTGACTGCGAGAAACACCGGTAATCTGCTCAGCCCAGGCCGGGGTGTAAGCTTTCACATCGTCATAGCTGGTTGCACAGTTAACGTCGTTCAGGCCACGTTCCAGACCGTAGTTTGCCAGCGTCAGATCATAAACGGTGGTCACCAGGGCGGTGCTGCCGTCAGCCAGTTGCAGGCGTTTCACCGGCAGTTTGTGTAGCAGAATGTTTTCCAGTTCTACCTTGTTGAAGTGTTCCGTGCCGTCGCCGCCAAAGTACGGGAAGCCCACTTCAGCGATCTCATCCTGGCTACCCAGCAGGCTCAGTTGCAGTTCGGTTTCTTCGCCAGTTTTGCCGTCGCGCTGCTCAAGATTCCATTTGCCCTTCTCGCCCCAGCGGAAGCCAATAGAACCGTTCGGCGCAACCATTTCGCCATTGGTATTAAAGGCGACAGTTTTCCATTCCGGATTGTTTTCCTGGCCCAGCGCATCCACCAGATCGGCAGCGCGCAGCATACGACCCGCGGCGTAGTAACCGTCGCGTTCTTCCAGCATCACCAGCATCGGCATGTCGGTGTAGCGACGCACATAGTCGGTGAAATACTGGCTTGGGTTGTCGAGGTGGAATTCACGCAGCATTACGTGGCCCATCGCCAGCGCCATTGCCGCATCGGTGCCCTGTTTCGGTGCCAGCCACAGATCGCACAGTTTGGCGATTTCAGCGTAGTCAGGCGTGACAGCAACAGTTTTGGTGCCTTTGTAACGCACTTCAGTAAAGAAGTGAGCATCCGGGGTACGCGTCTGCGGCACGTTTGAACCCCAGGCGATGATGTAGCTGGAGTTGTACCAATCAGCGGATTCCGGAACGTCAGTTTGCTCGCCCCAGGTTTGCGGAGACGCAGGAGGCAGGTCGCAGTACCAGTCGTAGAAGCTCAAGCAAGTACCGCCAATCAGCGAGAGATAGCGCGCACCTGATGCGTAAGA
The DNA here is from genome assembly GCF_004745185.1 of Escherichia sp. E2661. Classification (NCBI taxonomy): domain Bacteria; kingdom Pseudomonadati; phylum Pseudomonadota; class Gammaproteobacteria; order Enterobacterales; family Enterobacteriaceae; genus Escherichia; species Escherichia sp. E2661. The sequence goes on from NZ_PDIG01000001.1 coordinate 26,713, forward strand.
AACCATCGACATTGCCGGAATTGGCGAGAAACCAGCGACACGGTCCGGGCCGTAGTTTTTGATGGTGTAAACGTTAGAGGCGGCGATCAGTTCGTTCACTTCCTGCCAGGAAGAACGAACAAAACCACCGCGTCCACGCGCCTGCTTAAAGCTTTTCGCTTTATCGGCGTCTTCAATGATAGAAGCCCATGCCTCAACCGGATCGCTATGCAGCGCCTTCGCTTCACGCCACATTTTCATCAGGCGTTTGCGCATCATCGGGTATTTCAGGCGGTTGGCGCTATAGAGATACCAGGAGTAGCTGGCGCCGCGCGGGCAGCCGCGAGGTTCATGGTTTGGCAGGTCCGGACGGGTACGCGGATAGTCAGTCTGCTGGGTTTCCCAGGTCACCAGACCGTTTTTAACGTAGATTTTCCAGCTACAGGAGCCGGTGCAGTTTACCCCGTGGGTAGAGCGGACGATTTTGTCATGCTGCCAACGCTGGCGATATCCATCCTCCCAGTCACGGTTGGTATTGAGAAGCTGGCCATGCCCATCGGCAAAGGTTTCGCCCTTCTGCTTGAAGTAGCGAAACCGGTCCAGGAATTTACTCATCGGTTTTCTCCTGTGGGAGCCTGTCGGCTCTCTGATAAATCGACATTGCTAATGTTTAAAGGCAAGGTAACGCTCTGAAACAACGTGGGAATTGATAACGATCAAGAGTGATGGGGATGAAAAATAAAGTAAATTCCTAAGATACTCCTTAAGGGTAATTAAGGATTTATATCTAACGGACTGTAAATTAATGGTTTTTATGCTATCTCACATTTATACATTTCGGATTTTTATACAGGTGGGTATTAAGGAGTATCCCCCATGGATGACATATTAATGGTGCTTAATTGACGCAATTGAAAATAATTATCGCCCTCAAAGTATGTTGTAACTAAATGGCAAGTAAAAAAAGCGCGACATTACGCCGCGCAAAGGATAATCAAATATTACGATTTATTTTTTAGAATGCCGACCGTATACCGCCCAGGTAATCACCACGCAGGCGATATAGAAAATCAAAAATACTTTCATTGCACCGACTGGCGAACCCGTTAATGCCAGTGAGCTACCAAACGCTTTCGGGATAAAGAAGCCACCGATAGCGCCAATCGCAGAGATGAAACCCAGCGCCGCAGCAGTGTCGGTTGCCGCTTCACGCATGGCACGTTCGTCAGAACCGCCTTCTGCTTTCACGCGATCCATCGTCAGTTTACGGAAGATCACGGAAATCATCTGGAAGGTGGAGCCGCTACCCAGCCCTGCGGTCAGGAACAGTGCCAGGAAGACCGCAAAGAACGCCATAAAGCTTCCGCCCTGTCCGTCAGTCGGTAAGGTGAGGAACAGCAAGCCACTGAAAATCGCCATCAGCACGAAGTTCACCAGCGTGACACGGGTACCGCCAAGACGGTCAGACAATGCACCACCAGCAGAACGCGCCAGTGCGCCAATAAACGGTCCGAAGAAGGCGTAGTGCAGAATCTGCACGTCCGGGAACTGCGTTTTTGACAACATGGCAAAGCCCGCAGAGAAACCGATGAAGGAGCCGAAGGTTGCCAGATACAGCAGGCTCATAATCCACAGATGCCCACGTTTGAGTACCGGTAACTGCTCCTTGATGGAGGCTTTCGAGGTAGCAAGGTCGTTCATGCCAAACCACGCCGCGATGGTAAAGATGGCGAGGAACGGCACCCATACCCAGGACGCGTTCGCCAGATACAGCTCGGTGCCATCAGGCTGTGTTACACCCTGGCTACCAAATGCAGCAAAAATTGACAGTGATACCACCAGCGGAGCAACCAGCTGCATGACGCTGACACCCATGTTGCCCAGACCACCATTCAGGCCCAGCGCGCCACCCTGCTTCTGCTTCGGAAAGAAGAAGCTGATGTTTGCCATACTGGAGGCGAAGTTCGCGCCAGCAAAACCGCACAGCAGAGAGATGATGATGAAGACGCTATAAGGCGTGGAGGTATCCTGAACGGCAAAACCCAGCCAGACGCAAGGAATAATCAGAATACCGGTGCTGAATGCTGTCCAGCGACGACCACCGAAGATTGGAACCATAAAGGAGTATGGAACACGTAATAATGCGCCAGAAACTGAAGGTAGCGCAGTCAGCATAAATAGCTGATCGGTCGTAAAATTAAAGCCGACTTTCGGTAGGTTCACCGCAACGGCACTGAATAACATCCATACGCAAAACGCCAGAAGCAGGCAGGGAACGGAAATCCACAGGTTACGGCTGGCGATGCGTTGACCGCGTTGTTGCCAGAACGCAGGATCTTCCGGTCGCCAATCTGTAATGACTGCTCCAGTAGCCCTTTCGGGGGCGGATGAGTGACTCATAGACACCTCTGATACTCGTTTCGATGTCTGCCACCTTAGTGTCTGTAGCCAAAGGCAATTTGATGTAAATCAAACGACAATATAACTTTATCTATCATTGATATTTATCATTACCCATAGTGAGTACAGAGATTTCATAAAAATTTTGAGATTTTTCACGACACTGTAAAATCCCTACCCTTACTGACGTAAAGCGACTAACCACACGGCAAATAAGGAGTAACTCTTTACGGGTATGGGTATACTTCAGCCAATAGCCGAGAATACTGCCATTCCAGAATGTATCGTCACATTCATTAAGGTTATTGCTCATTCAAAGCCTGAAGGAAGAGGTTTATATGCTTAAACGTTGTCTCTCTCCGCTCACCCTGGTTAATCAGGTTGCGCTGATTGTTTTGCTTTCTACCGCCATTGGACTGGCGGGGATGGCAGTTTCTGGCTGGCTGGTGCAAGGCGTTCAGGGCAGCGCCCATGCGATCAACAAAGCGGGATCGCTGCGCATGCAAAGTTACCGTCTGCTGGCGGCTGTGCCATTAAGCGAGAATGACAAGCCCTTAATCAAAGAGATGGAACAAACGGCATTTAGCACCGAGTTAACTCGTGCGGCAGAACGAGACGGGCAACTGGCGCAATTGCAGGGGCTACAGGATTACTGGCGCAATGAATTGATTCCTGCGCTGTTGCGTGCACAAAACCGCGAAACGGTGTCGGCAGACGTCAGCCAGTTTGTTGCCGGGCTTGATCAGCTGGTTTCTGGTTTCGATCGCACTACCGAAACGCGTATTGAGACAGTTGTGCTGGTCCACCGGGTAATGGCGGTCTTTATGGCGCTTTTACTGGTGTTTACCATTATCTGGCTGCGAGCGCGTTTGCTTCAACCGTGGCGACAATTACTGGCAATGGCCAGCGCCGTCAGTCATCGCGATTTTAGTAAGAGAGCGAATATCAGCGGACGCAACGAGATGGCGATGTTGGGGACTGCACTGAACAATATGTCTGCTGAACTGGCGGAAAGTTATGCCGTGCTTGAGCAGCGGGTACAGGAGAAAACTGCCGGACTGGAGCATAAAAATCAGATTCTCTCTTTTTTGTGGCAGGCCAACCGCCGTTTGCATTCCCGCGCCCCGCTGTGTGAACGCCTGTCGCCTGTGCTTAACGGTCTACAAAATTTAACCCTGTTGCGTGATATCGAACTACGGGTATATGACACGGAAGATGAAGAGAATCATCAGGAGTTTACCTGTCAGCCAGATATGAGTTGCGATGATAAAGGCTGCCACCTCTGCCCACGCGGCGTTTTACCTGTTGGCGATCGCGGCACTACGCTGAAATGGCGGTTAGCGGATTCTCATATGCAGTATGGTATTTTGCTGGCTACCCTGCCGCAGGGGCGTCATCTTAGCCATGATCAACAACAACTGGTGGATACCCTGGTTGAACAGCTCACCGCCACGCTGGCGTTGGATCGCCATCAGGAGCGCCAGCAGCAGTTGATCGTGATGGAAGAGCGTGCCACCATTGCGCGCGAACTGCATGATTCTATTGCTCAATCGCTCTCTTGCATGAAAATGCAGGTAAGTTGTTTACAGATGCAAGGCGACGCGCTGCCAGAAAGCAGCCGCGAACTGTTAAGCCAGATCCGTAACGAACTGAATGCGTCCTGGGCGCAGTTGCGTGAGTTACTCACCACATTTCGTTTACAGCTCACCGAACCAGGATTACGTCCCGCACTGGAGGCGAGCTGCGAAGAGTACAGCGCCAAATTTGGCTTCCCGGTGAAGCTGAATTACCAATTGCCGCCACGTCTGGTGCCTTCACATCAGGCAATCCATCTGTTGCAAATTGCCCGTGAGGCATTAAGTAACGCCCTCAAACATTCGCAAGCAAGTGAGGTGGTGGTTACGGTGGCGCAAAACGATAATCAGGTAAAACTGACCGTTCAGGATAATGGCTGCGGCGTGCCTGAAAATGCCATCCGCAGCAATCACTACGGCATGATAATAATGCGCGACCGTGCGCAAAGTTTACGAGGCGATTGCCGCGTCCGCCGTCGTGAATCAGGTGGCACCGAAGTGGTGGTCACCTTTATTCCCGAAAAAACTTTCACAGACGTCCAAGGAGATACCCATGAGTAATCAGGAACCGGCTACTATCCTGCTGATTGACGATCACCCGATGCTGCGAACTGGCGTAAAACAGCTTATTAGTATGGCACCAGATATCACCGTGGTTGGCGAAGCGAGTAATGGCGAACAGGGTATTGAACTGGCGGAGTCTCTTGATCCCGATCTGATCCTGTTAGATCTCAATATGCCCGGCATGAACGGTCTGGAAACGCTGGATAAACTGCGCGAAAAGTCCCTCTCTGGCCGTATTGTGGTGTTCAGCGTCTCTAACCATGAAGAGGACGTGGTAACCGCATTGAAACGCGGTGCAGATGGCTATCTGTTAAAAGATATGGAGCCAGAAGATTTACTGAAAGCATTACATCAGGCTGCCGCTGGCGAAATGGTCTTAAGCGAAGCGTTGACCCCTGTTCTGGCCGCCAGCCTGCGCGCTAACCGCGCTACGACTGAGCGTGATGTTAACCAGTTAACACCACGTGAACGCGACATTCTAAAACTAATAGCCCAGGGCTTACCGAATAAGATGATTGCCCGTCGCCTGGACATCACTGAAAGCACGGTTAAAGTGCATGTGAAACACATGCTGAAAAAAATGAAGCTCAAATCTCGTGTAGAAGCTGCGGTATGGGTGCATCAGGAACGTATTTTCTGATTACGGTTCCCAGATCGGTTCATCGTTCGACATTGCGTCGAAAGGTTCGGCAAGCGTTAGCGTGATCTCATTGGAGGAGACACGCTGCCCCTGGTTATCCTCCACCACTACCGACAATCGCCATTGATTGCTCGCCCCTTCCCCACTTTGCCAGTCCGGCATGATCAACGTCCAGCCATCCGCACTATTGGCAGTCGCTCCCGATGTCAGACTTAACATCTGCGTATCTCCCTGCCAGATCAATTGCCGAATACCGTAATGACTGCGAATTTGTAATTTCAGTGGCACGGTTTCACCAGGTTTAAGATCCCAGGGCGGCGTCGCCAGAAACACCGTTAAGGTTTTACGCTGCCGATACTCAATAGTCGGCAGATTATTTCGCTGCGGATTGTCATAGCGACTACCGCGTAGCGACTGGCTTTCAGCAACTTCGCCAGCAGAAAGCTGTTTGTTGAGCGGCACGCCAAAACGGTAGTTAATATTCAGTCCGAGGTTATTTTGCCTTTCTCCACTTTCCCCCTGTTTATGCAGGGCGGTTACTGTAACGAGTGGGACAGGTGTGTAATTTAGTCCAAGACTCAAGGCGACGGGATTGTGATAACCCGTGCCAGTGTTAAACAAATCAACACTCTGACCAAAATATTGTTCGAGGCTAACGCTGGTGTTGATATGCTGGTAAAACGGCATCCGCATCCGGGCCGTCAAGTCGTAACCACGCGCCATTCGTTGCTCGAGCGTGGCGGTCTGTTCACGCCAGGAGGCAAAAGGCTGGTAATAGTTTGCTGACAACCGCAAATATTCCCCCCACGCTTCGGCACCGAAACCTGCTCGCTGGAGATTTTGATCCAGCAAGTTGTCATAAAAAGTGTTATATCCCACCAGCCAGTTGCCACGCGCCCAGCGTTGGCCTGCGCCAAGGTTACTGACCAGACCATCATCCTGCTGAGTGAGCCCAATCTGGCTCCATGTAAGATAACGTTCGTTATCCTGTAGCGGTACAAACCAGCTCCCCCGGCTACCTGTAAAATGTCCTTCGTTATCCACTTTGACGTCGACACTGGCGTTCCCCCACGGCGATAGCAGGATTCCACGTGCTGATTGACCTGCTGGCTAAGCGCATCGCGGACTTTTCCCAACGCAAAAGCTCTCGCCTGCTCGCCAGTGTCCTGACCTTTATCAGTCATACTGGTTTCACCAAAATCTTTCACAATTTCAGCAAAATGTTTTTCACCGTCATGATTTTCCGCTGCCATTCCTAAGTCAGGAAGAGCGTCACTGTCGTTATCAAAAGGATTTGCCGCTTGCTGCTTAAAAGAGGACTGTGCGCTAGCTATACCGCCTGCCAGCAGCAAGAGTAAACAAATTGCGATAATGCGGGGGACGAAACGGCTCAAAACGTCAGTAATTTCCAATAAAAATGAACAGCTACAGCTTTATAGAATAACGATTACTGGTAATTTTTCTTGTACTTTTGCATGCTTTATGACAAATCCTAAAAAATGTGTCGGATTGGTCAGACAGCACACAAGCTGTAAGATAGAAACTGAACATCTAATTCCCTGAATACAGGAGTAAATAATGCAAAGAATCGTGATCGTTGCCAATGGCGCCCCCTACGGGAGCGAATCCTTATTTAACAGCCTGCGGCTGGCCATTGCGCTACGAGAGCAGGAAAGCTACCTGGATCTGCGTCTATTCCTGATGTCTGATGCGGTCACTGCCGGATTGCGCGGACAAAAACCTGGGGAAGGCTATAACATTCAGCAAATGCTGGAGATCCTCACGGCGCAAAATGTGCCAGTGAAATTGTGCAAAACCTGCACCGATGGTCGTGGCATCAGCACACTTCCACTGATTGATGGAGTGGAAATTGGTACTCTGGTAGAACTGGCGCAATGGACGCTGCTTGCCGATAAAGTGCTCACATTTTAAGGTAAGTATGGGGCGCTCAAGATAATAGAGATGCCCCACTGCTAACATGTTTTATCAGGCAAACCCGGGCCGTAGCACACCATCCGGGAAATTTTCCGTCAGAAGTTTTTTCACCGACACCAGTAAATCACTCAGCCCGTCATCCTGCATCCCCAGTTTGTTAAGCGCTTGTTCCAGGGAAAACAAGTACTGTGCGTTGGTTCCTAATGGCCCACTCGCCGCAGCAATCAACGGGGCAATCACCTGAGCGCGGGTATCGGATTCATACTCAGGATGGCGCGGGTCCATAATGAACACCAGCGCATTGACGGTGCGGCCGTCGTCAAGATGAAGCTGACACCAGGACGGCAGATAGCAGCCAGTAATCATCTCACGCTTCCACAGTAAGGTCAGCTCCTGCTCCAGAGACTCTTCCGGCAGACGATACGCAACGCCCGTGGTACGCCCGCCCTCTTTCAGTGCAAGCATCCTCCCCGGCTGGTGCGCAGTCCCCCGCCCGGCAGTAAGCCGCAAACAGAAAGCACGATGCCACCCAACCAGCGTACCGGTGCACGACTCGGTAAACTCCAGTGCCGGATTCCACATTAATGATCCATAGCCGAAGATCCACACCGGTCCCTCATCAGGTCGACAAGACAGCGTCGCCGCCAGCGAGGCCGCCCGTTGTTCTGCCGACCATAAGAGTGATTCTTCAATGGCACCAAATGCCGTTTTACAATCGGCATTCATCAAGAAATCACGCGTTATCACCTTACACCTCCGCCACTGCATACTTCCCTGCGACAACTTTTTGGTGTCTTCCGGACATTTTTACTGCTCATTTTGAAACCACTATTGGGACAATATGCAATCCACAGACCACTTGCAAGGCAACACCGCACGAATAGCTTTAACTCGCCGCTGAGTTTTACGATTTTTTATACCATTTATCATCATCGCCTTTTGCATATTCATGTTTCACCGCAGCCCAGGCCACTTTATGCGCTGTCTCTTCGCGACTGGCATCATCACGCCGGTCTTCTTTATCTTTATATTGCTCCCAGGCGCTGTTGAATGCTTCTTTATAGATATCCTGGGCATGAGTGGGTAAAACGTGTTTTACGCTTTCCGGCAGGTCGCTTTTCGTTTTATACGGCATTGTTGACTCCTTTATTAAAATTGAACATTAAGTGTGGTCAACAATATCCCCTCTTGCCAGAACATAAGAATTCTCACATCAGACTATTCTCAAGAGACGCTAATACAAACATTGTCTAAACACGTAGCTTGTTTTTATACTCCAAAGAGTAAAAAAACGACTACGGGGTAAAATTTCGTAAAATGTTACCGATATCCTGACACTTTCTGTTATTTTTCCTGCCTATTTATTACATTTCCAACAAATTCATCTGCAAAGGATAACCATAATGACAAATGCTCACGAGGCGGTAAAAACCCGCCACAAGGAGACTTCGCTTATTTTCCCGGTTCTGGCGCTGGTAGTGCTGTCCCTGTGGGGAAGCAGCCAAACACTACCAGTGGTTATTGGCATCAACCTTCTTGCTCTTATTGGTATTTTAAGCAGTGCTTTTAGTGTTGTCCGTCATGCGGACGTACTAGCCCATCGTCTGGGTGAACCTTACGGTTCGCTTATTCTTAGCCTTTCCGTCGTTATTCTTGAAGTCAGTTTGATTTCAGCCTTAATGGCGACCGGCGATGCAGCGCCGACGTTAATGCGAGATACGCTCTATTCAATCATTATGATTGTTACCGGCGGACTGGTTGGTTTTTCATTACTGCTGGGTGGACGTAAATTTGCTACCCAATATATGAATCTGTTTGGTATTAAACAGTATTTAATTGCCCTGTTCCCATTAGCCATAATCGTGCTGGTATTTCCGATGGCGCTGCCTGCGGCGAACTTTTCGACCGGTCAGGCGTTACTTGTGGCATTAATTTCCGCAGCGATGTACGGCGTATTTTTGCTGATTCAGACCAAAACGCATCAAAGCCTGTTTGTCTATGAGCATGAAGATGACAGCGATGATGACGATCCGCATCATGGCAAACCGTCCGCTCATAGCAGCCTGTGGCATGCCATCTGGTTAATCATCCATCTAATTGCCGTTATTGCGGTCACCAAAATGAACGCCAGCCCGCTGGAAACATTGCTCACCAGCATGAATGCGCCGGTGGCCTTTACCGGTTTCCTGGTAGCGCTATTGATTCTGTCGCCGGAAGGTCTGGGGGCGTTAAAAGCAGTTTTAAGCAACCAGGTCCAGCGCGCGATGAATCTGTTCTTTGGCTCGGTATTAGCGACGATTTCGCTTACCGTACCTGTCGTAACGCTTATCGCCTTTATGACGGGTAATGAATTGCAGTTTGCTCTGGGCGCACCAGAGATGGTGGTAATGGTAGCCTCTTTGGTACTGTGCCATATTTCATTTTCGACTGGCCGTACCAACGTGCTCAACGGCGCGGCGCATCTGGCACTGTTTGCAGCTTATTTAATGACAATATTTGCCTGACATTTATATCTCCTCCGATGGCGGAAATCGGAGGAGATAATAAAAATTATCTGCTTATAGTATTTCTTCATACTACCTGAACAGATCGTTAATCAGATTTGCGAGCCTGTACCACAACCTGCACGAAACCACTGCAACAGCTGATGAAAAGCCGGAACGCGTACAGCATTGCGCACATTTCAGGAATGAAGTGAATATAAATTGAGCCGTAGTATCCACACCAAGCCGGAGTTATCCGGTGAGGCGCAATGTTGTGGGGGCTTTATCCCTGGCGGCATTGGTTGCTGGAAAGAGAAAACCCCCGCACGTTGAGAGGTCAAACCTGACAACAGAACGGGGGCTAATCTTGAACCAGAACAATTCAAGAATAGCCGCGAAATGTTGTCATTACAACAAAAAGGCGGTTATATGACGCTCGCGCAGTTTGCCGTGATTTTCTGGCACGACCTGGCAGCACCGATCCTTGCGGGAATTATTACCGCAGCGATTGTCAGCTGGTGGCGTAGCCGGAAGTAAGGTGAAAACGGGCGTCAGGCTGCCGTAATGGCAATATGCGCCCGAAACCGGCCGCAGGGTTAACAGCCTGCGGCCTTTTTTGTATTTATCTCTTCCACAAGTAGACACTGGCAACCAGATCTGGAAGCTCATCCAGTGCACTCATGAAACGACTGCAACAGCTGGTGAAAAGCCGGAACGCATACAGCATTGCAAACATTTCAGGGATGAAGTGAAGATGAATTGAGACGTAGTATCGACACCAAGCCGGAGTTATCCGGTGAGGCGCAATGTTGCGGGGGCTTTATCCCTGGTGGCATTGGTTGCTGGAAAGAGAAAACCCCCGCACGTTGAGAGGTCAAACCTGACAACAGAACGGGGGCTAATCTTGAAACCAGACACTTCAAGAATAGCCGCAAAATGTTGTCATTACAACAAGGCGGCTATATGACGCTCGCGCAGTTTGCCGTGATTTTCTGGCACGACCTGGCAGCACCGATCCTGGCGGGAATTATTACCGCAGCGATTGTTGGCTGGTGGCGTAGCCGGAAGTAAGGTGAAAACGGGCGTCAGGCTGCCGTGATGGCAATATGCGCCCGAAACCGGCCGCAGGGGTAACAGCCTGCGGCCTTTTTTGTCTTCTTTGATCATGAAAAAAGCCCTACCGTAAAACGATAAGGCCTTTGTTTTCAAAGCAGAAAAGATTACTTGCTGGTATCCAGCTCTTCGAAACCTTTAACCAGATCATCAATCGCTTTCATCTGCTTGAGGAACGGCTCCAGTTTAGCCAGCGGCAGCGCGGATGGACCGTCACATTTCGCATGTTCCGGATCCGGATGCGCTTCAATAAACAGACCAGCCAAACCTACAGCCATACCGGCACGTGCCAGTTCGGCAACCTGGGCGCGGCGACCACCAGAAGCTGCACCAAACGGATCGCGGCATTGCAGTGCGTGGGTAACGTCGAAAATTACCGGGGAGTTGCCAGAGACTTTCTTCATTATGCTGAAGCCCAGCATATCAACGACCAGGTTGTCGTAACCGAAGTTAGCGCCACGGTCACAAAGAATCACTTTATCGTTGCCGCCTTCTTTGAATTTATCAACGATATTACCCATCTGGCCTGGGCTCACGAACTGTGGTTTCTTGACGTTAATTACCGCGCCAGTTTTCGCCATCGCTTCCACCAGGTCAGTCTGGCGAGCAAGAAACGCTGGCAACTGAATAACATCTACCACATCAGCAACAGGCTGTGCCTGACTTGGCTCGTGAACGTCAGTGATAATTTTTACGCCAAATGTCTGTTTCAGTTCCTGGAAGATTTTCATCCCTTCTTCCAGTCCTGGTCCACGATAAGAGTGGATGGAGGAACGGTTGGCTTTGTCAAAAGAGGCTTTGAACACGTAAGGGATACCCAGTTTCTGGGTTACGGTTACGTAGTGTTCGCAAATGCGCATCGCCAGATCGCGAGATTCCAGCACGTTCATACCACCAAACAGCACGAACGGCAGGTCATTTGCTACGTTGATGTCGCCAATGCTAACCACTTTTTGTTTCATAGGATCGCCTTAATCTTAAGTAAAGTGTCGATTAATTAATGCAGCACAATATGTTTATGCGCGATGTTGTTAATTTGCGCACGTATCATTTCGCTGATCGGGTCTTCCGGACACTGTTCAACGAAATAATTTAAATCATTCAACGCAACGTGTTCGCAATCCAGTTGCGCGTAAATCAACCCACGATCGCGAATTTCATACGGATCTTCCGGGTTAAATTGTAATAAGGCCTCGCTGGTGCGTAACGCCAGTTCCATCTGATTTTCTTCCATCAGCGACGCTTTCAGCGTATCCAACAGTTTACGGATAACCTCAATGTTATCGGCTTCATCCAGGTCTTCATAAAACAGTTCCGCAGACGGGCTGATATTTCCCTTTAACCACACATCCAGCATATGTTCGCTTAATGATTCACCGTTAAAAGGGTTAATCAGCCAGATTTCTCCGTCCGGGCATTCTATGCGCAATATAAGCTGCGTCGGGAATATCACCGGCAATAGCGGCAAATCGAGACGATTAGCAACCCACAATAAAACGGCGCCTAACGATACCGCACTGCCCTGCCGATTTTTTAGCACTTGATCAAGCCATAATGCATCGGAAAGACGATAAACACCACGTGAGGCTTTAAACCCCCATTCGCCGTAAAACAGCGCGATTAATTTTTCCAGCTGCTCTTCTAATGGCAGAAGCTGGCTAATTTCTTCCTTCGCCAGACTAACGAGACGCTCCAGTTCGTCGTAAACATCTTGCGAGGGAAAATCGCGGCGGATTGCTTCGCAAGCCAGGATCATGCCTTCGCACAGCGGCGCTTTATTAAATTCGAAATCAGCTAACGATCTCATGACTTACCCCAGTAACGGTACTTTTGTGGTGGCGAGTTTAATGATGATGTACAGCACCACCAGCGCCAGCGGGAAGGCAATAATGCGCGCCTGCTGACTGTGCATCCGACGATAATCGAGTGCAATAAAACCCAAAACGATATAAATGATAACTCCAAACAGCTTTTCAGTCAGCCATTCAGCCTGCCCGGAAAATGGCAGGATGTGCGCTTTAGCCATCAGCGCGATGCCGCTAAGCAATAACACCGTGTCGACAACCGGCGGCACAATGCGCGTCCAACGAGCGAATGCCAGTGGATGCTCCTGGTAACGTAGCCAGAATCGTAGGGTTAAGAGCCCAACAGAAAGCGCGATGCTAATGAGATGAACGCTAAGCAGCGTAGTAAAGCTTATCATCGATAATAGCGACCGAGCGTTACGCGCTCGTTATCACCATAGTCCCGACAGGTTTCGACTTCATAATATCCCGCGTGGATAAATGCCTGTCGCACAGCTTCGCCCTGCTGCCAGCCATGTTCCAGAAGCAGAAAGCCGCCGGATACCAGCGCGTTACGCGACTGTTCGATGATATGCACGATGTCTGCCATTCCGCTGTCTGCCGCAACCAGTGCAGTGAGTGGCTCAAAGCGGACATCGCCTTGTTGAAGATGTGGATCCTGCTCGTCGATATACGGTGGATTGCTGACAATCATCGTAAACTGCTGCCCGGCTAGCGCGCTAAACCAGTCGCTTTGCAGGATGTGGATATTTTTGATCGCCAGATGCTGGGCATTACGTTGTGCCAGGGCGACAGCATCGGGCATACGATCTACAGCGGTAATTTCGCAGTCTGGCCGCTCGCTGGCCAATGCCAGCGCAATTGCCCCAGTGCCAGTTCCAAGATCGAGAATGCGGCAAGGTTGTTCAGGCAATCGCGCCAGTGCCTGTTCCACCAGACATTCTGTATCCGGGCGCGGAATTAAGGTCGCTGGCGAAACAAATAACGGCAACGACCAGAATTCACGCACACCGGTTAAATGAGCAATAGGTTCACCAGCACGGCGACGGGCCAAAAGCGCGTCGAGTTGCTCACATTGCTCTTCAGTCAACTGCGTTTCACCAAAGGCGAGAATATAAGTGCGCCCCTTGCCGGTAACATGCTCCAGCAGGATTTCAGCATCGCGCCGCGGGCTTTCGCTCGCCTGAAGTTGGCTTATTGCTTCACGTAACCAGTGTTGATATTCCATTATTCCTGCTCGGACAACGCCGCCAGTTGGTCGGCCTGATGTTCCTGGACGATCGGTTCTATCAGCATATCCAGTTTACCTTCCATCACTTCATCCAGACGGTAGAGCGTCAGGTTGATGCGGTGATCGGTAACACGCCCCTGCGGGAAGTTATAGGTACGGTTACGATCGCTGCGATCGCCGCTACCCAGCAAGTTGCGACGGGTGGAAGCCTCTGCCTGCTGGCGTTTTGCCATTTCCGCCGCATGGATACGAGCACCAAGCACTGAAAGTGCCTTCGCTTTGTTTTTATGCTGCGAACGTTCGTCCTGACATTCAACAACAATACCGGTCGGCAAGTGAGTAATACGAATTGCCGAATCGGTGGTGTTGACGTGCTGACCACCTGCGCCTGAAGAACGGAAAGTATCGATACGCAAATCTGCCGGGTTAATATCCGGCAGTTCTGCTTCCGGCAGCTCCGGCATTACCGCTACGGTACAAGCAGAAGTATGAATACGCCCTTGCGATTCCGTCGCAGGAACACGCTGCACGCGATGACCGCCAGATTCGAATTTCAAACGACCATACACACCATCACCGCTAATTTTGGCGATGATCTCTTTATAACCGCCATGTTCACCCTCGCTGGCGCTCATGATTTCTACCCGCCAGCGGCGGGCCTCTGCGTAGCGACTGTACATACGGAACAGATCGCCAGCGAACAGCGCCGCTTCGTCGCCGCCGGTTCCGGCACGCACTTCGAGGAATGCATTGCGTTCATCATCGGGATCTTTTGGCAGCAAAAGAACCTGTAACTGTTGCTCCAGTTGCTCGCTTTTTTCTTTAGCTTCACGCAGCTCGTCCTGCGCCATCTCGCGCATTTCCGGATCGTCGAGCATCATCTGCGCGGTTTCGATATCTTCCTGAACCTGTTGCCAGTCGGTGAAACAGCGCGAAACATCACTTAACTGCGCATATTCACGAGATAATGCGCGAAAACGTTCCTGGTCGGCGATGGTTTGCGCATCACCCAGCAGTGCCTGAACTTCTTCATGGCGTTCATGCAGGGCTTCCAGTTTGGCAACGATAGAAGGCTTCATAGGCGTAAATGCACCCTGTAAAAAAAGAAAATGATGTACTGCTACTCCAGCCCGAGGCTGTCGCGCAGAATATTCAGGCGTTCGTTATCCCCGTCACGGGCGGCCTGTTGAAGTGATTTCGTTGGCGCATGGATCAGGCGGTTAGTCAGTTTCCATGCCAGATCCTGCATTATGGCTTGCGCGTCGCCGCCCTGCTCAAGAGCGGCTAATGCTTTGGCGGTTAACTCATCGCGAACTTGTTCAGCCTGGCTGCGATAATCGCGAATGGTTTCGCTGGCGCTTTGTGCGCGTAGCCACGCCATAAATTCGCTGGTTTCCTGAGCAACGATAGTTTCCGCCTCAACTGCGGCGGCTTTACGTTGCGCCAGGTTGTGCGAAATAATGCTTTGCAGATCATCAACGCTGTAAAGGTAGGCATTCGCCAGTTTGCCAACTTCTGGCTCAACATCGCGTGGAACGGCAATATCGACCAGTAGCATCGGTTGGTTGCGACGACTTTTTAATGCGCGCTCCACCATGCCTTTACCGATAATCGGCAGCGGGCTAGCGGTGGAACTGATGATGATATCGGCTTCACACAGACGCTCGTCGATATCGCTCAGGGCAATCACTTCCGCGCCGACTTCATCTGCCAGAATTTGGGCTCGTTCGCGAGTACGGTTGGCGATAATCATCTTCTGTACTTTGTGTTCGCGCAGATGACGCGCCACCAGCTCGATGGTTTCGCCCGCGCCAACCAGCAATACGGTCACCGTAGAGAGCGATTCAAAGATCTGCCGCGCCAGCGTACAAGCCGCAAATGCAACAGATACCGCACTGGCGCCAATATCCGTTTCAGTGCGAACGCGTTTCGCCACGGAGAAAGATTTCTGGAACATACGCTCCAGTTCGCTGGCCTTCATATGGCCTTTTTGCGAATCGGCAAAGGCTTTTTTTACCTGACCGAGGATTTGCGGCTCGCCCAATACCAGTGAATCCAGACCACTGGCAACACGCATTAAATGGCTGACCGCGTCGTTATCCTGATGCCAGTAGAGGCTATTACGCAGATCTTCTTCGTTGAGATTATGGTAATCGCACAACCAGCGAATGAGCGCCTCTTGCAGGTTATCCTGCTCTTCAACGCTAAGATAAAGTTCTGTGCGGTTACACGTCGACAGCACCACGCCGCCCTGCACCATCGGCTGCGCAAGCAGGCTGTCCAGCGCCTGATCGAGCTTGTCCGGCGAAAACGATACACGTTCTCGCAGCGATACAGGTGCCGTTTTATGGTTGATACCGAGTGCTAAAAGGGTCATGTCTGCGGGAAATAATACCAACGTTGATATGGTTAGTCTGCTCGCATCATACAGGATGCGCGGGATCAATAAAAGAGAGCGCCCCCTTTTGGAGTAATTGCCTAAACCCGTTAGATTCTGGCAATTAAGACAACTTGAACATAGACGATGGCTGGCGGTAACGCTAGCATTAAGGGTTATAACTGCAACGTATCTCAAGGACTTGTCATTATTATGCCCCTGCCCGATTTTCGCTTTATCCGCCTGCTACCGCTGGCTGCTCTCGTGCTCACGGCCTGTTCCGTTACGACGCCGAAAGGTCCAGGCAAAAGCCCGGATTCGCCACAGTGGCGTCAGCATCAGCAAGACGTGCGCAACCTGAATCAGTACCAGACACGCGGTGCATTTGCCTATATTTCTGACCAACAAAAAGTGTATGCCCGTTTCTTCTGGCAGCAAACTGGCCAGGATCGCTACCGTCTGCTGCTGACTAACCCATTGGGCAGCACGGAACTGGAGTTGAATGCCCAGCCGGGTAATGTGCAGTTAGTGGACAATAAAGGCCAGCGTTACACCGCCGATGACGCCGAAGAGATGATTGGCAAATTGACCGGAATGCCTATTCCACTCAACAGTTTGCGCCAGTGGATTTTAGGTGTGCCAGGTGATGCAACCGACTACAAACTGGACGACCAGTACCGCCTGAGCGAAATTACCTATAGTCAGAACGGTAAAAAATGGAAAGTGGTATATGGCGGTTATGACACCAAAACGCAACCTGCGATGCCTGCCAACATGGAACTCACCGAAGGCGGTCAACGCATCAAGTTAAAAATGGATAACTGGATAGTGAAATAATGCGGACTCAGTGGCCCTCTCCGGCAAAGCTTAATCTGTTTTTATACATTACCGGTCAGCGTGCGGACGGCTACCACACGCTGCAAACGCTGTTTCAGTTTCTGGATTACGGCGACACTATCAGCATTGAACTTCGCAACGATGGGGAAATCCGCCTGTTAACGCCAGTTGAAGGTGTGGAACACGAAGATAACCTGATTGTTCGCGCGGCACGGTTGTTGATGAAAGCAGCCGCCGCCAGTGGGCGTCTTCCGAAAGGAAGTGGTGCAGATATCAGCATTGACAAGCGTTTGCCTATGGGTGGTGGTCTGGGCGGTGGTTCATCCAATGCCGCAACAGTTCTGGTCGCTTTAAATCATCTGTGGCAATGCGGACTGAGTGTTGATGAGTTGGCAGAAATCGGTCTGACGCTGGGCGCAGATGTTCCGGTTTTTGTCCGTGGTCATGCTGCTTTTGCCGAAGGGGTCGGTGAAATATTAACGCCGGTGAATCCACCAGAGAAATGGTATCTGGTTGCGCACCCTGGCGTGAGTATTCCTACGCCAATGATTTTTAAAGATCCCGAACTCCCGCGCAACACGGCGAAAAGGTCAATAGAAACGTTGCTAAAATGTGAATTCAGCAATGATTGCGAGGTTATCGCAAGAAAACGTTTTCGCGAGGTTGATGCGGTGCTTTCCTGGCTGTTAGAATACGCCCCGTCGCGCCTGACTGGGACAGGGGCCTGTGTCTTTGCTGAATTTGATACAGAGTCTGAAGCCCGCCAGGTGCTAGAGCAAGCCCCGGAATGGCTCAATGGCTTTGTGGCGAAAGGTGTCAATCTTTCCCCATTGCACAGAGCCATGCTTTAAGCCGGGCAAGCTGAGTTTCGGTGACAACGTCACCTTGTTCCAGACGTTGCATCGCGCTCTTTAATACACCGCCTGGAAAGAATATTGCCTGGCCCGCACAGTTTTCGGCAGATTCTTTCCACCAATGGACGCATGCCTGAGGTTCTTCTCGTGCCTGATATGAAGCTTTTTGCTGGTAACGCCACCCCGGAACTAGCACAACGTATTGCCAACCGCCTGTACACTTCACTCGGCGACGCCGCTGTAGGTCGCTTTAGCGACGGCGAAGTCAGCGTACAAATTAACGAAAATGTACGCGGTGGTGATATTTTCATCATCCAGTCCACTTGTGCCCCTACTAACGACAACCTGATGGAATTAGTCGTGATGGTTGATGCCCTGCGTCGTGCTTCCGCAGGTCGTATCACCGCTGTTATCCCCTACTTTGGCTATGCGCGCCAGGACCGTCGCGTCCGTTCCGCTCGTGTACCAATCACTGCGAAAGTGGTTGCAGACTTCCTCTCCAGCGTCGGTGTTGACCGTGTGCTGACAGTGGATCTGCACGCTGAACAGATTCAGGGTTTCTTCGACGTTCCGGTTGATAACGTATTTGGTAGCCCGATCCTGCTGGAAGACATGCTGCAGCTGAATCTGGATAACCCGATTGTGGTTTCTCCGGACATCGGCGGCGTTGTGCGTGCCCGCGCTATCGCTAAGCTGCTGAACGATACCGATATGGCAATCATCGACAAACGTCGTCCGCGTGCGAACGTTTCCCAGGTGATGCATATCATCGGTGACGTTGCTGGTCGTGACTGCGTACTGGTCGACGATATGATCGACACTGGCGGTACGCTGTGTAAAGCTGCTGAAGCTCTGAAAGAACGTGGTGCTAAACGTGTATTTGCGTACGCGACTCACCCGATCTTCTCTGGCAACGCGGCGAACAACCTGCGTAACTCTGTAATTGATGAAGTCGTTGTCTGCGATACCATTCCGCTGAGCGATGAAATCAAATCACTGCCGAACGTGCGTACTCTGACCCTGTCAGGTATGCTGGCCGAAGCGATTCGTCGTATCAGCAACGAAGAATCGATCTCTGCTATGTTCGAACATTAATCGAACCCGGCTCAAAGACCCGCTGCGGCGGGTTTTTTTGTCTGTAATATCCATTTGTATGACCTATGCCTCCTTCACCTGCCATTTAGTTGACAGATGATGCGCTCACGGATGAAACATTATTGTGAACAAAATATTTTCCTCACATGTGATGCCTTTCCGCGCTCTGATCGACGCTTGCTGGAAAGAAAAATACACTGCCGCACGGTTTACCCGTGACCTTATTGCCGGGATAACCGTTGGGATTATTGCTATTCCTCTGGCGATGGCGTTGGCAATTGGCAGTGGTGTGGCTCCTCAATACGGTTTATATACCGCTGCCGTTGCGGGAATTGTCATTGCTCTGACGGGGGGGTCGCGCTTTAGCGTTTCCGGTCCGACTGCAGCATTTGTAGTAATTCTCTATCCCGTTTCGCAACAGTTTGGACTGGCAGGCCTGCTGGTTGCGACGTTGTTGTCGGGGATCTTTTTGATCCTGATGGGTCTGGCGCGCTTTGGTCGCCTGATTGAGTATATTCCGGTTTCCGTCACCTTAGGTTTTACCTCGGGTATCGGGATCACCATCGGTACCATGCAGATTAAAGATTTTCTCGGTCTGCAAATGGCTCATGTCCCGGAACATTATCTACAAAAAGTCGGCGCATTATTTATGGCGCTACCGACCATTAATGTGGGTGATGCTGCTATTGGTATCGTGACGCTGGGCATTCTGATTTTCTGGCCACGTTTGGGTATTCGTTTACCTGGCCACCTTCCGGCCTTGCTGGCTGGTTGCGCGGTGATGGGGATTGTTAACCTGCTCGGCGGACATGTTGCTACCATCGGGTCGCAATTCCACTACGTTCTGGCCGATGGTTCTCAGGGTAACGGTATTCCGCAACTGCTGCCGCAACTTGTGCTGCCGTGGGATCTGCCTAATTCAGAATTCACACTAACCTGGGATTCTATTCGAACCCTGCTGCCTGCGGCATTCTCGATGGCAATGCTCGGGGCGATCGAATCTCTGCTCTGCGCCGTGGTACTGGATGGTATGACCGGGACTAAGCACAAGGCGAATAGTGAACTGGTCGGTCAGGGGCTGGGGAATATCATCGCTCCATTCTTTGGTGGTATTACCGCTACTGCTGCCATCGCGCGTTCTGCCGCTAACGTCCGTGCAGGGGCAACTTCCCCTATCTCGGCGGTGATCCACTCTATTCTGGTTATTCTCGCCCTGCTGGTACTGGCACCACTGCTCTCCTGGCTGCCGCTTTCCGCTATGGCAGCCCTGCTGTTGATGGTGGCGTGGAACATGAGTGAAGCGCACAAAGTGGTCGACTTGCTGCGTCATGCGCCGAAAGATGACATCATCGTCATGCTGCTGTGTATGTCACTGACCGTGCTGTTTGATATGGTTATTGCCATCAGCGTGGGGATTGTTCTGGCATCGTTGCTGTTTATGCGCCGTATCGCCCGTATGACTCGTCTGGCGCCGGTGGCAGTAGACGTTCCTGATGATGTGCTGGTCTTGCGTGTTATTGGCCCGCTGTTTTTCGCGGCGGCTGAAGGTCTGTTCACCGACCTGGAATCACGTCTGGAAGGAAAACGGATTGTTATTCTGAAGTGGGATGCCGTTCCGGTGCTTGATGCCGGTGGTCTTGATGCGTTCCAGCGTTTTGTGAAGCGCCTGCCTGAAGGGTGTGAACTGCGCGTGTGTAACGTGGAATTCCAGCCTCTGCGTACAATGGCCCGATCCGGTATTCAACCGATTCCGGGACGTCTGGCGTTCTTCCCGAATCGCAGCGCAGCGATGGCTGATCTGTAAGAAAGGCATTAAATTGACCAGTCAGCGCAAACTGACTGGTCAGCAAACTACTTTAGTTGTTAGCTATGACGGCGATTATCGCTACGGCGGCAACGTTTGTCATAGTGGCGAACCCACCAGTAACGGTCGCACACCTGTTCATGCCCGCCAACACGGGCTCCCGCCAGCCAGAGAATGGCACCGACGAAAATACTCAGCACTGCACCGTGTGCGAAATACTGGGGCATATCAAACTGTGGTAATTGGTTGAGGATTGAATACCCCACGCCGACCACCATCACCACCAGACCCAACCCCATAAGCACGTTACCGAGTAACGAAGCGTTTTTGCGTTTCATGTGTCACCTCCGGAACTTTCTGGGTTGTAACAGGGAATACCCCTCTTCCTTATGTGTAAAGTATAGACAACACCCCGTGGCTTATGTGCGGGCGTGATCACAGTTACAACCCTTATTTCAACAAAACTTTACAAATAACCGTCTGAACACCTTGACTTTCTAATAGTCGACACTGGCAATTATTATGTTATCTGCGTTTAACACGCTGTTTTTTGTCAAGCGGGGCCGCAACCAGTAAACTACGCGCCAGTTATGTACTCACTCAGGACAAAAAAAAAACGTGACGATTAAATTGATTGTCGGCCTGGCGAACCCCGGCGCTGAATACGCCGCAACGCGACATAATGCTGGCGCCTGGTTCGTTGACTTACTGGCGGAGCGTTTACGCGCTCCCCTGCGCGAAGAGGCTAAATTCTTTGGTTATACCTCGCGAGTTACCCTCGGAGGCGAAGATGTCCGCCTGTTAGTCCCGACTACATTTATGAATCTCAGCGGCAAAGCCGTCGCAGCGATGGCCAGTTTTTTCCGCATTAATCCGGACGAAATTCTGGTGGCTCACGACGAACTGGATCTGCCTCCGGGCGTCGCCAAATTTAAATTGGGCGGTGGCCACGGTGGTCACAATGGACTGAAAGACATCATCAGTAAATTGGGTAATAACCCTAACTTTCACCGTTTACGCATCGGAATCGGTCATCCGGGCGATAAAAACAAAGTTGTCGGGTTTGTGTTAGGCAAACCACCTGTTAGTGAACAGAAGTTAATTGATGAAGCCATCGACGAAGCGGCGCGTTGTACTGAAATGTGGTTTACAGATGGTTTGACCAAAGCAACGAACCGATTGCACGCCTTTAAAGCGCAATAAGTCGTTGTCTGCGGCATTTTTGCCGAGTGCCGTGTATAATAGGCAAAGTTATTTCCATTTCTGCAATCTGTTTGTGATAACAGGTTGATTATTAAGATATTAAGGTGATTTAAATCATGGGATTCAAATGCGGTATCGTCGGTTTGCCCAACGTCGGGAAATCTACCCTGTTCAACGCGCTGACCAAAGCCGGTATTGAAGCGGCCAACTTTCCATTCTGTACCATCGAGCCGAACACAGGCGTCGTACCAATGCCTGACCCTCGTCTGGATCAACTGGCTGAAATCGTAAAACCGCAGCGTACGCTTCCCACGACCATGGAATTTGTCGATATCGCCGGTCTGGTAAAAGGCGCGTCGAAAGGTGAAGGTCTGGGTAACCAGTTCCTGACCAACATTCGTGAAACCGAAGCGATCGGCCACGTTGTTCGCTGCTTTGAGAATGACAATATCATTCACGTTTCCGGCAAAGTAAACCCGGCGGACGATATTGAAGTTATCAACACCGAACTGGCGCTGGCGGATCTCGACACCTGCGAACGTGCGATTCACCGCGTACAGAAGAAAGCCAAAGGTGGCGATAAAGACGCGAAAGCCGAGCTGGCAAGTACTGGAAAAATGCCTGCCACAGCTGGAAAACGCAGGCATGCTGCGCGCGCTGGATTTAAGCGCTGAAGAGAAAGCGGCGATTCGTTACCTGAGCTTCCTGACGCTGAAACCAACGATGTACATCGCCAACGTCAACGAAGACGGTTTTGAAAACAACCCGTATCTTGACCAGGTGCGTGAAATCGCGGCGAAAGAAGGTTCTGTTGTGGTTCCGGTTTGTGCTGCTGTTGAAGCTGACATTGCCGAACTGGACGACGAAGAACGTGACGAGTTTATGCAGGAACTGGGGCTGGAAGAACCAGGCCTGAACCGTGTGATCCGTGCAGGTTATAAACTGCTGAATCTGCAAACTTACTTCACCGCTGGGGTGAAAGAAGTGCGTGCATGGACCATTCCGGTTGGTGCAACTGCGCCACAGGCTGCTGGCAAAATCCACACCGATTTTGAAAAAGGCTTTATCCGCGCACAAACCATCTCGTTTGAAGATTTCATCACTTACAAAGGTGAACAAGGTGCGAAAGAAGCGGGTAAAATGCGTGCAGAAGGTAAAGACTACATCGTTAAAGATGGCGATGTGATGAACTTCCTGTTCAACGTCTAATTCCGCGTAATATCCTGGCGGTTAATAACGAGCCATTATGTGAGTCGCACATAATGGCTTTTTTACACCTGCTACGCTGCTTTTTTCAATTCTGAGTTACCGAAACTCATAATCAGACTCCTGGCAATATTAACAATACGGCTTTTATGTGATAACAATCACAGTGCATTAACCGTTCAAGAGTTTGTCATGAAAAAAACATTTACCTTCAGTCTGTTAGCAATTGTCTTCGCAAGCCTGTTAAGTGCTTGTGTTCCTCACCATCATCACCGCCACAACGATGGCCCGCGTGGTCCTGCGGCTTCCGGTAAGCCAATGCCACCTTCAAATGGTGGGCCAAATCATGGCAGTCATGGTCGCTATTAATTAGCAAGTCATACGCGGGAGAGTGCCTACTTTCCCGCTATCCACGACGCTTAAACTGACTTGCATCAATGCCGTATTGCTTCATTTTTCGCCACAGCGTAGTGCGACCAATCCCGAGTAAAACCGACATTTCCTGAATACGTCCGCCAGTCACCTGGGCCGCGTTAATAATCGCCTCTTTTTCAACTTCCGCGAATGACAGACTGGTAGAAAGACGTGTAGCGCTGGCATCATCTGTCGCCTGTTCAGTAAACAGGTGTTCCGGCAAATCACTGACACGAATGCGTCCGTTGTCGCTACTCAGCGCAAGATTCTCGATGACGCTGTAAAGTTCAAAATCATTGCCGGGCCATGCGCAAGAAACCAGGCGAGTAAGCGCATCGTCATCAATTTTCAGACGCGTAGAGAAGCGTTTTTCAAGACTGCGCAATTTGTTATTCACCAGCGCCGGAATACTGTCGCGCCGCATCCGCAAAGGCGGGATGGTAATTTCAAATGCATGAAGCGCGTAATAAAGCTGACGACTAAAGCGATTTTGCTCCACCAGCATCGCCAGATCCGCTGTGGTAGTGGCAATCACTTTGACATCAATGGGTATTAAACGCCGCGCATCCAGTCTTGTGATGACGCCTTGTTTGATAACCTGGAGCAACGCAGACTGTAACTCTGCCGCCAGATATTCAATCTTTTCAAGGAACAACGTGCCGCCATGTGCCAGTTCCAGCCGACTCAGACGACCATTTTCATTCTCCGTTCGATCGCCACCAATAAATTCTTCCGCCAGCGCTGCATCGCCATATAACTCGCAATTAACCGCGATATAGGGACCCGCCGCACGCTCGCTTTCATTGTGAATGGCCTGACTTAACAGTGCATTGCCAACGCCTTCTTCTCCACAGAGTAACACCGGGAAACTGCTGCGCGCCGCCTGGCGGCCAAAATGGATCAACCGGCGGGTTTGCGGATCGTCCTGTGGCATATGAGCGAAGGTATGGCTGACTTTTCCTAATTGACTGGTCATCAACTGCCGCATCTGTTCTACCGGATGGAGCAACAGAATAAAGCTGGTCCCTTGCGTTTCAATTATCGGTTTAAGGGTAATGACCGCATCAATAAACTGGTGCTGACTTTCAAAAGTCGCTTCCACATGTTTGAGGGGATGAGCTTGCTTTATTGCCTGTTGCAATACGGTTGGTAGCGTTAATAGCTCAGTGATCGCCCTTCCCTGACTTGCCGTCGCGTCCAGACACAAAACACGCGCCGCCTGGGCATTGATAAATTGCAAATTACCCTGCTCATCCCAGCTAATCACGCCATCGTCCATACTTTCCAGCAAGGCGTTAAGCTGATTTAAATGCCGATTTGTTTCAGCCAGTAAACTGTCTGTCAGCAGTAAATTTCCTACCTCGCGCGCAATTGCCAGCGTCAACGGCAAATCGCTGCGGTGGTTTGCTCAACCGGACACGCCAGCGCTATCGTTCCCGTTAATCGGCCCTTGCTGTCAAACAGTGGCGTTGCACAAAATGCCCAATCCCACAGCGCCTGCTTGAAATGTTGATCGGCCATCGTTTTCACTGCCTGACCGGAGATAGCCGCTAACGATAGCGCACAAGTACCAATAATTCCCTCTGCGCAATACGTGCCGTCATTGAATCCCAGGACACTAAGCTGGTGCAGCGTTTGCGGATCACCATAACGACTAAGGATGCAGGCGGTTTCATCAAGGATGAACAGTCCACACGCCCGCGATTCCATATATTCCCAGGCATCTTCCAGTGCCGCTTGCCCGAGTGCCAGCATCGCTTCCTTACGCCGATAGATAGAAGCAAATGTCACGCCCCGAGCCTGATGCGGTACGCTCCATGACTCCCGTTTCATCAGCTTGCGGCATCGCTCCCAGGATGCTGCTATCAAGGGAGATACGCTCTGTTGCTGGTTGTTAAAACCGTCATTCATATTTGCTGCCCTTATGACAAAAAGGTGTTCCGCATCGCAAATTTACTTATCCAGATTCGGCATGGTTCCATTATGGAACATTTATTAAAGCATATGTTTCATTGTGAAACATAATTTGGGTTAATTTTCTTTTCCCCCGCCTGATGCACAATGGATTTACCGGCAGTCAGTGGTCGCCGTGTCGTTGAACATCATCCATGCCCTACCCTAATTGCTGGAGCAAAATAATGAAAAAATTGATCAATGATGTGCAAGACGTACTGAACGAACAACTGGCGGGACTGGCGAAAGCGTATCCTTCGCTGGCACTGCATCAGGACCCGGTGTATGTCACCCGAGCCGATGCGCCAATTGCAGGAAAAGTGGCGTTATTGTCGGGCGGCGGCAGCGGACACGAACCAATGCACTGTGGTTATATTGGCCAGGGTATGCTCTCAGGGGCGTGTCCGGGCGAAATTTTCACCTCACCGACGCCCGATAAAATTTTTGAATGTGCCATGCAAATCGATGGTGGCGAAGGTGTACTGCTGATTATCAAAAATTATACCGGCGATATTCTTAACTTCGAAACAGCGACCGAATTACTGCACGATAGCGGCGTAAAAGTGACCACCGTGGTCATTGATGACGACGTTGCAGTAAAAGACAGTCTTTATACCGCCGGGCGGCGCGGCGTCGCCAATACAGTATTAATTGAAAAAATTGTTGGCGCAGCGGCAGAACGCGGCGACTCGCTGGAGGCTTGTGCACAACTGGGGCGTAAGTTGAACAATCAGGGCCACTCTATTGGTATCGCCCTCGGTGCCTGTACCGTTCCTGCTGCAGGCAAACCTTCTTTTACGCTGGCAGATAATGAAATGGAATTTGGTGTCGGCATTCATGGTGAGCCGGGTATTGACCGCCGCCCCTTCTCCTCTCTTGATCAAACTGTCGATGAAATGTTCGACACACTGCTGGAAAATGGCACATATCACCGCACGTTGCGCTTCTGGGATTATCGACAAGGTAGCTGGCAGGAAGAGACGCAAACTAAACAACCGCTTCAGTCTGGCGATCGCGTGATTGCGCTGGTCAACAATCTTGGCGCGACACCGCTTTCTGAACTGTATGGCGTCTATAACCGCCTGACTACGCGTTGCCAGCAAGCTGGCTTGACTATCGAGCGCAATTTAATCGGTGCATATTGCACCTCACTGGACATGACCGGTTTTTCCATCACCTTGCTGAAAGTTGATGACGAAACGCTGGCGTTATGGGACGCCCCGGTCCACACCCCGGCGCTTAACTGGGGTAAATAAGGAGATAACCATGTCACTGAGCAGAACTCAAATTGTTACCTGGCTCACTCGCTGTGGAGAAATTTTCAGCAAAGAGAGCGATTATCTTACTGGGCTGGATCGTGAAATTGGCGACGCTGACCACGGGCTGAATATGAATCGTGGCTTTAGCAAAGTGGTGGAAAAACTCCCTGCCATCGCGGATAAAGACATCGGTTTCATTCTCAAGAATACCGGCATGACGTTACTTTCCAGCGTCGGCGGTGCCAGCGGCCCACTGTTCGGTACGTTCTTTATCCGTGCGGCACAGGCAACTCAGGCACGTCAAAGCCTGACGTTGATAGAGCTTTATCAGATGTTTCGTGATGGCGCAGACGGCGTAATCAGTCGGGGGAAAGCAGAACCAGGCGATAAAACCATGTGCGATGTCTGGGGGCCGGTGGTTGAGTCGTTACGCCAGTCCAGTGAGCAAAACCTTTCTGTTCCGGCGGCGCTCGAAGCCGCCAGTCGCGTCGCGGAATCTGCCGCACAAAGCACGATTACGATGCAAGCCCGCAAAGGCCGCGCCAGTTATCTCGGTGAACGCAGTATTGGTCACCAGGATCCTGGTGCAACCTCCGTGATGTTTATGATGCAAATGTTGGCATTAGCCGCAAAAGAGTAAGGAATTGGTGATGGTAAACCTGGTCATAGTTTCACATAGCGCCCGACTGGGAGAAGGTGTCGGTGAATTAGCTCGCCAGATGTTAATGGGCGATAGTTGTAAAATCGCCATTGCCGCAGGAATTGACGATCCGCAGAATCCCATCGGTACAGATGCCGTCAAAGTGATGGAAGCCATCGAATCCGTTGCCGATGCCGACCATGTGTTGGTCATGATGGATATGGGGAGTGCGTTATTGAGTGCAGAAACCGCACTGGAATTGCTGGCGCCAGAGATCGCCGCGAGAGTACGTTTGTGCGCTGCACCGTTGGTCGAAGGAACGTTAGCAGCCGCCGTCAGCGCAGCCTCGGGGGCGGCTATCGACAAAGTCATCCATGACGCCATGCATGCGCTGGAAGCCAAACGAGAACAACTGGGTTTACCATCATCCGCCACTGAAATCTCCGACATATGCCCCTCGCACGATGAAGAAGCCCGTTCTCTGGCAGTGGTGATTAAAAACCGTAACGGACTCCACGTCCGTCCAGCCTCCCGACTGGTCTATACCTTATCGACATTTAATGCAGACATGTTGTTGGAGAAAAACGGTAAGTGCGTAACACCGGAGAGTATTAACCAGATTGCGCTGTTACAAGTCCGCTGTAACGATACGCTGCGCCTGATTGCAAAAGGGCCAGAGGCTGAAGAGGCGTTAGCCGCTTTTCGCCAGTTGGCTGAAGATAACTTTGGTGAAATGGAAGAGATAGCACCGCCAACTCTGCGTCCAGTTCCGCCTGTCACAGGCAAAGCCTTTTATTATCAACCGGTTTTATGCACAGTACAGGCAAAATCATCACTGAGCGTGGAAGAAGAACAGGAACGGTTACGCCAGGCAATTGACTTCACGTTGTTAGATCTGATGACGTTAACGGCAAAGGCAGAAGCAAGCGGGCTCGACGATATCGCAGCAATTTTTTCCGGCCACCATACACTATTAGACGATCCTGAACTGCGGGTAGCGGCAAGCGAACTCCTTCAGCATGAACATTGCACGGCGGAGTATGCCTGGCAGCAGGTTCTTAAAGAACTTAGCCAGCAATACCAGCAGATTGATGATGAATATTTGCAGGCTCGCTATATTGATGTGGACGATCTTCTGCATCGCACCCTGCTCCACCTGACACAGACAAAAGAAGAACTCCCTCAGTTTAGCGCGCCGACCATTTTACTGGCGGAGAACATTTATCCCTCCACGGTACTTCAACTGGATCCGACAGTCGTTAAGGGCATCTGCCTTAGTGCCGGAAGTCCGGTATCCCACAGCGCTCTAATTGCCCGCGAACTGGGTATTGGCTGGATTTGTCAGCAGGGAGAGAAGCTGTATTCGATTCAACCTGAAGAGACGCTAATGCTGGATGTAAAAGCACAATGCTTCAGGCATCAGAGTTAAATTAGATTTGTCTGTCAGTTCGCAGAAAAAGATTTCAATCATGCTCTTACGGCGATCCTGAACTAAGGTTTTCTGATACTTGAATACCGTTTTGTTCGGTATCGCCAAAGGAGAATGATTGATGAAACCACTTGTCCCTCGTCGCTCGCAGAAAGTGGCGTTAATACCTGCTGCCGTATTATTGTGTGCCGCCGCGCTATCTGCACAGGCAGAAGAAACACCGGTGATGCCACAATCGCCTGATATTTTGTTAGGCCCTCTGTTTAACGATGTGCAAAACGCCAAACTTTTTCCTGATCAAAAAACTTTTGCCGATGCCATTCCTAACAGCGATCCATTAATGATCCTCGCAGACTACCGGATGCAGCAGAATCAGAGCGGGTTCGATCTGCGCCATTTCGTTAACGTCAATTTCACCCTGCCGAAAGAGGGAGAAAAATATGTGCCTCCAAAGGGGCAGTCACTGCGCGAACACATTGACGGACTTTGGCCGGTGTTAACCCGTTCTACCGAAAGTACCGAACAATGGGATTCTCTGTTGCCGTTGCCGAAACCCTATGTCGTGCCGGGAGGTCGTTTTCGCGAAGTGTATTACTGGGACAGTTACTTCACCATGCTGGGGCTTGCCGAAAGCGGTCACTGGGATAAAGTGTCTGACATGGTGGCCAACTTTGGTCATGAAATAGATACTTATGGGCATATTCCAAACGGTAACCGCAGCTATTATTTGAGCCGATCGCAGCCGCCCTTTTTTGCCTTGATGGTGGAGTTACTCGCGCAACACGAAGGTGACGACGCGTTGAAACAATATCTGCCGCAACTGCAAAAAGAGTACGCGTACTGGATGGACGGTATTGAAAACCTGCAGGCCGGGCAACAGGAAAAACGCGTTGTTAAACTCAAGGATGGCACTATTCTTAACCGCTACTGGGATGACCACGATACGCCACGTCCGGAGTCGTGGGTAGAAGATATTGCCACCGCCAAAAGTAATCCGAACCGCCCTGCCACTGAAATTTACCGCGATCTGCGTTCTGCCGCCGCGTCTGGCTGGGATTTCAGCTCACGCTGGATGGACAACCCGCAGCAGTTAAATACATTACGCACCACCAGCATCGTACCGGTCGATCTCAATAGTCTGATGTATAAAATGGAGAAAATCCTCTCCCGCGCCAGTAAAGCAGCCGGGGATAACGCGATGGCCAGCCAATATGAAACGCTCGCCGATGCCCGTCAGAAAGGGATCGAAAAATATCTGTGGAACGATCAACATGGCTGGTATGCCGACTACGACCTGAAGAGCGATAAAGTGCGCAATCAGTTAACTGCCGCCGCCCTGTTCCCGCTTTATGTCAATGCAGCAGCAAAAGATCGCGCGATCAAAATGGCTACCGCCACTAAAACACATCTGTTGCAACCAGGCGGACTGAACACCACATCGGTGAAAAGTGGACAGCAATGGGATGCGCCAAATGGCTGGGCTCCCCTGCAATGGGTGGCGACTGAAGGGTTGCAAAACTACGGGCAGAACGAGGTGGCGATGGACATTAGCTGGCACTTCCTGACCAATGTTCAGCACACTTATGACCGGGAGAAGAAGCTGGTCGAGAAATATGATGTCAGTACCACCGGAACAGGTGGCGGCGGTGGCGAATACCCGTTGCAGGATGGCTTTGGCTGGACCAATGGCGTCACGCTGAAAATGCTCGATTTGATCTGCCCGAAAGAACAACCGTGTGACAATGTTCCGGCAACGCGTCCGACCGGTAAATCAACCACACAGCCGGTTAAACAAAAAGAGGCGGTACCTACGTCTTAACTTTACTGTATATCGGGCAATGCCATTGCGCGCATAAAATTGGCATTGCTCTTTTTTTCCACGAAAAACCAAACATCGATTATTATACGATCTATGTCTTAATTTTCTTATATCAGAGAAGATATTAATTTTACATTATCAATTTATTAATCATTACTCTTCTATTTATATTTTTCCGCCACTCACGCATTCTCCCTGACAATTTTCTTGTTGAACAAAGCGTTGTTTAGCAAATAAGCAGATCATTCTGTTTCTTTAGACAAATCTTGATATCAAACATGATCTTTATCGATATATATGTAAATATATAGCGGTTTTAATTGTCAGGATATTACTTATGTCACTAACCAGACGGATGTTTACGCAGGCTCTTGCGTCTACCTTGTTCCTGCATCATCTGCCGTCCTTTGCACAATCAGTTAAATTCTGGGCCTCATTGACGCTTCCTGAAGCCCAAAAAATTACGCGTATTGTCAGTGCCGGTGCGCCTGCCGATCTGCTTTTGCTGGCTGTCGCGCCAGAAAAACTGGTCGGTTTTTCTTCTTTTGACTTTGCTCGCGAGGCGGCAATTCCATTAACTCCGGCAATACGTCATTTACCTAAACTTGGACGACTCGCCGGGCGCGCCAGTTCGCTTTCAATGGAAGGGCTTATGGCATTGCAGCCCGATTTGGTCGTTGATTGCGGCAATACGGATGAAACCTGGATCTCCCAGGCACGGCAGGTTAGCGAACAGACACAAATACCCTGGTTATTGCTTAACGGGAAACTGGAGCAATCGGCAGAACAGTTAACAACGCTTGGCAAAACGTTAGGCGAAGAGCACCGCGCCGCAGAACAAGCCAATCTCGCCAGCCGTTTCGTTGGTGAAGCTCAGGCATTCGCCACCTCACCCGCCGCTAACCTCCGCTTTTATGCTGCGCGCGGTCCCCGAGGGCTGGAAACGGGCTTACAGGGTTCGTTGCATACCGAGGCGGCGGAATTATTAGGTTTGCACAACGTCGCGCAAATAGCCGATCGCCACGGCCTGGCACAGGTTTCCATGGAAAATCTACTGCGCTGGCAGCCGGATATTATTCTGGTTCAGGATGCTGTGACTGCAAACTTTATCCGTAACGATCCTCTCTGGCAGGGCGTAAATGCCGTTGCGGAACATCGCATCCTGTTTTTGAGTGGCTTGCCTTTCGGCTGGCTGGATGCCCCGCCGGGAATCAACCGTCTTCTGGGATTGCGCAGACTCCACGCCTGGCTGGATCCCGCAGTCAACAGCCAGTTTAAAAACGATATGCAACGTTACGCTCAACTGTTCTGGCATTGCCCATTAAGTGACGCCGACTATCAAAAAATGGTGGCGAGCTAATGAGAACCGCGAACGGATGTATTCTGCTGCTGGCAGCTATCAGTATCACTTTTGCCGCCGTAAATGGGGCTTATCATCTCGATATACAGCAACTGCTGGCGCTAATTCTTCGTCAAGAAGATGTTCCTGTGCAGGAACAAATTGTCTTCTGGCAAATCCGCGTGCCGCGCATTCTGGCGGCGTTGTTACTGGGCGCTGCGCTGGCAGGCGCCGGAACCACCTATCAGGGTATGTTCCGTAATCCCTTAGTTTCACCGGATATTTTAGGCGTCTCCGCCGGTGCCGGACTTGGTGCCTGCGCGGCAATCCTGTGGGGATTATCGATAGCTTACATCCAAC
The DNA here is from genome assembly GCF_004745185.1 of Escherichia sp. E2661. NCBI lineage: Bacteria > Pseudomonadati > Pseudomonadota > Gammaproteobacteria > Enterobacterales > Enterobacteriaceae > Escherichia > Escherichia sp. E2661. The sequence continues at coordinate 59,026 of NZ_PDIG01000001.1, forward strand.
TCTATGCATTTTGCGGCGGTCTGCTGGTGGTCGCGGGCGTCTGGCTGATTACATGTCGGGTGACTCGTCACGATCCGGTGCTCACGCTGGTGCTGGTCGGCATTGCGTTAGGGACGCTGTGCGGAGCGGGGATATCGCTAATTAAAACGCTGGCCGATCCCTATACCCAGTTGCCCTCGATTACCTTCTGGCTACTCGGTGGCCTGTCTACGGTGACCTTACGCGACCTTTACTACGCGGCACCGCTCATTCTGGCTGGCTCCGTTCCTTTGCTGTTCCTCCGCTGGCGCATGAATTTACTCACGCTTTCTGATGACGAAGCCCGCTCGCTGGGGCTGAATGTTGCGCGTCTGCGATTAGGATTGATTGTCTGCGCCACACTAATCACCGCCAGCACGGTAGCAATAGCGGGCATTATTGGTTGGGTTGGTCTGGTCGTTCCGCACATTGCCCGCTTGTTGACCGGTCATAACCATCAGCAACAGTTGCCCATGGCAATGTGTACTGGCGCGATTCTGCTCCTGCTTACCGATACGCTGGCGCGCAGCATTGGGACAACAGAAATCCCGCTCGGCATTCTGACCGCTTTTGTTGGCGCACCGTTTTTCCTGCTTTTGTTGTTACGCGGAGGTCGCCAGTGACTTTGCTTGCCGTCCGTCATGCGTCTCTGGGTTACTCCCGCCATCCGGTGCTAAGTGACGTTTCCTTCGCCCTGTCGCAAGGAACAATTTGTTGTCTGCTTGGCGCCAATGGTTGCGGCAAAACCACACTCATGCGCTCCATTCTTGGCGTTATTCCGTTATTAAAGGGCGAGATCTTACTGGATAGCATCCCTGTTCAGACACTTAACCATCGCCAGCGCGCGCAAGCAATTGCCTGGGTACCGCAGGCGCACGACGGTATTTTTGCTTTCAGTGTGCTGGATATGGTGTTGATGGGCCTGGCCCCCACCATGGGCGCTTTTTCCGTTCCCGGTAAGCAAGAACGCCTTAAAGCAACGGAACAACTGGAAAAGCTGGGTATTTTGCATCTGGCGACAAGACGCTGGAATACCCTTAGCGGCGGTGAACGCCAGCTGGCTTTAATCGCCCGTGCACTCGTCCAACAACCGCGCTTGTTGTTACTGGATGAGCCCGCCTCCAGCCTCGATTTCGGTCATCAGATCCAACTTCTGGACACGCTGGCGCAGCTAAAAAATAACGGCATGACAATGTTAATGTCGACTCACCATCCGCTCCATGCCAACGCCATTGCCGACAGCATTATCCAGGTAGAGCCAGATGGACGAGTAACACAAGGCTTACCGACCGAACAGTTAACAACGAACAAACTGGCGGCCCTGTATCGGGTTTCTGCCGACCAAATTCATCATCACCTCTCTGCAATTAGCCGCTAAGGAACAATCATGCTCATTGATGATATTGATTTTGCAGACCTTTATCTGCAGCAACTCAAACTGGCTCACCGCACAGAAAAAAACGCCCGATCACTGGGACCAACGGGCGGAGAAAATGGCTGAAAATTGTGCCTCGCCAACGGACAGCTACCTGCAACAACTGATCGCTAAAATTGACCTGCAAGGCGCGCAGACCTTATTCGATATGGGCTGCGGACCAGGTACCGTATCGCTGGCGCTGGCTGACAAACTCACTACGGTTTATGGCGTTGATTACAGTCAGGGGATGCTGAACGTTGCCGCCCGCCGCGCCGCCGCGCTGAAGGCAGACAATGTCCACTGGATCCAGCGCGCCTGGGAAGAGGACTGGAGTGACCTGCCACGCTGCGATATTGCCGTGGCTTCCCGATCCACACTGGTGGCTGATATGCGCCAGGCAATGAGCAAACTGAATAATCAGGCACGGCTGCGCGTCTACACCACCCATCTGGTCAGCACCTCGTTCGTCTCCCCGGCCATTCAGCGGGCGGCAGGTCGGGAAGTGATCGAATTACCCAACTATATCTTTGCGCTCAACGTCCTGTATCAAATGGGAATTTATGCTCACGTCGATTTTATCCGTGGACAAAATTGCCAACAGGATAACAGCACCTGGGAACGTTTTGAGCAGAACGTCAGCTGGAGTCTTGGCGCGCTTAACGACGATGAGCGTGAGCGGTTATATCGCTGGTATCAACAACAAGATGCTCGTACCCTCGCCCCTGCCAGCCGCGACTGGGCGCTCATCTGGTGGGATAGCGTGCCGCCGGAGGCACTGCGATGATCTTCATTTCTCAGGCACAAATCGATGCGTTACTTCTGGAAGATATCCAGGGCGGTGACCTGACCACGCGGGCATTAAATATTGGACACCAGCCTGGCTATATTGCGTTTTTTCACCGCCAGGGCGGCTGCGTCAGCGGCGTTTCTGTCGCGTGTAAGATGTTAACCACGCTGGGGTTAACCATTGATGACGCGGTCAGCGACGGTTCACAAGCGGATGCAGGTCAGCGGCTGATCCAAGCCTACGGCGACGCTGCAGCACTTCATCAGGGATGGAAAGCGGTCCAGAACGTACTGGAGTGGAGTTGCGGCGTCTCAGATTATCTCGCTCAAATGCTGGCGTTGCTTCGTGAACGTTATCCTGACGGCAATATCGCCTGCACCCGAAAAGCTATCCCTGGAACCCGGTTGCTGGCAACACAAGCTGTCATTGCCGCTGGCGGGCTGATTCACCGTGCCGGATGTGCGGAAACCATATTATTGTTCGCCAACCACCGTCATTTTCTTGCTGACAATCAGGACTGGTCGGGCGCAATCGCTCAGTTACGTCGCCACGCCCCCGAGAAGAAAATTGTTGTTGAAGCCGACACGCCGAAAGAGGCTATCGCCGCGTTACACGCGCAACCAGACGTACTTCAGCTCGACAAATTTAGTCCGCAGCAGGCAACTGAAATTGCGCAAATAGCGCCGTCGCTGGCTCCCCACTGTACGCTGGCTCTGACCGGCGGAATTAATCTGACGACACTCAAAAATTACCTCGACTGCGGCATTCGCCTTTTTATTACTTCCGCGCCTTATTACGCGACACCGGCTGACATCAAAGTCAGTCTGCAACCCGCAGCCTCTATTTAATTCTTTGTTAAACGGAATTTATTCTATGAGACTCAAAAAACGTTATCTCTGCACAGCATTATCACTTGCCTTTACCCAGCAGGCCGTAGCGGCTCCGGAGAGCGACACGCTGACCGTATGGTCCAACCCCGTATCATCGACGACGACCACCGTTCTCGATCAACCCACCATGAAGGCCCTGGATAAACAGAATGTCGCTAAGGCATTAAGCGTCGTCCCTGGCGTAGTGCTGCAAAAGTCAGGCAGCCGCAACGAAGAACAGGTCAAAGTTCGTGGTTTTGATAGCCGTCAGGTACCGGTCTATTTCGACGGCGTGCCGATTTATGTTCCCTATGACGGCAACCTCGATCTGGCGCGGATTCTGACCAACAATCTGGGCGCGGTCGAAGTTTCCAAAGGGTACTCGTCGCTGCTTCAGGGGCCTAATCAGATGGGCGGAGCCATTAATATCACCACCCAGAAGCCAACGAAACCTCTGGAAGCAAGTCTGGGATATCGCCAGGGATGGAGCCGTAGCCAGGACAATGCCTACGATATGCATGCTTCATTTGCCGCCAGCAACGATCTGGGGTATTTGCAAGTCAGCGGTAGCCAGCTAAAGCAGGATTTTCTCGGCCTGCCGCATGGTGTGAATAACGATATTGCAGGCAAACACGGCAAGATGATTAACTCATCGGCTGATGATAAACGCGGTATTGTAAAGCTCGGTTTTACACCGCGTGAAAACGATGAATACACACTGACTTACATTAAGCAGGATGGTGAAAAAGATAACCCGCCATACAGCGGAAACAGTGGTCAGAAATCACGCTACTGGCAGTGGCCGGAGTATGACAAAGAAAGTTTTTACTATCAGGGAACGACCCAGCTAAACGAGCGTTTTACTTTGAAAAGTCGGCTGTATCGCGACACCTTTGAAAATACGCTGATGATGTACAACTCGCTGGCTGATTTGAAAAATAAAAAAGGCAGCTACAGCCATTATTCCGATTACAGCGACGGTGCCGGGTTACAACTGGCAGCCGATGTGCGTGAAAACGATCTGCTGTCGTTTGCCGTTAACTGGAAAGATGACGTACACCGGGAAAAAGGTGCGCCGCACGCCGCTTACGATCGCTATGAAGATCGCACCTGGTCGCTCGCCAGTGAATATCAATGGGCTGCCGCCGATAATGTCGATGTCGTGGCGGGAATCAGCTATGACTGGCGCGATAGCGTAGAAGCGAAAAAACATGAGAACGATGGCAGCATCACCCATTATGACGACAACAATCAGTCAGCTTTTAACTGGCAGGTAATGGGGAAATACCACTTTGCCAATGAAGACACGCTGGCACTTTCGTACTATGACCGCACTCGCTTTCCGACGCTGAAAGAACGCTATACCACGTCCAAACCAGCGTATAACCAGATAGCGATTGTTAACCCACAGCTCAAACCGGAACGCGCGCGCGGGGTAGATTTAACCTGGAATGGTGCCTTCACGCGCGACTGGGGATTTGAGGTCAGCGTTTACTATAACCGGGTGAGTGATGCCATCCTCTCGCACAATATCGATGCCGATACCATTCAAAACCAGAACAGCGGCACGGTGGATTACAGCGGTCTGGATGCCGGTATTAAGGGGAAAATCAGCAATATACTGGATGTAGGATTGAGCTACGCCCTGATCCACGCTGACGCCAAACGCAAAGACATCGGCAAGATAACCGATCTGCCAACGCAGACCATGACCGCATGGATGACTCTCAAACCGTGGGAGCCGTTAAGCGTAACGCTGTCGGAAGAGGCGCGTTCCTCCAGCTACAGCAACAGTGACGGTTCACAAAAAGCCGCTGGTTTTGCGGTGACCCACATTCGAGCTGATTACGCCTTAGGTCATGGCTTCAGCGTCAATGCGTCGGTCAATAACCTGTTTGATACTCAATATGCCTACAGTGAAGGGTTTATTGAAGAAGGTCGCAATTTCTGGGCAGGTGTCGAGTATACGTTCTGATGTGAAAGCGGATAGCGGCATCTGTATCGCTATCCGCCTTATGAAAATCTTATTCTCTTCGCAGGAGGCGAAATACGCCCAGAACGAGAATAGCTCCCACCACCGCCACCAGGAAGCTGTGCAAATTAAAACCGCTGATGGAGCCGCCAATGCCAAACATGGTCGCCAGCCAGCCGCCGACCACCGCACCGACTATCCCGAGAATACAGGTCAGGAAAAATCCACCACCATCACGCCCCGGCATGATTAGCTTGGCGATAATGCCGGCTATCAGGCCAAAAATAATCCAGGCAATAATTCCCATGTTCAGGCCCTCGTTTCTATGAACAGGACGCAAGAAATGCTTACGTCAACGCTCTAAGTATAGGCAAGGGTAAGTTTGATGTCGGGCGTCTGGTGGTTGATTTGCAGTCGACATGATAAAAAAATTCGCATTTGTATAAAGTTTTGTTAATCGCCACCGATAAACCAAAGACAGTTTGTCGGTCAGGAGTTTTTCCGCGTGAGTCACTACCATGAGCAGTTCCTGAAACAAAATCCTTTAGCAGTACTGGGCGTTTTACGCGATTTGCATAAAGCTGCAATTCCCTTGCGTATCAGTTGGACTGACGGTCAACTGATCAGCAAAATACTGGCAATAAGCCGGATAAACTGGTGCTGGATTACGGCAGTCAAGCAGAAGACAACAATGCAGTGCTTAAGGCGCAGCACATTACCATAACCGCCGAAACTCAGGGTGCGAAAGTCGAGTTTACTGTTGAACAATTACAGCAAAGTGAATACCTGCAGCTTCCGGCCTTTATTACCGCACCGCCTCCCACCTTATGGTTTGTACAACGACGCCGATATTTCCGCATCTCCGCCCCGCTCCATCCGCCTTATTTTTGCCAGACCAAACTGGCGGATAACAGCACGTTACGTTTTCGCCTGTATGATTTGTCGTTAGGCGGCATGGGCGCATTACTGGAAACGGCAAAGCCTGCCGGATTGCAAGAAGGCATGCGCTTCGCACAGATTGAAGTCAACATGGGACAATGGGGCATTTTTCACTTTGATGCCCAGTTACTGACGATCAGCGAGCGTAAATTGATCGATGGTAAAAATGAAACCGTCTCCACTCCCCGTCTGAGCTTTCGTTTTCTTAACGTCAGCCCGACGGTGGAGCGGCAATTACAGCGAATTATTTTCTCACTCGAGCGGGAAGCCCGTGAGAAAGCGGACAAAGTACGCGACTGAGTTACATTGCGTCCAGAGCCTGCTCGAGTTTATAGATATAGCGTGGAGCCTGCGGCGCGGGGTGATTTCTCGCGACGTGATCGAGGAACTCGTCAGCGTCCAGATCGTTGATTTTGCTGATCGCCTTTTTCCGATCTGAGGAGAAAGTCCGTAGCAGTGCGCCTGCCCCGTTAGCGTATGACACTACCAGCGCATATTGCAGTACTTTCGGATCTTCAATACCTGCCAGCGGGCCGGTTTCCAGAATATTCAGGTAAGCTGCCCCCATTGAGATATTACGCTCTGGATTTTTCAGCTCACTGGTCGTCGGCTCACCACTCCAGCCCATACGGCGATAAACATCGCGTCCGGACGTGGAGGCTTTTAACTGCATCAAACCAATGGCATTCGATTTACTCACCGCGTTCGGGTTACCGCCCGACTCGATAGCGATAATCGCCGTGATCAATTGTGGATCGACCCCCCAGGCCGCACCGGCTTTCTGACTAATTGGCATCCACTTCATTGCACGTTGTACCGGAACTTTCGCGTTCCACGGAGGGTTCGTATAGTCATGTTTTGATGAACAACCCGCTAATAACACAATCAAAAAGGCAAACCATCTCAATTTCACTTCATCTATCCTTATAGCCTGGAATCGCCGTTGAGGTGACAACGGCACACCTAAGCGGCATGATATACAATTCGTTTCTGTTGTCAGCAAGGAATTGCCATGTCTCAGTTTCACTTAATCGCCCCGTCGGGTTACTGCATTAATCAGCACGCCGCGCAGCGCGGTATTCAACGCCTGATGGATGCGGGTCATCAGGTCAATAACGTAGAGGTCATTGCCCGTCGCTGTGAGCGGTTTGCAGGTACGGAAACGGAGCGTCTGGCGGATATTAATTCTCTTGCAGGGCTGACATCACCCAACACTATCGTACTGGCGGTTCGCGGCGGTTACGGTGCCAGCCGCTTACTGGCGGATATTGACTGGCAGGCGCTGGTTGCTCGCCAACAACATGATCCGTTGCTGATCTGCGGGCATAGCGATTTCACAGCCATCCAGTGTGGACTGCTGACCCAGGGTAATGTCATCACCTTTAGCGGCCCGATGCTGGTGGCGAATTTTGGCGCGGAAGAGCTGAACGCCTTTACCGAGCACCATTTCTGGCTGGCATTACGCAATGAAACATTCACCATTGAATGGCAAGGGGAAGGCCCGACGTGTCGGACCGAAGGCACATTGTGGGGAGGCAATCTCGCGATGCTGATTTCGCTGATTGGTACGCCGTGGATGCCGCAAATTGAGAACGGTATTCTGGTGCTGGAAGATATTAACGAGCACCCTTTCCGCGTCGAACGTATGCTGTTACAGCTCTATCATGCCGGAATTTTACCGCGTCAAAAGGCGATTATCCTCGGTAGCTTCAGTGGTAGCACGCCCAATGATTATGACGCGGGTTACAACCTGGAGTCGGTGTACGCGTTCTTGCGTTCCCGCCTGTCTATTCCACTCATAACTGGCCTCGATTTTGGTCATGAACAACGCACAGTTACGCTGCCGTTGGGCGCACATGCCACGCTTAATCACACCCAGGAAGGCACACAGTTGACGATTAGTGGTCATCCTGTTCTTAAAAGTGTAAAAAAATCACGATTCAGGGCTAAGTAAAACGCTGTTTCTGCCGCTAATATGGTAGGGTTTATATAAGAGACAGCGTAATCAGGAGTAACCGACCGTTGGATGCCACAACAATAATTAGCCTTTTCATCTTAGGATCCATCCTTGTCACCAGCAGTATTTTACTTAGTTCATTTTCTTCCCGTCTTGGCATTCCCATTCTGGTTATTTTTCTGGCGATCGGCATGCTGGCGGGGGTTGATGGCGTCGGCGGCATCCCGTTTGATAATTATCCTTTTGCTTACATGGTAAGTAACCTCGCGCTGGCGATTATTTTGCTCGACGGTGGGATGCGTACCCAGGCCAGTTCATTTCGCGTGGCGTTAGGCCCGGCGCTGTCACTGGCGACGGTGGGCGTGCTGATTACTTCTGGTTTAACCGGCATGATGGCAGCGTGGCTGTTTAATCTCAATTTGATTGAAGGCTTATTAATCGGCGCTATTGTCGGTTCCACGGATGCCGCTGCGGTATTTTCTCTGCTTGGCGGCAAGGGGCTTAACGAACGTGTTGGCTCGACGCTGGAAATAGAATCCGGCAGTAATGATCCGATGGCCGTGTTTCTGACCATTACCCTGATTGCGATGATCCAGCATCATGAGAGCAATATTAGCTGGATGTTCATTGTCGATATTCTGCAGCAATTTGGTCTGGGCATTGTAATAGGTCTTGGTGGCGGTTATTTACTGCTGCAAATGATCAACCGCATCGCCCTGCCTGCCGGATTATATCCATTGCTGGCATTAAGCGGCGGTATTCTGATTTTCTCATTAACCACTGCGCTGGAAGGTAGCGGTATTCTGGCGGTGTATCTGTGCGGTTTTCTGCTGGGTAATCGCCCTATTCGCAACCGCTACGGCATTCTGCAGAATTTCGACGGCCTCGCCTGGCTGGCGCAAATCGCCATGTTCCTGGTACTTGGGCTGTTGGTTAACCCAAGCGACTTACTGCCTATTGCCATTCCGGCGCTCATTTTGTCCGCATGGATGATTTTCTTCGCTCGTCCCCTTTCGGTATTTGCCGGATTGCTGCCGTTCCGTGGCTTCAATTTGCGTGAGCGCGTATTTATCAGTTGGGTCGGACTGCGCGGCGCGGTGCCAATTATCCTGGCGGTGTTCCCGATGATGGCGGGCCTGGAGAATGCGCGTCTGTTCTTTAATGTCGCCTTCTTCGTGGTTCTGGTTTCGCTGTTGTTACAGGGAACATCGCTCTCGTGGGCGGCGAAAAAAGCCAAAGTGGTGGTTCCGCCCGTCGGACGCCCGGTATCACGCGTTGGCCTTGATATTCATCCGGAAAACCCGTGGGAACAGTTTGTTTATCAGTTGAGTGCCGATAAATGGTGCGTGGGCGCGGCGCTGCGCGATCTGCATATGCCAAAAGAGACGCGTATTGCGGCACTATTTCGTGATAACCAGTTGCTTCATCCCACCGGCAGCACCCGACTGCGTGAAGGCGACGTCTTGTGCGTGATTGGTCGGGAACGCGATCTCCCGGCGCTCGGTAAACTGTTCAGCCAGTCACCGCCAGTCGCGCTGGATCAACGCTTCTTTGGTGACTTCATTCTTGAAGCCAGTGCCAAATATGCCGATGTGGCGCTGATATATGGTCTGGAAGATGGTCGGGAGTATCGCGATAAACAGCAAACGCTGGGGGAAATTGTCCAGCAATTGTTAGGCGCGGCTCCGGTTGTCGGTGATCAGGTGGAGTTTGCCGGGATGATCTGGACGGTGGCCGAGAAAGAAGATAATGAAGTACTGAAGATTGGCGTTCGGGTAGCGGAGGAAGAAGCCGAATCTTAAGTTTGATCCGTCTTGTATCGCCGGATGCGACGCTGGTCGCATCCGGCTACAGCAAGTTACACCGTCACAACAGGCACACGTAACGCCAGCGCGCACATCAATTCATAGCCAACAGTTCCGGCAGCGGCGGCGACATCATCAATTTTGATCTCTTTGCCCCACAGCTCAACCGGGGTACCAATACCCGCCTGCGGGCAAGGCGTTAAATCGACCGCCAGCATATCCATCGAGACAGTCCCTACCGTCATGGTGCGTACGCCGTCGACTAAAACAGGGGTACCGGTTGGCGCATGCCGCGGATAACCGTCGGCGTATCCGGCGGCGACAATGCCGATTCGCTGTTCATCACGCGCGGTATAGCGACCGCCATAGCCCACGCGCTCTCCCGCTTTCAGCGTCTGGACACCAATAATCTCGCTACTTAACGTCATTACCGGACGTAATCCGGTATTGGCGATATCGCGCCACTGACCGGACGGTGATGCACCATACAAAACAATCCCCGGACGCACCCAGTCAAAATGCGCTTCCGGATGCCACAGCGTCGCCGCCGAGTTAGACAACGAGCGTCGACACTCCAGCCCTTCCGCCGCCTGGTCAACACGCGCCATCGCCTCGGTAATCCCATCAGGATGTTCGGCCTCGGCAAAATGCGACATCAGGGTCATTTCGCCAACATTCGCCATCGCCCGCAGTTGCTGCCAAACGGTGGACACGCGATCGGGCAGGAAGCCCAGCCGATTCATTCCACTGTTCACTTTAAGATAAATATCCAGGGGTGCTTTTAGTCGCGCGTTTTGCAACGCTTTGAGCTGCCAGTTACTGTGGACGCAGGTAGTCAGGCGATACTGGTCATAAATCTCCAGATCCTGGGCGTGGAAAAAACCTTCCAACATGAGGATCGGCCCTTTCCAGCCGCGCTCACGTAGGGTAATGGCCTCTTCCAGATTAAGTAACGGCAAAGCCATCGGTAGCCCCGAGCGCACTCCAGATACGCTCAATACCATGCCCATACGCGTTCGCTTTTACCACCGACCAGACGCGCGCGTGCGGCGCGGCCTGGCGGACAATGTTCAGATTCTGTTTTAATGCCTGTAGATCGAGGCTGGCCTGTATCGGTCTGGTCATCTCGATTCCTTAGCTGTGCGCGCCATGTAAATGGCCCGGGCGTGATGGCGTAAATCCACGGCTGTAGCGCGCTACGCTTAAATCCTCATACGGGATAGCGGGCGTGCGCCCCGAGAGTAGATCGCTTAACAACTGACCGGAACCGCAAGCCATCGTCCAGCCGAGCGTACCGTGACCGGTATTCAGCCACAGATTTTTAAAGCGTGAACGACCAACAATCGGCGTGCCGTCTGGCGTCATCGGGCGCAAACCGGTCCAGAAAGTCGCCTGCTCGACATGACCGCCGCGCGGATAGAGATCGCGAACGACCATTTCCAGCGTTTCACGACGCGGCTGTAACAGTTCAGTGTTAAAGCCAACAATTTCCGCCATTCCACCAACGCGGATACGGTTATCGAAACGGGTAATGGCGATTTTGTAGGTTTCATCAAGAATGGTGGATACCGGCGCGCCATCTTCCTGCGCAATTGGAATGGTCAGGGAATACCCCTTCAGCGGATACACCGGAATATCAACAATGCCTTTGAGCATCGCCGTCGAGTAAGAACCAAACGCCATCACATACGCATCGGCCTTAATCACTTCATCACCACACTTCACGCCGTAGATTTGCTCGCCGTCGCAAAGCAGTTGGTCAACGGGCGTATTAAAGCGGAATTTAACCCCCGCCTGCTCCGCCATCCGCGCCAGATTCTGGGTAAAGAGCTGGCAGTCTCCGGTTTCATCATTGGGCAGTTGCAGACCGCCGGTCAGTTTATGCGCCACTTCTGCCAGTGCGGGCTCCACTTCTGCCAGGCGGCTGGATTCCAGTAATTTGTACGGCACACCAGCATCTTCCAGCACGGCGATATCGCGAGTGGCATTTTCATATTGTTGTTCGGTACGGAACAGTTGCAGCGTCCCGCCCTGCCGACCTTCATACTGGATATTTGTCTCTGCGCGTAATGCTTTCAGGCAATCACGACTGTATTCCGCCAGGCGCACCATCCGCCCTTTATTTTCCATATAGTGGCTGGTGTCGCAGTTACGTAACATTTGCCACATCCATTTCAACTGGAACTGCGTACCGTCGAGACGAACGGCCAGCGGCGCATGGCGCTGAAACATCCATTTAATCGCTTTTAAAGGCACGCCTGGTGCTGCCCACGGCGCGGCATAGCCAGGGGAGATTTGCCCGGCATTCGCTGCGCTGGTTTCAAGAGCCGCCCCCGGTTCCCGATCAATGACGGTGACCTCATGTCCTGCCTGATTCAGATACCAGGCGCTGGCAACGCCTACCACACCACTTCCCAGTATGACAACTCGCATAGCCACTCCGATAACGGTAGATACAGTAAAAGAATAATAATCTAATTACATCTTGATAACTCAGTTGAAAATATTATTCAACATACAGCTTTTTTATGGTGAGCCAGCTCACATCTCCCTGACACAGCGGGAATATACTGTCTTTGGCATCTCCTGCTGAACGTGCTTTTTATCCAGCAGAAAATTCCGTTGAGAAGCTAATTATTGGCACTCCGATAATAAGAAATCGCAAAGAAAAAAAATTCTCCGGCGACGCGGTTTTTAACAGGTGTTCTATGCTTGAAATGAGGTGCTCCACACAGAGAGCGCCGACAACAATGAGGTGCGCGTATGGCGACGATCGATTCTATGAATAAGGACACCACACGTTTGAGCGATGGACCCGACTGGACGTTCGACCTGCTGGATGTTTACCTTGCAGAGATAGACCGGGTGGCGAAACTCTATCGGCTGGATACCTACCCGCACCAGATTGAAGTGATAACCTCGGAACAGATGATGGATGCCTACTCCAGCGTCGGCATGCCGATCAACTATCCGCACTGGTCATTCGGTAAAAAGTTTATCGAAACCGAACGTCTGTATAAGCACGGTCAGCAAGGGCTGGCCTATGAAATTGTCATTAACTCTAACCCGTGTATCGCTTACCTGATGGAAGAGAACACCATTACCATGCAGGCGCTGGTGATGGCACATGCCTGCTATGGTCACAACTCTTTCTTCAAAAACAATTACCTGTTTCGCAGCTGGACCGACGCCAGTTCGATTGTCGATTATCTGATTTTTGCCCGTAAATATATTACCGAGTGCGAAGAGCGTTATGGCGTTGATGAAGTAGAAAAGCTGCTGGACTCCTGTCATGCCCTGATGAACTACGGCGTGGACCGTTACAAACGTCCGCAAAAAATCTCTCTCCAGGAGGAAAAAGCCCGGCAGAAAAAGTCGCGAGGAGTATCTGCAAAGTCAGGTCAACATGCTGTGGCGTACCCTGCCGAAGCGCGAAGAAGAGAAAACAGTCGCCGAAGCGCGCCGCTATCCTTCCGAGCCGCAAGAAAACCTGCTTTATTTTATGGAGAAAAATGCCCCACTACTGGAATCATGGCAGCGTGAAATTCTGCGTATTGTGCGAAAGGTGAGCCAGTATTTTTATCCGCAAAAACAGACCCAGGTGATGAATGAAGGCTGGGCGACCTTCTGGCACTACACCATCCTTAACCATCTGTACGATGAAGGGAAAGTGACCGAACGCTTTATGCTGGAGTTTTTGCACAGCCACACCAATGTGGTTTTCCAGCCGCCCTATAACAGCCCGTGGTACAGCGGAATAAATCCGTATGCGCTTGGTTTCGCCATGTTCCAGGATATTAAACGGATTTGTCAGTCGCCGACGGAAGAAGACAAATACTGGTTCCCGGATATCGCCGGTTCTGACTGGCTGGAAACATTGCATTTTGCGATGCGTGATTTCAAAGATGAGAGTTTTATTAGCCAGTTCCTGTCACCGAAAGTGATGCGTGATTTTCGCTTCTTCACCGTTCTGGACGACGATCGCCATAATTATCTGGAAATTTCTGCCATTCATAATGAGGAAGGTTATCGGGAGATCCGTAACCGATTATCGTCGCAATATAACTTAAGTAATCTGGAGCCGAATATTCAGATCTGGAACGTAGATTTACGCGGCGACCGTTCACTGACGCTGCGCTACATTCCGCATAACCGCGCTCCGCTGGACCGGGGGCGTAAAGAGGTGCTGAAGCATGTGCATCGCCTGTGGGGATTTGATGTGATGCTCGAACAGCAAAACGAAGACGGCAGCGTCGAGTTGCTGGAACGTTGCCCGCCGAGAATGGGAAATCTGTAAAAACAACAAAAAACCCCTCGTTTGAGGGGTTTGCTTTTTAAACGGAAGGGATTATCGCCCCTGAATGGCTAAATCACCCGGCAGATTTTTCTGCATCCGGTGCCATATCTCGCCACTCTCATGCCCATAGCGGCGCACTGTTTCGTAAACCTGATCATGCGCGCCTTCAGTGCACAATGCCGATAGCTTGTGATAGAAGCCCAGTGCCAGACTGCGCGCCTCCGGATTAGCGAAATAGTGACGACCAATTCGCGTATACAGCCCTTTCATCCCGTTGAGGATCAGACCGTAAATTGGGTTACCGGAAGCAAACGCCAGACCGCGGAAAATGTTGTAATCCAGGTCAGCAAAGGCGTCGGCGTGATCGGCCACTTCATTGGCGGTTGCCAACACTTCTTGCGCTTTATCAGGATGCTGACGAAATGCGGTGCGAATAAAAATTGTCGAAATATTGGTACGCACTGACAGCAAATTATCAATAAGCTGCGGCACACTTTCGTGATCCAGTCGCGCCAGCGTCTCAAGAATATTCAACCCGGAGGTTTCCCAGAAATTATTCACCTTCGTCGGTTTGCCGTGTTGAATAGTCAGCCAGCCGTCTCGCGCCAGGCGCTGCAACACTTCACGTAACGTAGTACGCGTTACGCCAATTAATTCTGAAAGTTCACGTTCTGCGGGCAAAATAGTCCCGGGCGGGAAGCGGTTATTCCAGATACTTTCAATAATGTACTCTTCCGCGAAACCCGCCGGGCTTTGCGCCTTAATGACCATAGTGAGATTTCCATAACACAGCAAAACAAAGTTGCACTCATCATACCAGAGGGCTAATCACGCTGATAGCAGACAAAAAGAAGAAAAAAGGGATCAAGGCTTCATTTTCTGCATCTCTTTCTCCTTGATCATCAATACTTGCCTCACTCCTGCACGACCGTTAAGCTTTGCGCTTAAACATAAAAACATCATTGATTATTACTAAGGTAAGGGAAACCATCATGGAAATCTCCTGGGGCCGCGCGTTATGGCGCAATTTTTTTAGGCCAGTCACCTGACTGGTACAAACTTGCCCTCATCATTTTTTTAATTATTAATCCGCTAATTTTTCTCATCAGTCCTTTTGTTGCTGGCTGGCTGCTGGTAGCGGTAGTTTATTTTCACACTGGCAATGGCTCTGAAATGCTACCCGCTGCTCCCCGGCGGTCTATTGGCTATCGAAGCCGTCTTCATCGGCATGACCAGCGCGAAACATGTCCGTGAAGAAGTGGCGGCAAACCTTGAAGTCTTGCTGTTACTGATGTTTATGGTGGCGGGCATCTATTTTATGAAACAGCTGTTGCTGTTCATTTTTACTCGCTTGCTGTTAAGCATTCGCTCCAAAATGCTGCTATCGCTCTCTTTTTGCATTGCGGCAGCGTTTCTCTCCGCGTTCCTCGATGCTTTAACCGTCGTGGCGGTGGTGATCAGTGTTGCAGTAGGCTTTTATGGCATTTATCACCGCGTAGCCTCTTCCCGTACCGAAGATACCGACCTGCAAGACGATAGTCATATCGACCAGCATTACAAAGTTGTTCTGGAGCAGTTCCGTGGGTTCCTGCGTAGTCTGATGATGCACGCTGGCGTCGGTACCGCATTAGGTGGCGTAATGACCATGGTGGGTGAGCCGCAAAACCTGATTATCGCCAAAGCCGCTGGCTGGCATTTTGGCGATTTCTTCCTGCGCATGTCACCAGTGACCGTTCCGGTTCTGGTTTGCGGTCTGTTAACCTGCCTGTTGGTGGAGAAGCTGCGTTGGTTTGGCTACGGTGAAACGCTGCCGGAGAAAGTCCGCGAAGTGCTGCAACAGTTTGACGATCAAAGCCGCCACCAGCGTACCCGTCAGGATAAAATTCGTCTGATTGTCCAGGCGATTATCGGCGTCTGGCTGGTGACTGCGCTGGCGTTGCATCTGGCGGAAGTTGGCTTGATTGGTTTGTCGGTCATTATTCTGGCGACATCATTGACCGGTGTCACCGATGAACATGCCATCGGCAAAGCCTTCACCGAATCTCTGCCATTCACCGCACTGTTGACCGTCTTTTTCTCGGTAGTTGCGGTGATTATCGACCAGCAATTGTTCTCGCCAATTATTCATTTTGTCCTACAGGCATCGGAACACGCCCAGTTGTCACTGTTCTATATTTTCAACGGCCTGCTGTCATCCATTTCGGATAACGTCTTCGTGGGGACGATTTATATCAACGAAGCGAAAGCGGCAATGGAGAGTGGCGCGATTACGTTGAAGCAATACGAGCTTCTGGCAGTTGCCATTAATACCGGGACCAACCTGCCCTCCGTCGCCACGCCGAACGGCCAGGCTGCGTTCCTGTTCCTGCTGACTTCTGCACTCGCGCCATTGATTCGCCTCTCTTATGGTCGCATGGTGTGGATGGCCCTGCCTTATACCCTCGTCCTGACTCTCGTCGGACTGCTCTGCGTCGAGTTTACTCTTGCCCCTGTAACCGAATGGTTTATGCAAATGGGCTGGATAGCAGCGCTTTGATAACAACTAACCGGGCATATTGATGCCCGGTTTGCCTTTTCGCCCGATAATTGTTCGATTACGATCGATTTTTGATTCCCCCTGGTGGCGCAGCGAATGAATTGGTTTAAACTGCGCATTCTATGCATATTGCAGGGATATTATTATGTTGCGATTTTTGAACCAATGTTCACAGGGTCGGGGTGCGTGGCTGTTGATGGCGTTTACCGCTCTGGCACTGGAACTGACGGCGCTGTGGTTCCAGCATGTGATGTTACTTAAACCTTGCGTGCTCTGTATTTATGAACGCTGTGCGTTATTCGGCGTTCTGGGTGCCGCGCTGATTGGCGCTATTGCTCCGAAAACTCCGCTGCGTTATGTGGCGATGATTATCTGGTTATACAGTGCGTTCCGCGGTGTGCAGTTAACTTACGAACACACTATGCTTCAACTCTATCCGTCACCGTTTGCGACCTGTGATTTTATGGTTCGCTTCCCGGACTGGCTGCCGCTGGATAAATGGGTGCCACAAGTGTTTGTCGCCTCTGGCGATTGTGCCGAGCGTCAGTGGGATTTTTTAGGTCTGGAAATGCCACAGTGGTTGCTCGGTATTTTTATCGCTTACCTGATTGTCGCGGTGCTGGTGGTGATTTCCCAGCCGTTTAAAGCGAAAAAACGTGATCTGTTTGGTCGCTAATCTATTCGGCGCTCCTGCGGGAGCGTCTTTTTCCTGCCGCTATGTTTATTTGACCCGCAGTAAATCAGAACTTCGTGTTGTATAACGTGGTGAAAGCATGGCTCGCTTCATCTGCCATTGTTGCTGGATCCCCTGCCCTGCAAAATAGAGTGTTCCCCTGCCATCCTTAGCATTCAGCATATCCATTACCGCCATCAATTGTTCACTACCGGGACGCGGTGCGTTGTTATCGAACAAATTGAGTTGTGCCACTCCCTGACTAAAGAAATCACCCAGCATCACGCCCGCTTTTTGGTAGCGATGGCCCGCTTGCCAGATGGCGTCCAGAGATCGCGTAGCCGCGTTAATAATGTCTCTGCTGTCCTGGGTAGGCGTCAGCAGTTTTACCGACGCACTATTGCCGTAATAGGATTCATTGAGCGCAAATGGCGACGTTTTAATAAACGTGGAGATAAACCGACAATATTGATGCTCACTGCGGAGTTTTTCTGCCGCCCGGGCGGCGTAACTACAAATGGCCTGCCGCATCGATTCATAATCCGTGATACGTTCGCCAAACGAGCGGGAACAGATAATTTCCTGCTTCGTCGGTGCAAACTCTTCCAGCTGCAAACAGGGTTCGCCGCGCAGTTCACGCACCGTTCTTTCGAGCACGACATTAAAGTGTTTACGAATAAACCGGATATCTGTATCCGCCAAATCCAGAACGGTTTTGATACCCATCGCGTTCAATTTTTTGCTGGTGCGCCGTCCAATTCCCCAGACTTCATCTACGGGTAAAGCGGCCATTAATTTACGCTGGCGTTCCAGATTGGATAAATCCACCACCCCACCGGTCTGCCGCTGCCATTTTTTTGCCGCATGATTGGCAAGTTTTGCCAGCGTTTTGGTCTGAGCGATACCCACCCCCACGGTGAGATGCGTGCGTTGCAGTACCGTTGCGCGAATTTCTCTGCCAAAGTCAGTGAGATCGCGGCAGTTACGTACCCCCGTCAAATCGCAGAACGCTTCATCAATACTGTAAATCTCCACGCGAGGAGACAGCTCTTCCAGCGTCGACATCACCCGATTGCTCATGTCTGCGTAAAGCTCATAATTGCTGCTAAAGCAGACAACGCCACAGCGACGAAACAGATCTTTTTGTTTGAACCAGGGATCGCCCATTTTAACGCCCAACGCCTTTGCCTCAGCGTTTCGGGCAATAACGCAACCGTCGTTATTCGATAGCACAACCACCGGTTTACCCCATAAGTCAGGGCGAAACACCGCTTCACAACTGGCATAAAACGAGTTCACATCGCAAAGGGCAAACATCAGCGCATCGCCTTTATTACATGGACAACTACGCCAAAGACATCCAGCGTATCCTCGCTGCCGAGGGTAATCGGCGAGTACGCGCTATTCATGGGAATAAGCTGTACCGTCGGGCGCAACTGCAATTTTTTCACCGTAAACTCGCCATCGACAGCAGCGATGACGATATCACCGTGGCTGGCGGTAATAGCGCTATCGACAATCAATAAATCACCGTCACTAATCCCACCGTCAATCATGGAGTCTCCGCTCGCTTTGACGAAGTAAGTCGCGCTGGGATGCTGAATAAGCAATTGATTCAGATCGATACGCTGTTCAACGTAATCCGCTGCCGGTGAAGGAAAGCCACACTGAACAAGATCGCTAAATAGCGGAAAAGTCACAATTTCGCGGAGATCCGCAGGCTTGATAAACAACATAATAATCCGCCTGAAGTAATACTGTTTTTATATACAGTAGTCTGTTCTTACCAGCAGATCAATACTGATTCAGGCTATCAATATCTGTCGCTGCGTAGGCTGATCCTTAAGGATTGCCGCCCCACTGTTAACCGTCTGAACGCGGTATGGATATGTCGGTAAGCATTACCTAAAAATACGGTTAATTTTATAGTTTAAACCTTTTTTAGTTATTAGTAAGATACCTGTGCTTCCAAAAAAGCTGGGAAATTCAACGACTCTTGGAAATTTTTGGACCTTGTCCCGCGGCTACAATCCGACAGCCGCGTTTCTTTTTACTATCTAACCCACCGTAAACCTACGGACCTTGCTCTACGGCTCATCCTGTACCCGGGTGATCCTGGCCACGTAATGAATGGATAGCAGTGAGTTATCCGGTTACGACATCAACCAGTTCTTTGATTTCATCACTTTGGACTCTGCCCACCACAATAAATCTGAGAAGATGGACAACGAGAGCAATAACACTGACCATAAATAAGCCTCAAAAAAATAATAAAAGAAGCCATTTGTTTTATTAACAACGAAGATTTAATGATCAATAGAATTACAGATGTTTTAGTTAATGGGATATCTTCGATATTAAAATGATATAAAGAGTAGTTATTGTTTTCCTGACACATTGTTCCCGGGGGGGGCCTTCAAGATGGTCATTGATAATGATCAAGTCAATAATACCTTCCGATATTTATATTTTTATCGTGAAGCGTTTTTAATATAGCGCTAAAGTTTATCGTTCAACTAAAGACACGTTACCGTAGATTAACAGTATGAACGGAGTTTTTTCAGCACGGCGTGATATTAATCATTTCGAGTTGGATGATGAAAAACAATATGACAGACGAGACGTTAATGCAGGACTTTTCCATGAGTGGAGGGCGTTGCGTAACGTTGGATATTTACGCTCAGGAAGATAGGTGTGTTTATTATGTTGAAAATCATGGGGAAGATCAGGATCTTGCTGTGGTTTATCCTGCTCAGGCAGTAGCATTCTACGGCGAATCCATCGCCTGATGGCGCTTCTTTGTCCACTGTCATTTGCATGATTGTAGAGTAAACATAGACTGGAATTGAACAGTCTCACGTAATCAGAATCACCCATATAGCGGATGATTCTCTGTTTCAACCGCCAGTGCATAGTGCTAAATAAAGCTAACAATATAAAAGGACTTTATGAATTTCCTCACATATTCCACAAGAATATTCACGAGTATTTTTATATCAACTACCTGTAGATCGGATATATAACGACATCGTTTGATGTCCGAATTTGCCGTCTTTCGTTTTATACCCACCAGAACACCTGAGGAGAATAAGCATGCATGTTCAGGCGGTCTAATGAATGTGTCCATTGGTTACGGAATTTGAATTATTGTCATACCGTAAATTATCTTTTTACGCGTGCTAAGATTTACTTAGAAACAGCGATGATGCTCTCACTTTTTAGCTCGAAAATTTTTGCAGGATTCAGGATTAATACTTCAGCCCATCAGTACAAAATATTTCATACTTCCAATATACCGCCAGCCCTAACTTCATCGCGGCACTCTGGCGACACGTCTGGAAAATCGGGGTCATTTCTTCCCGGGTAGCAAATCGCTAATATACTGTGCGCCAGACCTTGTTATTGATGACCAGAAAACCGCAAGGACCATTTTCGCGGCGGTTTGACTGATGCGGATTATTGCGCCCAGTCAGGTTTATTTAAGATATGGTCCTGCCAGTCAATCACTTCCGACTCTTTCACCGCGATATGGCGCACTGAAATGCGTTCGCCATGCATGGCTGCTTTTGAACCGGTAAGTAACGGATGCCACGCAGGTAAATCTTTACCCTCCGCCAACAAGCGATAAGCACAAGTCATCGGTAGCCATTCGAACGTGGGCAGATTTTCACGAGTTAATTTAATGCAGTCGGGTTCAAACTCGAAGCGGCGTTCGTAGTTCCGACATTGACAGGTTTTAATATTGAGCTGACGGCAGGCAACGTTAGTGAAGTAGATTTCGTCGGTGTCTTCATCCATCAGTTTATGCAGGCAGCACTGACCACAACCATCACACAACGACTCCCATTCTGCATCGCTCATTTCGTCCAGGGTTTTACTTTGCCAGAAAGGTATATCGCTCATCAGGTGTTCCACCATTACGTTAAAACGCACCTTATAACCAGTCTGGCACGGCGATGCAAGCTTTGCCGCCCCTTTCAGGCGGCAAAAGTATTACAAAACGCGAGTTGTCAAAGAATGACCGCCGAAAGTAACTGTCAATTCATCGCCACTGTGCAGCGGACCAACACCATCAGGCGTGCCTGTCAGCACAACGTCACCGGCCTTAAGGGTAAAAAACTTGCTCATATAAGCAATCAGTGGAACGATTTTATGGATCATGTCCGCAGTCGTACCTTGTTGGCGTTGTTCGCCGTTTACACTTAGACCCAGCGACGTATTTTGTGGATCACCGCTGAACTCTGCTGCAGGAATAAACCCGGAAAGTGGACACGAGTTATCAAACCCTTTGGCCTTTTCCCACGGCTGTCCGGCTTTCTTCATTTTTCCCTGAACATCACGTAATGTCAGATCGAGCGCCACACCGTAACCTGCAATAGCTTTGCGCACATGCTCTTCCGTGGCCTGACGTAGCGTCGCGCCAATCAACACCGCCAGTTCAACTTCATGATGAACCGAGCCGAAATCAGAGGGGATAGCCAGGGGCTGGCGCAGATCACACAGTGCCGTTTCAGGTTTAATAAACAACACGGGCTCTTCGGGCACTTCACTCCCCATCTCTTTAATATGTTTGGCATAGTTACTGCCAACACAGACGACCTTACTCACCGGATAATCCAGCAGCGCACCTTGCCAGTTGTGATGTTGATACATAACGTTCCTCTCACTTCATCGTGGTTCTTAAAACCCGCTCCAACGAATATGATGCCACCGCCGGATATCGGTTATTTGTCAGTACTGTCTGTATTTTTCGCCATCACAGAAAGATGTTGTTTAAGCAAATCTTCAGGTGGTGGTGGTAACTGGAGATAATAACCTTGCTCGGCTAATGCCTGTTTAACTTTCTCAATATCGGCATTTACCAGTTTTTTCCGCCCATCCAATGGCAGAATCATCGCGAGTTGAGGTTGGCCAAACCCTTTCATCAGCTCCTCTGGAACACGCGAAAAATCGTCTTTTTTTTCGACATATAAATAGGTCTGGTCACGTTTGCTACTTCGATAGATCACACAAAACATAATTTTACTCTGAATAAATGTGGGGGTGACTTGCCTCAATATAATCCAGACTATAACATGCCTGATAGTCTTCGTAATATCATCGCTCGCTGATGATGATAATTAGCTAATTGAGTAAGGCCAGGATGTCAAACACGCCAATCGAGCTTAAAGGTAGCAACTTCACCTTATCCGTGGTTCATCTGCATGAGGCAGAGCCTAAGATTATTCATCAAGCGCTGGAAGACAAAATCGCTCAGGCCCCCGCATTTTTAAAACATGCACCCGTCGTACTCAATGTCAGTGGCCTCGAAGAACGGGTCAACTGGTCAGCAATGCACAAAGCTATCTCAGCAACTGGCTTGCGGATAATTGGCGTCAGCGGTTGTAAAAATGCGAAACTGAAAGCTGAAATAGAAAAGATGGGGCTACCAATCCTGACTGAAGGAAAGGAAAAAGCGCCACGTTCAGCTCCCGTTCCCCAGGCACCAGCGCAAAATACGATCCCGGACACAAAAACACGTTTAATAGATACTCCTGTGCGTTCCGGTCAGCGCATTTATGCTCCACAATGTGATTTGATTGTTACAAGTAATGTAAGTGCAGGAGCAGAATTGATCGCGGATGGTAACATTCATGTCTATGGCATGATGCGCGGTCGTGCGCTGGCGGGAGCAAGTGGTGACCGGGAAGCGCAAATATTTTGTACTAACCTGATGGCCGAACTAGTATCTATTGCTGGTGAATACTGGCTGAGTGATAAAATCCCAGTAGAATTTTATGGCAAAGCGGCACGGCTGCAATTAGTCGAAAACGCTTTGACCGTTCAATCGTTAAATTGATCCCTTTTTAACAAGGAATTTTTATGGCACGCATTATTGTTGTTACTTCGGGGAAAGGGGGCGTTGGAAAGACCACCTCCAGCGCGGCCATCGCCACTGGTTTGGCCCAGAAGGGAAAGAAAACTGTCGTGATCGATTTTGATATCGGCTTGCGTAACCTCGACCTGATTATGGGTTGTGAGCGTCGGGTCGTGTACGATTTCGTCAACGTCATTCAGGGCGATGCAACGCTAAATCAGGCGCTAATTAAGGATAAGCGTACTGATAACCTCTACATTCTCCCGGCATCGCAAACTCGCGATAAAGATGCCCTCACCCGCGAAGGGGTGGCCAAAGTTCTTGATGACCTAAAAGCGATGGACTTTGAGTTTATCGTTTGTGACTCACCGGCGGGTATTGAAACCGGTGCATTAATGGCTCTTTATTTCGCTGATGAAGCCATTATTACCACGAACCCGGAAGTCTCATCTGTTCGTGACTCTGACCGTATTTTAGGTATTCTGGCGTCGAAATCACGTCGCGCAGAAAACGGCGAAGAACCCATTAAAGAGCACCTGCTGTTAACGCGCTATAACCCTGGTCGCGTGCACAGAGGAGACATGCTGAGTATGGAAGACGTGCTGGAAATCCTGCGCATCAAACTCGTCGGTGTGATCCCAGAGGATCAATCCGTATTGCGCGCCTCTAACCAGGGTGAACCAGTCATTCTCGACATCAATGCCGATGCGGGTAAAGCCTACGCAGATACCGTAGAACGCCTGTTGGGTGAAGAACGCCCTTTCCGCTTCATTGAAGAAGAGAAGAAAGGCTTCCTCAAACGCTTGTTCGGAGGATAAGTTATGGCATTACTCGATTTCTTTCTCTCACGGAAGAAAAATACGGCCAACATTGCAAAAGAACGGCTGCAGATTATTGTTGCTGAACGTCGTCGCAGCGATGCAGAACCACACTATCTGCCGCAGTTGCGTAAAGATATTCTTGATGTCATTTGTAAATACGTACAAATTGATCCCGAGATGGTAACCGTACAACTCGAGCAAAAGGATGGCGATATTTCCATTCTTGAGCTTAACGTGACCTTACCAGAAGCAGAAGAGCTGAAATAAGCTGTATTAGCTCAAACCTGATCTGACAGTTATCGGTTGTTTATACTGGTATCTGTCAGATTGCATTTGGTCTAAATTTTGTTCTCCCCTTCTATTGTCAGCTCAAATCCCCGCTGATTCACACTATTGCCACCAGAGCGAAATTACTTACCTTGCCTTTTTTGATAAATATTTTTTACATTTAAATCACACAACAATATTGATATTTCAGATCGCCTAACCTTTACAATACCATGTTAACACCTGATGACATTTCTTGAAGAAAATATTTCAAATCAATGAGTTAATCCTTATTTAAGATTATTCCCATTCAAGCATAAAACACAATTACTATTATACCATTCGCGCTCATTTTGAATTATCTGAATAATAGCGAGCGTTCTTTAGTTAAGTGAATATTAATTAAAGACGAAATTATTGTGTGTGCAACTTACTTAATACCGGACATCTAAGTTGAAGAAAAAAATACTCGCCTTCGGGCTTATCTCAGCATTGTTCTGCTCCGCACCAGCAATGGCGGACATGAATCGCACCACGAAAGGTGCGCTGTTAGGTGCAGGCGTAGGTTTACTGACTGGCAATGGCGTTAATGGTGTGCTGAAAGGCGCTGCTGTGGGCGCTGGTGTTGGTGCAGTAACTGAAAAAGGTCGTGACGGCAAAAATGCCCGCAAAGGTGCGAAAGTGGGTGCTGCCGTTGGTGCAGTCACTGGCGTGTTGACCGGCAATGGTCTGGAAGGCGCGATTAAAGGTGCTGTAATTGGCGGCACAGGTGGTGCCATTCTGGGTAAAATGAAATAAGGAATGATGATGAAAAAAATTTGCATTACTGGCTGGTCTGTTTGTTTTCGCACCAATGAGCTGGGCGCAGGACTACAATATTAAGAACGGTTTGCCGGCAGAAACCTATATTACTTGTGCTGAAGCCAACGAAATGGCAAAAACTGACAGCGCACAGGTTGCAGAAATTGTGGCTGTAATGGGTAACGCCAGCGTTACGAGCCGTGATTTAAAAATCGAGCAATCTCCGGAACTCAGTGCCAAAGTGGTAGAAAAACTGAACCAGGTTTGTGCTAAAGATCCGCAAATGCTGTTAATTACCGCCATTGATGACACCATGCGTGCCATTGGCAAAAAATAATCATTAATGTAGTACCGCGCCGATTGATTCGGCGCGTTTTTTTAGCAGGCGAAGGAATCAGAACTTATATTTAAATCCCACCATCACTGCGGTGTCATTGTAGCCATTATCACCGAGTTGAACGCCAACATTTCCCCAGACGCTGGCCGCTGGATTCAGATTGCCATTTACGCCAGGTTTAATTTCCCCCAGATTACGCGCACTGCCAGCAACTCATTTAGCCGTTTTCTGACAGTGATAACAGAAGGATTAAGGCTGATCCCTATGGCTAACGAGTTTTCCTCTTAACCGATTAACCACATTGATCGCCAACCAAACCAACGCATTTAGCAAATTTATAGTAACAAGCACTTCTCCCAACCAGGTGCTGGGTTTGGCAAAAAAGATAACCAGGAAAGTGATTAGCATAAATGCAATGGAGAAAATGATATATAAAGTAAAATAATCCAGATTATTACTCTTGTTCATGCTACTGATGGTAATCCTGTCAAAAATTTCAGACAATTATAGCAAACAAAATAATGAACAATAGTAACAAGACGAAACGAGCTAATTAGCTGTCTATAATTACGTCACCTCACGCTCAAGCGATCATTTTTCACTCAACCACCACTTTCACCTTCGGTTTTGAGAGAATAATTTTGACCAGCTCAATATATGTCACCGGTTTATAGAAATAGTATCCCTGTTGGAACGTGATGTTGTTTTGGTTCAGGTAATCGAGCTGCTCCTTCGTCTCAACACCTTCAGCGACAATACTGATAGAAAGTTTGCGCGCCAGATCCAGCACGCAGTCCAGGATCCGGGTGGAATCTGGATCTGCGTTGACCCGCCCGACGAAGCTGTGATCAATCTTAATATAATCAATATGTAGATCATGGAGATAAGAAAGCCCCGAGTATCCAGTACCAAAATCATCCAGTGCGATGACAAAACCATTTTCATGCAAAATGTTTAGTCGCTGGACCAGACTTTCATCAACATGCAAAGGCTCACGCTCAGTGACTTCAAGCACGAGATTCAAATCACGGCGCGTGAAGCTGCCCTTGTATTTCAGGCATTCTTCAACAAATGTCGGCGAAATAATATGCGAGGCGCTGAAATTTATCCCAACATGAAAACCTTCTGGCAGTTTACTTTCGATCGCATTCATTTGTTTGGCGACCTGGCTCATCAAACTTTGGGTGAGCGGAACTATCAACCCTGATTTTTCGGCAAGAGGAATGAAAGCCGCAGGAGAGATATATCCTCCCCGAGGGTGTTTCCAGCGGGCAAGGACTTCCACGCCGCGTAACGTCCCTTCCCGCCCATTTACCACTGGTTGATAAAAAGGCACAATTTCACCGTTATGTATTGCCCGCCGCAGGATCTCTTCCGGTGTCGCGCTTTTGTTGAAATATTTATCAAGCAGAAAGGCAACGGCGCAGGAAATTAACAAAATGAATATCAAAATCCCCAGACCTTTATCGATAAGTCTGCTAAAGCTAAATAGAGGCGGCTGGTTATAAATAATACTGAAATGATATTTTGTGGAACTGACTCGCCCAGAAAAATGATTTTTACCATTGAGAGCTGTCACATCTCCCGACGGGCCAATAATGCTACCGCCAACGAGTAAAGTATATTTCGCCCCCTTCAACGGCACATTGAGCGCGCCACGAATATGTTGATCGCTAATAGTCACCAAAACTCGGGTATCAGCGAACTGATTCTGATAAAGCAAAATGGGCATTTTATTAACAGTATCGATTGCCGGAGCTAGCAGTAAATTGCTTTCAGGAATCACGGGTATACGTGATAGCAATACGCGGTTCCCCGGCAGTGAAGTACACCAGACCGCATCTTGTTTGAGAATGATGATCGTACGCAGATGTGGCTTGAGCGCTGCCTCTGTACCTAGTTGATATTGTTCATCCAGATCACACCCTTTTCTGGCTATTTCCTGTGCCGTTTGAGTCGCCTGTGACGCTTCCTCAAGTATATAATTGATATTGTTTGTGGCATATCTCGCCCCTGCCAGGCTCTCCGCTTTTGCGGAATACCAGAGCTGGATGTTCAAAATAGAGACGCCGGTAATAAACAGGCAAACCGCAGCGAGTATAGGGATAAGTGTATTGCGCATCTGCGTGTCCCTGACAACAGGTTAATAGAGGGGGTTGACATTCATTCGCTCAATCTGGCGTCTACAGAGAGCATGGTCGAGAGAATCAGAAATATCCACGCATCAGATGAAATTTTGCCCAACATGCCGCAAGTCTTTCAATGACTGATGAAAAACTAATGTTCGCGCTGATCAATGGGTCTTTAAGCAGAGAAGAGGCATGGGGTAATAATTCGGGAACAAAAATACAGGTTGAGCACGTTTCTGTTTCGCTTTAACTTTCGCCTTTATGCATATGTTAATCAATAGGTTGAATGTATTTCTGTACCAGCAATTCCAGCTTTTTCAACGTTTGTATCGCCGTTGAGTCAAGTCCATAACATTTCAATTCTTCTGCCGAGTGAAATCTAACGTTGACCTGACCTCCGGGTAACTGGCGAAGGAGTACCCTGAAAGGTAAATCCAGAGCGAGGTCTGGATGTTCCAACATCAAAGGCGTTCCCTTTTCAGGATTACCAAATACCAGAACAGTAGTTGGCGGCATTACAAGCCCTGCATTACGGGCAGCTTTTGCGTGGTCAAACTCGCCAAATAAAACCAGACCATTATCTGATACCGCCTTAAGAAGACGTGTTCTGGTATGTTCGAAGTCAAATGCACTATTGAATTGAATCATAACGTTTTTACCATTAACACAATAATCAATGTGAACGATGAGACAACCGTAATATAAATACAAAATATTATAACCTGAGCTTGCTCATATTTTTGAACATCAGAGAAATAACATTTTCTGATGAGTCCCTTTAATCAACCAGAATTAAAACAATCGCAATATCCACTATGTTTATAAAATCACCCTATGGTAACAAGATAATGTAGACTCTGATTCCATAAAGCACTCCCTTCCGAAACTCTGCAGTTACAAATTGTAAAGATTAATTTACTTTGTTTATATTTTGACTGTCTGGTTATATCTCAGTGGATATGTAAAATTAATAACAGCTGGTGATCATTCAGTAGTTGACTATAGAAAATTCGCCAGCCGGTCACAGACACGCATCTTTACAGGGCGTGTCTGCATTTTTTGTTATGATGTATTGTGATGTATATAGTAGTACTGGTGAATTATGAGCAATCTGAATCCATGCCTGGCGTGTGGTGCCTGTTGTGCATTTTTCCGCGTCTCTTTTTTACTGGGCCGAAGCAGATGATGCAGGCGGCACTATCCCGGCTCATCTTACTGAGCAAATATCCCCTTACCATCGATGTATGAGCGGTACTAACCAGAAGGATCCACGTTGTGTTGCCCTGGCAGGAACGCCTGGAAAAAAACGCATGTTGCACCATATACAAGAATCGCTCATCGACATGTCGAGAATTCGCCATGTCTGGCGAGGATGGGAAGATTAATGAGGCATGTAATCGCGCCCGCGCAAAATATGGGCTGCCTCCAATTTAAAAAGCACTTTTCATTTTTAATGGGCGCTATAAAACTGCGTATCCATGATTATATTCTGATGTAACATGCCCATTGCCCGAGTATCAAGAATACAATGCCATATGTTCCTGGTACCGGGCAACATTTTGGTGAAAACTGCCATTTTAAAAATTCAGTTCTTGATGATCATTCTTGATATTTTACGTAACAATTAACAGGCATTACATTCTGATATTTCGACTGTAAACCATTACGTTTTTCGCGCAATTACCACCCATCGGATGATCCTTTGCCGTTAATCATGAGATAGTTACAATCAGTAATTTCGATTAGTCTTATTTTTTAGATGAGAGTCTTTTTTATATGTTTTTTAACATTCTTTAAGAATAAGAAATCTGCCATAAAGACAGATTTCTTTTATTTATAATTAGAGATTTGCAACGTTATGATATACTTTTTGAACATCGTCGTCATCTTCGAGGGCATCAATAAGTCCTTCAAAGATTTCTAAATCTTCTGGTGAAAGCTCAACTTCTGATTGAGCAATCATTTCTAATTCTGTTGTTGAGAACTCAGTAATTCCAGCTGCTTTTAGAGCTGCAATTCCTTTGTGAAGGTCTGTAGGCTCAGTATAAATAACGATGTTTCCTTCTTCTTCGGTCACATCACGGACATCCACTTCAGCTTCAAGCAAAATTTCAAAAATACGGTCAGGGTCAGTTCCTTCAAATACAATCACGCCAGTATTGTCAAACATATAGCTGACAGAACCAGCTGCTCCGATATTCCCGCCTTTTTTATTGAAAATTGTACGAACGTTAGCAATCGTACGGTTAACGTTTGAAGTCAACGTTTCAGCGATAATCATTGAACCATTGGGTCCAAAGCCTTCATAACGTCCTTGTACGAACGTTTCGTCTCCGCCACCTTTGGCTTTATCAATAGCTTTATCAATAACGTGTTTTGGAACTTGCGCCTGCTTCGCGCGTTCAATAACAAACTTTAAAGAAGTGTTTAATTCTGGGTCTGGTTCACCTTGTTTAGCCGCAGCATAGATTTCCACACCGAATTTTGCATATACTTTAGACGTTGCCCCGTCTTTAGCCGTTTTTTTAGCTACGATATTGGCCCATTTACGTCCCACTGGAATAATCTCCTCGAAATTTATTTACATCAATAACAGGTTGATAACCTGCGATTTTCGTCATATTATATCATAACATGGGAAATTTCGTCTATGAGAATTAGAAATAAGATAAATGTATAGCGGCACTTTTAATTTTTCATTATTTTAAAATGTTACCAGATTATTTTTCGGATTTAGTTTTAGTTTTTTGCTCTTAATAATTGAAACGCTATAATAATACCTAAGGCAAAAATAATGTGTTGATATATAAATTATTTTTTCTTATGTTAATGTTAATTCATTCCAACCTGAGCTCAAGCACTCTTTCTTAACAACGAAAGGCCATAAAATGAATATCGAAGCATTTGCTTTTGGCACCACCAACTGGGGTGAAGTCGAAAAAACAGAACATCCCGGGGAAACAGGTATGGCCTACTGGCGCACACAATTTTTTGGTCACAAGCCGAACCAAATCCGTGTGCGAATGGTTGAATATACCCCAGGTTACCTGGCGGATCATTGGTGCAGTAAAGGTCATATCCTTTTATGCTTGGAGGGAGAACTCGAAACACTGCTCGCAGATGGCCGCAAATTCACTTTAACTGCGGGAATGAGTTATCAGGTTGGTGATAACGCAGAGCCACATCAGTCCAGAACGGAGACAGGAGCAAAACTCTTTATTGTGGACTAACGGATTCGTCGTTGTTGCGATTGCGACGTCCGATTCTGGCACAGAATTGGAACCTGGCAGTAGAACAACCATCTGACCATCCCCCAACTACCTGGGGATTTTGATAACTTATTTTGATAACCGTTAGCATCCTGACAAAAATAACGGGAGCGTTACGCTCCCGTTAAAGGATTTAATAAATTACCGAATTACATGTTCTTGATGATCGCATCACCAAACTCTGAACATTTCAGCAGCTTAGCGCCTTCCATCAGACGTTCGAAGTCATAGGTTACGGTCTTCGCGTTGATTGCGCCTTCCATACCTTTAACAATCAGGTCTGCGGCTTCAGTCCAGCCCATATGGCGCAGCATTAGTTAGATGACTAAATCGTAACTATTTGACATAGCAACATAATTTTACTAATTTGCATATAACTCATTAGCTCTTAGCATTTCTATAACTCATTGATTATAAACATGTGTTTTTGAGTTTTGATAACCATTTTTAGCATAAAAATAGCAGTTAACATTTGCAGAAGTTAAGATCAGAGAAAATTTTTACCCTGTAGGGTATTACGTCTTAAATGTGACTTTAATAAACAATTTTATTTCTGTAATCGGTTTATATTAACGTAAAGCATCTCGATTAGTTCTTTTACATTTTTACTATAGTGCAATTCTCTATGGCAATTCGGACAAAGGGCAACACAGTTATCTGTTGTATCAGCACCACCTGAAGACAGGGGAATTACATGATGCACTTCCAAATATGGGTTTCCATCATTTAAATAAAACGGAGCATTTTTACCACAGTTTTCACATATACCTTTACTTTGCTGTAAAATCCAAGCTTTTACCATCGGGTCTCGGACATAAACTTTTTGTAGTCTTTCTACCTCAACTGGTTTCCTGGAGCCTCGGGTTGACTCAACGTTTTCTTAATTAATTTACTAACCCTCATATTCAGAAGCGATTCATCATCTGTAGGCTGTGAAAGCTCTGATAGTTCTCCACGTATTATAGACGCCCAAAAACTGTCACTATAAATACCTGGAACATTTATCAATATTCGTTTCGTTCTATTGCCGGAAGGAATTTCCTTTCTCCCCGTACGACTAAAATAAGCCTGATAACCACACATCTTCAAGCGTATATCGCGGGGGCTATTACCAATCAAAGTAAAATATTCACCAGGATGGATTTTTCTTTCATCCAAAGAATGCATATGTTTTCTGACTGATGATGACGCCAGATATACTACGACTTGGGATACACCAGAATCAACCAACCGTTCAATGATATAATCAAGAGCGATATTGTAATCTTTGTTTCTGTCACCCGGCCCCCACGACTCAAGGATTAGACCATAAACACCATCCTCTTCACCTATCGAACACTCAGCTTTCAGTTCAATTCCATTATTATCAAAAACATGCATAATATTAATCTTTAATCAATTTTTCACGACAATACTACTTTTATTGATAAAATTGCAACAAGTTGCTGTTGTTTTACTTTCTTTTGTACACAAAGTGTCTTTAACTTTATTTATCCCCTGCAGGAAACCTCTTATACAAAGTTGACACACCAACATCATAGATAATCGCCACCTTCTGGCGAGGAACTCCTGATGCAATTAATCGTCCGGCCTGTTCCCATTGTTATGGTGTAAGTTTGGGACGACGTCCACCAATTCGTCCCTGTGCGCGAGCAGCTTCCAGTCCAGCTTTTGTTCTTTCCACAATCAGTTCACGCTCCATTTCAGCCAGGGCACCCATCACATGAAAGAAAAAGCGCCCCATTGGGGTACTGGTATCAATTGAATCCGTCAGACTACGAAAGTTGATGCCTCGTTCGCGCAACTCCTCCACCAGCACGACAAGATGCCGCATACTGCGCCCCAGCCGGTCCAGTTTCCAGACCACCAGCGTGTCACCTGCCGATAATGTCCTGAGCAGTTTTTTCAGTCCCGGCCTTTCGGACTTTGTACCGCTTATCTTGTCTTCAAAAATCAGCTCGCATCCTGCACAGTTCAGCGCATTACGTTGTAGATCTGTGTTCTGGTCATTTGTTGATACGCGTACATAGCCAATAAGCATGGTAGATCCCCCTGACAAAAGCAGGAATGATGCCATTTGCTCGTTATTTCTGCATTTTCATAAACGTTGGTTTGGGAGAAGCGGCAAAACGGGATGTGGGGACAGGGGAAAATCAGATACCGGACATGGCCTCTTTTGCCAGTGGTGATGGATGGATGAAATTACCCAACGGGAAAATCCTGCAATATGGTCGTGGTGCGGTTACGCCGACATTATCGACGCAAACAATGAGAATTACATTCAGCATCCCTTTCCCCAAAAAAGCGGACTGCGCCATGCTTACTCATTCTGGTGATGGCGGTGCGCCTTTAGGCGCTGGGCGAGGGTTCGTGATGACTGCAGAAGGCCCAACGTTAACCGGCTTTAATTCTGCTTACAGAACGTCATCAACCAGCGACACGGTATCGATGAATTACAGTTGGTGGGCTGTTGGTGAGTAATTTTATTCAGGGTGATTTATATGAACGAATATGTTTATAGCGCAAGGCATAATGCTTTTTTCCCTGTGGATATGATTGATAAATATAAATCAGAGGGATGGGATTTATCAGACGCTAAGGAAGTAAATCAAAATATTATCAGTGAGTTTATGGCTGAACCGCCACAAGGAAAAATCCGTATTGCCGGAGATGATGGGCTGCCTGCGTGGGCAGATATTCCTCCACCCACGCATGAAGAGCTTATTGAAATTACTGAATCAGAAAGACAGCTACTAATTAACCAGGCCAACGAATACATGAACAGTAAGCAATGGCCCGGTAAAGCCGCTATTGGTCGTCTGAAAGGTGAGGAACTGGCGCAATATAATTTGTGGCTGGATTATCTGGATGCACTGGAGCTGGTTGATACCTCCAGTGCGCCAGATATTGAATGGCCTACGCCTCCGGCAGTTCAGGCCAGATGACATCCGGCGCGGTGCTGGTATCTGTTGCCGTCACCGCGTCAATGTAATCCAGCACAGCGTTAAGTCTGGTTGTTTCTGCCTGCGTCAGTTTACGTCCGGCCTGCAATTTCAGTTGAATCAGACTGATGGAAGCCATTGCTGCATCAATCAGTGACTGGCGCTGTGCTTCTGCCGCTTCTACTGCGGCACCGTGTTGTGCCTCAGTATCTGTCACCCATTTTTCACCATCCCATTTATCGTATGGCGTTAACGGGGCGATAGTGGTTGTATTTTCGGGATAGTCGCCTAGTGCTGTGATTTCTTTGGCATCTCCCGTTTCGGTGTTATAGACGATTTCACCGCGATGGTCTGACACATATTCCCATGATTTTAAATCCACAGAACGGCAAATTGTATAACCAGCCTTAGATGTACCAGGAGCGTCTAAACAGGAATATGCTGGAATACCGACACCCACTGCAAGATATTCAGTTGATGCAGAAATATATTCCCGCGTCTCACCATCATAGTTATAGACGGTAATATTCCCCGCCTTCGTAGTAATAAGCTCTCTATTTAATACGGCGTTATCCATTATGCAGCCCTCACGATATAGTTAAATGCAATATTTCGTGGACGGGTTTCACTCCCGCCAGTATTACCGATACTCCCTCGTGAATGAAGTGTCGGTGATGGGATCAGAGTTCCGCCTGCACTGGTAGCATCCAGCCCCTTGCCCTGTGTATATGTATTTCGGAAGATTGTTGCCAGCTCCCATTCCTCTTTTGAATCATGCCCATCGTTAGCTACAACAAAATGACGGTGCTTTTCCAGCATTCCGGCCTGAATACTCAATAAAACACGTCCTGCATCAATACCGCGCCCGTCATCCCAGCCACGAATAAACTCACCGCGTAAATCAGGTAATTTATTTGTTGGATAAGCCTTTGCCAGTTCCGGGTATTCTTCAGCAGAAAATGCCGCACCGTTGCATTTCAGCCAGCCTGTTGGCGGTGTGACTGAAGGCCATGGAACAGGCACACCAACAGGTAATGCAGAGCCTTCTCCCAAACCAAGGTTTTCGAGAGCCGTTTTCACCGTGCCATCCGATTTGATATCGCCAAACGGATTCTTGCGGCTTAACAGCAACGCACGAAGCGCGGTAAGCAGCTGGTCATGCCGCCCCTTCTCCAGGCTGGCACCGGATGCCTCCACCACGCTGCAGAGTTCTTCCTGCAACATGTCAAAGTAGTCATCATCCAGATCGGTGGCAGGTGTGCCGGTCTGGGGGTTACCACGGGTAAAACCGTTCTTACCCGCGCCGAACTTATCCTTCTGCGCGGTTTTCGTGTCTATACGATGCATGGATTACTCCGGATATTTAAAAATTACGTAGGTATGCGAAGGGCAGAGTTTGTTAAGCACACATTCGACAACGGTGTCGCCCCAGATACGCAGCGCGGAATCACAGGGATCGCCACATGTCATCCAGGTGGTGTTTGTGGCGGCTGGCATGTTGACCTGCCAGTAATACCGCCATTCCGGCGCATTCACCGCGTCAGTACAGGCCGATGAGCAGGTGAACGTGCTTTTGTCGTATCGCGTGATGGTGGCGTCTGGTCTGCCCAGGGCAGCAAGCTGTGCAAGATAAAAATTCTCGTTGATGCCGCCCGCCAGGTTAACCTTCGCATCCAGCCGTTGCTGACGCTGGCGAAGGGTCTGCGTTCCCGCCGGAATACATTCATCCGGCAGACCGCACAGACGCTCCCAGCGATTTATCAGTTCAGTGGTGGTGCGCGGATCCAGCTCCCGCATCAGGGCATCCGCACGCTGATGAACGCGGGTTAATGACGGTGCCGCACCGGCAATCGCCGGATCTCTGGCTGACCACGCCGGACCGGGTGGCAACAGTGCCGACAACAGACGGATGTAATCATCGTTTGTCACGTCCATGAAATCGTCCCCAGTACCGCCAGTTCATTTTTTGCAATGGAGATATTGTCCGCCGGTGCAAGCAACTGATGGCTGTATTCCCCGTTCGCACCGGAAATCGCTTCACTGATACGTGACACCTTCAGTTCTCCCTGCGGATAACCATCACGCAGCAGGAACGAACGCAACTCCGCGGTAATGGCAGCCCGTATTTCTGGTGTGTCCGGCGTCACGCGGATATGAAAATCCACCGTATGTGCCACCGGCCTGAATACATACAAATCAGAGCCTGCCACCGGGGCCAGTGGCCCGATATGTTGTCTTGCTGCCGTTTCCGTTGATTCTTCCGGAATGGGATTAATTAGGTCACTGCTGGCAATCATCACACCGACAGTTCCCGTTCCCATCCAGTGACGGTATGTCCATGCGCGGGTAATGCCGGGCACTTCTTTAGCCCAGACGACATAGTCCCCGTCAGCCCCGCCCTGAGGCGTCCAGTAATACCGCTCAATGACGCGGGCGCGCCACGTTTCCAGCTCTTCAGTATCAAATCCGCCTGTAAGGGTGTCAGCCACACCGGAAGACGGCAGACCATTCACCGGCGTGACCAGGATTAATGCCGTACCGTCGTCAGCGTTACCGACCGCACCTGCACTTGAGCAGGCGATCGGCACGCGCAGGACACCACCGGAGCTGGTTGCATCGTCAGTTGTCGTGTACTGCACCAGGTCATCGCGCTGAATAACACTCCCGGCGGTCACCTTCAGGTCATCGCTGACACCTTCCCAGCGCATATACCCGCTGGCAGCCGTGGCCCCCTTGCGCGGACACCGTTTCATCGCAGCATGTCGCGCCAGCCAGGACTCATCGCACAGGTCAGGCAGCATGTTCATTGCCAGATAATCGATGTAACCGTAAACCGTATGCAGCGCCGCCGCATACACCTTTGCCCGCACGTCTTCATCCATGCGCCGGAGCGTGTCGCTGACGTCCAGCCTGGCGAATAAATCGTTACGGAGCATACTGATATTTTCTGCCAGCGTCGGGCGCTGAAATTCACTGTCCGCCATGCGTTATCGCACTCCACAGATCATCAAAAGAAATCATTACCGGTCCGTCACGACGCCAGAGAGTGATACTGTTACCCAGTTCATTAATCCCGGTGCGGCGGATATCCAGATCAATACGGGACACCACGCCGTCATCAATCATCCATTGCAGGCATTCGCGGATATACCCCCTTACCGTCTGCACCAGCTGATTGGTCAGTTTGCTGCGCTGAAGCAGCCACAGTCGGGAGCCGTAACGGTCATTCTGTACCGCAGGCCAGGTATCCCCCCACCATCCCATCGGGACATCGGCGTTGTCATCAGGCTCCGCCCGCCGCCAGGTAAACAGGGAAATCACCACGGCGCGGGTCAGCGGATCCAGCGGTGCGCTGGCGCAGGTGCGTTTACCGTTCACCGTCAGCCACAGTTCCATCATGCCTCCATCGCTTTATCAGGTTTGTCGGTGTTACTGCCCTGACCGTTCTCTCTGTGACAATGCCCGTTATAGGCAAGCCGCATCGCTGACATGGTGGTGCCGCCGGAGTCGCACAGGTCTTTCACCTGTCCTGTCACTTCCAGGTCCATTTCAAAACGTGCTTCAGGTGCATTGCGAAACGTGATCGTTTTACCTGCACCGTCCACCACGATCCCCTCCCGGGTCAGCGTCACGGACTGCCCCTGATCGTCATAGACAGCCACCTCACCCGTCTGCAGCCCTTTCAGGCGGTAACGCCGATCCGACACCGTAACAACCACCGCATGAGAACGGTCACCATCCGGAAACAACACCACCGCTTCCGCACCGCTGTTTGCCCTTGCGGTAAAACCGTAAGGTTCAAGATGTTCAACCCCGGCTTTGGGTTCACCGGCAATCAGGGACACATCCACGGTCTGACATTTCGTGGCGGCACTGATGCTTTTCACCACGGCCCGCCCAATCAGCCCGAGGAGTTGTCGCTGTATGGTTTCAATCGCCCTCATCAGAACGGGTCCTCCTGTACTCTGGCTTTTTTCTTTTTTTGCGCGCCGGGATCTTCGGGTTCAGGCAGATAAGCATCAGGCGGGCCGACACGGATTTCCGTCAGGGTGCCGTTCTGGTCCTGAGTAAACGTGACTTCCGAAACAAGCAGTTCGGTATTGTCGAAACCACAGACCGGATCAAAGACAATCACCCGCTGGTTGGGCTGCCACAGCGTACCGTTACCCTGTCGCCAGCCCTGCACCACATAGGTGGTTTCATCCGTCCGCGCCGCCCGTTGTCGGGCTTCAAAGTCAGCACGCGCAATACAGCCTGCCCCCGTGGCCTGCCCTGTCTGCCTGATATACATCGGACGGTAACGGGCAATAAATGCGTCCCCTGTGCGGGCCCGCAGCGCGGTGGTGGTGGCCTCACCGAAATCATCGTCGTTTCCGGCACGCTGCCCCGCCACCTGGTAAACTGAAAACCGCTCCCGGATACTCTTCTCCGTATCGCAGGAAAGGATGTTTTCCCCGAGTACCAGCGCGGTATGTGCCCGCGTTGAGCCAATACCGCCAATCACCAGCCTGCCGTGCGGGTCGTCGTAAGCCAGTGCCTGCTGCTGACCGAGTATTTTGTTGATCACCTCAATCACCGTTTCGCCGTGATCAGGCTGGACATCAGGAATAACACCCGACGGCGCGCCGCTGTTCACCACCTCAATGCCGAAAGGCGCTGCAAGCGCCTGCGCAATCTGTACCAGCGATCGTCCGTTAAACTGTGTCGGTTCGGCTGCACAGTCAATCAGGTCAGCGGTCAGACTGCGTCCGGCAATACCGGTGCTGATCGAACGGGCATCGTAACGAACGGGAGTCGCCTCCACCCAGCCGGTGATCACCAGCTCATCACCAATCAGCACTTCCACTTTTGAACCGTTTTTAATGCGCGGCTGAAGCGTGGTGATACCCTCATCTCCCGGCCACTGGCGGGTGATCTCCACACTGAAATCCCGCGCCAGCCGTTCAATACCGGCACCGATGCGCACCGATGTCCAGCCATTCCACTCCCGGCCATTTACCCGTAGCGTGACGTTATCGTTCATTGCACTGGCACCTTCAGAGGGATCACCGGCACAAAGCCGGGATGCGTAATGGCATTACGCCGGATAATGTCCGCGTCACGCGCCGCGTTATCAAACCAGGTCGCCGCCAGCACCAGCGCGGGTAAAACCTCATCCGGTGTGCGCTGAATGATCCGTGCAGACTGTTCAAGCGCGTGTTGATATCCGCATTCAGATCTGCTTTCACCCGGCGCAGCGCCAGAAACAGCGCATCACTGGTTGTACGGGACAACTCCTTCTCAATTGCCGTATTCAGTGTGTCGCGAATGTCGGTCAGTTCTTCCCACGTTGGCAGGTCAACCGTGTTTTTCACCGCCGGTGCATTGTTCAGTGCCGGATGCGTGACGGAAGGCCAGCCGGTGCTCTGCGCGGGTGTTGTTGACTGCCCCACTGCGGAATTCTGCATCACTGCGGAAGTTGTTGGTGCAGGCAGCCGGGTGACGGCATACGCCGCTTCGCTGATTGCGGTCGTACGAAGGGTGCTGGCAACCACGTTACGCTGCTGCGTTGCCGTGGCGGTGGTTTTACTGTCCGTTTTCCAGACACCGCGCGGTTGCAGATCGCTGCCGAGGCTGACACCGGAAAGCGTTTTGATCATGGTGACCAGGTCGCTGGCGTTACCATAAAGGCGCTTCCCGGTACGCCACATTTTCTGCACCTGCTCAACGAAATTTTTGCCTGACGATGGCGGCGGCAGAAGTACCGAAATATCTCCCTGCAACAGCCTGGCGGCATCCGATACAGCAGAATCCACCACTTTCATCGCATCAGAAACATACCCCAGCATTGTGCCGGCATTACCGATAACGTCGTTCTGCACGAAATCCGCCACGCCATCGATACTGAAACCGCTGAAGCTGTCACTGATGCAGTCATCCAGTGCAAAACAGGATGACATCAGCGTCTGCGCCGTCGCCGCACCTGATGTGGGGTAAGAGAGTTCTCCCGCTTCGACAAACTTCAGGTCAAAGCGGACAATACGCCCTTCACTTTTCGATGTGCTGACCCGAACTTCCCCGTCAACACAGACTTTCAGCTCACCGTATGTCGGATGGACAAGCGTGCCGGGACCGGGTTTATTCAGCGCATCAATCAGGCGATCGCGCTGGTCAAAGCAGTCATCTCCCACCACATAAGCCGTGATGGACGGGCGGAAAGTGACTTTTCCCAGATCTTCAGTATAGGGCTTGTCGCGGTTCGGGTATTCGTGTGTTTCCACACGGCGACCGGTTCCCGCACTTTCTTCTTCAACTTTAAACGGTACGCCGCGAAATGACGCATCCTGAAGCCTGTCTTTCCACGTCATATAAGTCCCATATTTATTATCAGTAGTAATATTTACTGGTAATGCCATAATTTGTAGTGGTAGCCATTACCATTTGTAACCATATAAATTATTAGCATTAAGGTGATAACATGAAGAAATTATTAAAATGGATTTTATATATTTTCATCGGGTTGGTGATTATTGGATATTTTGCAGGCAATAACGATAAAGGCTCTAATTCTTCATACTCATCCGATACGGAAGCTGCGGCACCGCAAAAAGAAATCTACAACACTACTGCTCGACAGCTGTTTAAAGAGTATGAAGAAAATGAAGTCGCTACCGATGAACAGTTAAAAGGTAAATTAATCGCCGTTAGAGGTATCGTACAATCCATTGATAAGGACTTTACTGACTCTATAATTATTAAATTCAGAACTGAAAATGAATTCATGCCAGCAAGAATGGAGATGCAAGACTCTGAAAAATCAACAGCTGCTGCTCTTAAAAAAGGAGAACAGGTAACTGTTATTTGCGAAAAAATGTCCAGAATTGTCGGCTCCCCATCAGGCCGAAATTGCGTGTTCGCACAGTAAGTTCAGGGAGGGGCGGCCCTCCCTGTTCGTCTTTACCTAAATCTGGTGTACCCAACATCGTGATTAATATCAATGCCACTGGAACGTGTTTCCGTAACCCGCATACCTGGTGGCATATTCATAAATGAAACCTTGATCTCGCCATCAACTTTTGGCGCGATAGCTTTGTTAATCATGAAGGGATTCGGGCCTGTGGCATCGGAGGCGTTGTTTGACTGAGCCAGATCTACCGCCGGATAAGGTGTGTATCCCCGCGCCGGTATTCCCGTCCCATAAGCATCATAAGCACCCGCGCCCCACTGCGCAGAGTTAATGGCATCGACCGTGTCACCGGAACTGTCGGTAAACCACTCAATAATTGGCTTCAGCTTGTCCCACATATCCTGAAACCACTTAACAACCGGCCCCCAGTTATTGATCACCATCCCCAGCGGCGACCAGGCAAAAACTTTCTTAAGGAGTTCCCAGCCAGCCTCAAAATAAGGACCAATGGTTTCCCAGAGTTTCTTAAAATAAGGTCCGACAACATCCCAGTTAGTGATAATTAATCCCGCAGCCAGGCTATCGCCGTCGCAATCATGCCAATCGGCGTCATCGACATGATCCTGCTGACAATACTGATGGCACCGCCAACGCCCATCAATCCCAGTTTCAGAATCGCAAGACCGGCAGCAAGCCCGACGACGCCGCGAATAACCCGGGGATTTTCATCCGCAAACTTCGTGAATTTCTCCCCCAACTCCCCCAGCCATTGCGTGATATTTTTAGCGTCACCAGAAAATGCGCCGCCAATAGCCGCAAGGCCGTTAGTTGCGGTCCCCGTCATTGCCTCCCACAGGTTGGACAGCGTACCAAGCTGTGCCTGAACACGTTTATTCAGGCTGGCCTGTTTATTCATCTTCTGCTGGATCTGATCGTAGCCATCCTTTCCTTTATCGATTAGTGCATTGACCACCTGAAGGGTTTCGGCATCATCACCAAATATTGCCTTAAGTACACCAGTTCGTTTAACGTCGGTCAGTTTTCGCAGCTTTGCCAGTTGCCTGAACATGTTATCAAGACCGCCAAAACTCCCTTTGCCGTCAGTAAAATCGAGCTGTACCCCGAGTTTCTGGCGGGCCATGATTTTATTGACGTCCCTGATTTTCTTAACGCTTAATCCGGACTGGATAACTTTTCGCAGGGCGTTACCTGCCGACTCCCCGTTCATCCCCATCTGATCCATCATGACGCTGATGGGGGCAAGGCTCTGTGCAGCCTGAAGACCGTCCTTGTTCACCATCTTCAGAACAGAGCTGGTTTTAGTGAAGAAGGACAACATGTTGGTATCGTCAACGCCCAGATAAAACGCCTTCTGGATAGTGTCGAACAGCCCCATCATGTCTTCTGACGCCGTTCCGGTAGCATCCTGCATCTTTGCAGCAAACTCAGCAGCCGCTTCCGGTGTTTTTTTCAGTTGTACCGCAAGATAAGCTGTCGCTTTACCCACACCACCCAGAATGTTTTCTGCCGGGATCCCCTGACGCACCAGCATCTGCATCATGTTCTGGAAATCAGCCGTTGTACCGGGTAGCTGGTTACCCAGGCCAATAGCCAGTTTATTGATGTCCTGAAAGCTCTTTCCAACCTCGCCGTTCGCATCCATCATGGCGACTTTCAGCCCGGTGGCGGCGTTTTCCTGATCAGCATAAGATTTCAGGGAAAGCGTCAGACCCGCTGCCAGTCCGCCACCAAGCGCCAGCCCACCCTGTGACGCTTCTTCCGCCTGGCGTTTAAATCCCCGGATTTTCTTTTGCATTTTCGACAGCGCGGGAGAAAGCCTGTCGACACCGGTGATCAACGCCTTAAGCTCAAATTCAGCCATGTGTGCGTTTCTCCTGCTCTATCCTGTTTGCCTGACTGACCAGCAAGGGAATTTCACTGATCGGCATATTCAGCAATTCGAAAGGATTAATGCGCCAGTAGCTGGCGCAGTCAAAGAAGCGATCAGTGAGGTATTCAGCCGTCAGGCCTGGAGGAAAAAACCAGCCACAAGCCACGCCGCTGCATTCAGGTCTGCCGGAGACATCTGGTCGACAGAGCTTTGCGGCACTTTCGCCAGCCGCACAATGTATTTCGACACCACATGCGCCAGAAGTCTGACTGACTCATCCTGATTCATCTGGTAGGGATACCCCAGCTCGCGGACATCCTTCCCGGTGGGCTCATCAAACTCCAGTACGGAGAGTGTCTCGCCATGAGCAGTAATCGGTTTCTTTAACTCAAGCTCTTTCATTACTGGTAATCCCCTTCTTCACCGTGGAACTCAAGATCAACCGTGCCTTCTTCGGCATTATGGTTCGCTTCGCCGTGCAGCCAGGCAGACGACAGTACATAGACCTGACCGTTCGCCAGCTCGGCAGTGATTGTCATCTCATCAGACGAGGTGATTTTGTTCACCGGAAAATTCTTCGGCACCTTGAAGGTCCCTTTGACATAAGGCGCACGGTGAGTTTCCTTGCGGTCCACTGAACCGTCCAGGCCGATGATGTCATCATTGACCGTCCTGTTCATGGGCACCTCAATGCCGCCGGTCAGCGATAGCTGCTGACCGTCAATTTTGAAATAACAGGTTCCCCCGATACGGGCCATTATGCAGACTCCTCTGAATACTGAAGACGGAACTGGTTAACCACGGCAAAGACACGCAACTGGTTAACATAGTCAGGCGGGAACAGCGTGTTCAGGCGGTTCGGATCGCTGGCATCACGCTCCACAACCAGGTACTGCTTGAACAGTTCGTAGTTTTCCACGATCCCCGCACGCTCGAGCTGACGGTAGGTTGCCAGCAGTTCCCCTTTGATCACCGCCGGGGTGACAATCGCCTGACCGGGACCAAAGCGGGTACCGTCACTGGCAAGCTTGTGACGCCCGTACTTACTGGTAATGACGGATTTCAGTTTGCGCAGTACATACGCACTGGTATGCAGCGTCTCGCTGTCGAGGTAGCTGTTATCCGCAACCCCGTAAGCATTTTTCCTGTACGTGGTGACATCACGCTGAATGCGCAGCACCCCGCTTTCGACATACGCCGTTGCCACGCCATGAGACAGCAGGGTCTGCTGCTCGGTCATCGTGAACCGTTTCCCCTTCGGCGCAGGCAGCATACCCACCAGCTCACCGGTCTGCGTGGGACGTGCCG
Source organism: Escherichia sp. E2661 (assembly GCF_004745185.1). Taxonomy (NCBI): domain Bacteria; kingdom Pseudomonadati; phylum Pseudomonadota; class Gammaproteobacteria; order Enterobacterales; family Enterobacteriaceae; genus Escherichia; species Escherichia sp. E2661. Next base: position 102,804 of record NZ_PDIG01000001.1, read on the forward strand.
GATCGTTGCGGATAAACACCGCTGCGCGGGCGGTACGGCTTGCCGCCAGCTCGTCGGCAGGCGTCTGGGTTTCTTTTTCGTACCCCGCCAGGGTGATGTGCTGCTGGTTAAACTGGTCACCTGCGTTCACCAGTTCTGACAGTGTGCCGGTCTTTGCCGTATACACATGACCATACAGCTGACGCGCATAGCTCCAGCGACCGCTGGTATCGTTCATCTCGGTCACCAGCGTGTTAACGGAGGCCGTGTCGTTGAACGGCAGACCGATATAATCAAACGGCTCATCCGCCATTGCAGCCACCGCGCCGGTGAGAACCGGAGCGCCCGTTCCGGCGGTCCCCGTCGCCACGGCAATCTGTACGCCCGCTGGCAGCACTTCGCCCCCACCGAAGCCGTAGTAATTGAGGCTGACAGGAATTTCATTCCCGCAAAGCCCCTTATGACGCGCGGTCAGCGTGACAACACCAGCCGAAGATGAAGCTGTAAACGGCAGAGTCGGAACGGCATTGATGGCATCTTTGATACTGCTGGCAATCGTCGTGACGTTATCGCCGTTGGTCACCGGAGCCTGCACGCGGGTACGTCCCACATAGACATTCACCGTGCCGGTTTCGGTTGCCGCGCCGGTCACCGTCAGCGTAACTGTTGCCGCCGCGCCCGTGGCTTCAGGAACGGCAATCACATACAGTTCACCAAACGGGTCAGTCTGGCGATAAGCCTCGACCATACGCGCCAGCTGACTTCCCGCACCACAAATCTGGCGTGCATAGTCTGCCGACGGCATCAACACCAGACTGTTGGCAACAATCTCTGCACCGTTACTGGCATGACCAATCAGCAGCGATGCTCCGCTGTCCTGTGCAGTATTCGCTGCCTGGTTATCCATTTCCGCATAAAACAGCGGAACCAGCGTATTCGACGGAATGGTGTTAAAGCTTATCGTCATCGGTATTCACCTTTTTATTCACGCGCCGGATATCACCCGCTGCTTCACGGCGCAGCCAGTAGTTGTTCTCGTCAACATTTCGCCCTTCGGCGGGCAAAAGGTCGCCGCGGGCAGGGTCAGGAACTGACCGCCCTTTAACAGGTTTGACAAACATGAGGATCCTCAGGAAGGAAGGGTTATTTCGGTGTGATGTTCGATATCGCCGTCAGGCCCGTTACCGGGTTCGAGATAATCAACATCAATCGCCAGCGTTCGCAGTTCATCTAGACTGTTCAGGTCATCCTGCTGGCGGGTATCGTCTTCGGTCAGCTCGCTGATGACCGAAAAATCGAACTGATAAATCAGCTCATGACGATTCAGATCCAGCAGCGTGCCGCCGTCATAGGTAATCGGGTTACCGCACGCTTCCGGGTTCCAGCCCAGCAGAGCCTTAAAGAGCATCTGCCGGACATCGTCCACCACATCATACGAGGCAAACTGACCGCGCTCATCACGCCAGTTACTCAGTATGACAACCACGGAGAAGCCCTCTTTCAGCTCCTGCCAGTAGTCGGTCTGGCTTTTGTTTTCTCCCGGAGAGTCATCACCCGGTACCACATATGCCGCCGGGAGCTTCAGCTTTCCGACCTCCGGCAGATTTTTGAACTGGGCCGCGCCTGCCACCCGGTTTTCAAAATACGGACAGCGGGCACGCAGCGCAGCAATAACAGGAGTCAGTTTCATCTGTGTCGTCGCTCCGGCTTCAGTGATTTACGCAATTCCCGCGCCAGAAAATAGCGTGTCCAGCTGCGGTTCTTTTCAAGCGTTTCCACCATGAAGTTATTACGTGGAGCCAGTCGCCAGCCGCTGCCACCGGATGCACCACGATGATGACTACGACGACGTTTTGCCCCTTGCCTCACGCCATAGAACAAAAAAGCCGGATAAAAATCACCGGTGATACGACGATTTCCCTCTCCATTACGCTGGTTAGGGGCTATACGTGCCATAAAACCAGGGCGATGTTTACTGGCTCTGGGTACCATGTAACCAATCGAACGAGCCAGCCGTCCGGTCTGATAACCGGGGTTTTCACCCGGTGCCGACCGCGCACGGCGCATCACCAGCCGACGGGCATCACGCATATGACGCTGACCAATCGTGACAAACGCCCGCCGGACACGGGCGCGGTTAAAGCGCATCTCCGCGGGCTGCTGAAAATCAACGTGCAAAAAGGAAGTCGTCATTGTTGCCTCCGTGACTCTACCTACATTCGCCCAGTTCCGTACACTCCAGCAGCAGAAAGCGCCGCGCCCCGTTCAGATCGCGCTGACGTTTCACCCGGTACACACTGTCACCGCAGACCACCTCATAATCAGCGGTGATCCCCCGGCGGTAACGAATGGTGATGTAATGGGTGATGGCGTCCCCGGTCTGCGCGGTTTCCTGCCAGGTGGTGGCACTGGTCTGGATAACCTTCGCCCATGTCCGGAACGTAACCGGGTATTGAGGCTCCACGCCAAAGTTATCCGCGGGCATATCCACCCGCAGGCGGATCAGGACGCGTTTATTCAGTTCACCGGGGTCCGGCAGAATGTAGGTTGCGCTGGTCTGCGCCTGACGAATTTTCATTGCGGAAAGTACCTGTACGGGCCGACAAGCCAGCCAAAACTCTGCGGCATGTCGAGTTTCTCCACTTCCGTAACTGACGAGCGGTTTTCGTAAAAATGGCTGATAAGCATCAGCATCCCCTGACGAATATCATCCGGCAGGTGCAGCCCGTCCGGATCGCTGTCCGGAATGGTTTCATCCGGTGCATAGAGCTTCCGGTTCAGATACGTTTCCGTCCGCTTTTGTGCCGCACATGCCAGCAGTTGCAGATGGCGGTCATCAGTATCGAAATCCTCATCCAGCCGGAGTTGGGCTTTAATCTCTTCCATTGTCAGAAGCATACTCAGCCCTCTTTACTGGTCGTGGCTTTTTTCTCTTTTGCCGCTTTACTGCTTTTTGCACTGATTCCGCGCTCTGCTAACCCGGCCTGAAGTGCAATCTCCTGCACCCGGGCAGGAAGCGCCCCGTCGTCATACTCACCGGCCCGAATGACCTCAACACGCATACCGTCCGGTGACCATTTCAGATCTTGTTTCAGGATCATGATTCTTCACCCGTCAGAACAGGGGGCGCGGTTCCGCGCCCCTGAGTGATTACGCCGCTGCAATCTTCAGCAGTTTGATGGCCTGCGAATCGACCAGCATGCCGCCGGTGCGCTTGGTGGTATAAAAACCGACAAACGGTTTATTGGTGTACGGATCACGCAGAATGCGGGTACCGATACGGTCAACGATGGTGTAACCCCGTTTGAAGTTACCAAATGCAATAGCTTTCGCATCAGCGGCGATATCCGGCATCTGTTCGTTTTCAGCGATACCGTAACCCGCCAGAGAGGACGGTTGCCCCAGCTCCAGCCCCGGACGCCACAGATAGTTACCCTCGGTGTCTTTCAGCAGACGGATGGCAAACAGGCTGTTGTTGTTCATCATGAACTTCGCGCCAGTGCGGTGTGCCTTACGCAGCGTGTAAATCAGTTTGATAATGGCGTCTGCGGTCACCGTCGTCGCTTCACCGGATACAATATGCTGAAGTTTACCGAACGCACGAACCTTATCGGTTTCATCGGTGGATTCATACGCCAGGAACCCTTTTGGCTTCTTGGTACCATCACCGGTGGTAAAGGCAATTTCTTCCTGTTCGGCAAATTCGGTCGCCAGCTCGCTGTTGATCCAGGCCTCCACGTTGAAGAAGGCATCATCCAGCATTTTCTGAGTGGCCTGCGGGTTACCGTAGATTTCCCCCATGAAAGGTTCAATCAGTCCCAGTTTTGAGGTGGCAGTCTGGGAGCGCGCGTCAGTCTCGCCCACCCATCCGGAAGCCGTGCCGCCCAGATTCACCAGTTTTTTGTAGTCGGAACCGCCAACAGTGATCACCGTGGCTTCCTGGCGCATCACCACTTCATCTTTCAGCAGGGTGAGAATGTTGCGATCCAGTGCTTCCGGCACGGCATAGCCACCGTCTTCATCGGTGCCCACCTGCAATGCCTTGCGCTCCAGATCGCGCAGACCGTCTTCACGGCCTTTACGCAGAAAGCCCACAAACGCCTCTTTGTGCTCTGTGGCCAGTTTATTTTGCGCACCACCTGCCGGACGTTTCAGCTCAAGCAGCTCTTTTTCAAGGTCGCTTTTGAGATTTTCCAGCTCGCTGAGTTTCCCGTTCAGGGTTTCCACCTGCCCGGCAAGTTTGCCTTTTTCCTGCTCAATCGCATCCACGCGCTTGTCGTTCTTTGCCTTGAAGTCGTCAAACTTCTGCTGCAGCTCCTGCGCGACCTGTTCCACATCTTTAATATCAACCGCCATCGTATTTCTCCTGATTAGAAGTTCAGATTTTTAAGTGCATTCAGTGCAGAGCCCACATCCTCAGCGTCGCGCAGGGACAGTGCGCCATAGCCCCCGGCCATGAATGCTTTGGCCTGGGTACGGGAGAGTCCGACATCACGCAGGACTCTTTCGATTTTTTCTGTTCGGGGATTTCCCCGCGGGCCAGCGCGTTCTTGACGTTGCTGATCCGCGCCTCGTCGTTAGACGGGAACGTCACCAGACTGACTTCCCAGAGGTCGATTTCTTTCAACAGAAAGGCTTCTTTGCTCCGATCATATTCCCAGTCTTTCAGGACGTACCCAATAGAAAGGCCGGTTAACGAACCGGCCTTCATGTGTGCATGTGCGCGTTTTGCGAGGGGATCATCATCAATGAGCAACCGTCCCCTGACGTAAAGCCCAACATCGTCTTCCTTCATTTCGGTGTAAACACCGATGGGTTCATCCATGCGGTGCTGCCAGAGCAGCGCAGGTAACGTTTTTCTGTCACTCCACGCCCGCAGGGAAGCAGCAAATGCCCCGGACATCACCACATCATCGTGGCTGTCCTTTACACCAAAGACGGAGCCATACCCTTCAAACTCACCGGAGTCACTGACAGATTTCAGACTCAGCGGTACATCAAGACGTTGTTTCGTCTGCATTGGCGTTATCCTTCTGCTTACCGGCTTTACTGCCATCGGAGGGTTTCGTGGTCATGTTCATCGGTGTGAGATAGACATCACCACCGGGACGCGGATTCATATCTTCCAGGTCGCGGCAGTCATTGGGAGAGTAAATTCCCCAGTTAATCCCGGTGGCGTAGGCTTCAAAACGGGACTTCATATCCCCGCGCAGTAACGCCCCGGCGTTAAATTTGGCGTAATAAACGCCCTGCTTACTTTTTCGTACCAGTCCGGTGTTGATCCGCTGTTCGATGCGGGTCAGATACGGCACCAGTGAATAGTTGATAAATCCCAGCCCCAGCTCTTCGATATTGTTGAAGGTGGCGCGATCGGTGTTCTGCACCATGTGCAAGGGCACACGGAACAGACGACAGATTTCTTCAAGCTGAAACTTGCGGGTTTCCAGGAACTGGCTGTCCTCGGCGTTCAGCGCCATCGACTTCCAGTCCAGCCCCATCTCAAGGATCATCGGGCGGTGAGCATTGCCAAGCCCGGTGTGACGCTCCTCAAAATCTTTCTTCAGGCGCTCATAAGCCTGATCCGACAGCGTCTGCTCTGTACGCAACACACCGGACGTCACCGCGCCATTGCTGAACAGTCTGGCACCGTGCTCTTCAGTCGCTGCTGCCAGCGATATTGCCTCGCGGGCATAGGCGATGGGATTCAGTCCCACCAGACCGTCCAGCGTCAGCGTGCGCACATGCCAGATATCCTCCTGGGTCAGCACATCCGTTGAGCCGTCCGGGAATGTGACCTGATAGACCGGCTCCCAGCTACTGTTAAGCTTCGGTGCCACACAGCCGGGATCGACGGGCAGCAGTTCAGCCACTTCGCCAAATGCTTTCACTTTGTAGGCGTAAAAGTTGCCCCGCAGGCACAGACAGGTGACCACCAGCTCCCAGAACTCCTGCGGCGTCATATAGCCATTAGGATGCGAGGAGATCAGCTTATGCAGACGTTCGCCAGTGGCTCTCTGCTTCAGACTGCCATTCAGGTGATACAGGTTGCAGGGCAACATCCCGACCGACTCCGCCAGCACCCTGACGCAGGAAAAAACCGCCGTCAGTCGCATGGCCCGCTGACTGCTGATCTGCTTTCCGGTATAGGTGTCGTAGGACAACCCGATAGCATCCGCCAGCTCTGCTGGCGTGGTCACCGGTGCGTCACTTTTTCGTTGAAATAATCCCGAAAAGAACACTATTTACCTCCACCATCAGACAGCTGTGTACGGTCGAGATATCGCGCCACCAGCCACGACCAGAACAGACACAACGCCCCGGCAACAACAAACCCCGCCGGGGGATAAATCAGCCAGGCACCATACGCCAGCAAAAGCGCCCCCAGCACGCCCACCAGAGGCGCGAGAATCAGCATGATCATAATTACCTCAGTTAAAGCGAGCGGATCCCATAGGACTCAATGTGGTCAGACAGCGTGTCTTCTTTCTCGTACAGCATGGCTCTGCCAACCGCCATAATCAGCGCAACTGCACCATCGATTTTGTTTTCCGCCTGCTCTTTGACGGGCTTCACCACATCATCGTTACCCGGAATGGTTTTGCCGACCACGTTGCCGATACACCAGGTCATGATGGGATTGCCATCATGATGAAAGCGCCCCGATTCAATTGCCGCTTCCAGCTCTTTCATCGGGTCGGACATGTTGGTGTAGTTCTGAATGATGGTGACGGGGTTCAGGTCTTCATCAGCAAGGTCATGTGACAACCCGCTCGCCCCGAAGGGGTCGATGGGTGACTCGCTGACCGGGCTGATTTTGTTCGCCGCTTTGGCCTCTTCGAGGATGTAGCGATAATCCACCTCTGCACCATCGGTAACGGTCAGGACGCCCATTTCCACCCATTTCTGAAAGCGTTCGGCTGTCCGGCGATCTTCATTTTTCTCGACGCTATACACCGTGTCATACGGTACCCAGAAACGCGGGGCCACACTGTAGTAATGCGTTTTACCGTCAATCTCGCGGGTATAAAGTCGCGCCATGCTGTTCATATCCAGCTTACGCGCCAGGTCAAAGGCCAGAATGCACGGCTGCCCCTCGAACTGCTCAAGAGTCAGTGATTTATCCTCGCAGCTCTGCCAGCTCACCAGGTTGAAATACGCCGAACGCGCCGACACCCAGATATTGAGGTGTTTTGTTTTAAAGACGTTTGCCAGACGGGCGTTATTTTTCGCACGTTGCTGCTGGCTTAACAAAAACTCGCGATAAACCGACACACCGATATTCGGGTTAGCTTTTTCAAGTACCTGCGGGTCGGTCCAGTCGTCGCCTTCGTCAACGGTATAGATGATCCCGAACAGTTCATCGTTGGGCACCGAGCCGTTGAGCATCTCGATGACTTCCCGCCGTTTGTCGTAGCACGGCCCCTCAATGTTGTACCCGGCGGTGGTAATGGCCCACATCAGTGGCTGGCGTCGCGCCCCCATCCCGGTAAGCATCGTGGTGTAAAGCGCATCTGTGGCGTGCTCGTGATATTCATCCACCACCGCACAGTGGGGTGATGAACCATCACCGGGGTTACCGATCAGCGGTTCAAACCGCGCACCATCCTCCGGACGGTTCATGTTTGAGGCGTTAACCTCAATCCCGAACGCTTCCGTCAGCATGGGTGTGCGTTTACACATCAGTCGTGCCGGACGAAAGACTTCCCATGCCTGTTTCTCCGTCGTGGCACCGGAATACACTTCCGCGCCGAACTCGTTATCACAGGCAAAACAATACAGGGCAACACCGGCAGAGATTGCTGATTTGCCGTTCTTACGGGGAATTTCGGTATACACTTCCCGGAAGCGGCGCAACCGGGTGCCTTTATTGACCCAGCCAAACGCACAGCAGATCACAAATAGCTGCCACGGCTCCAGCGTGATGGGCATCCGTTTAAATGCCCACTCACCCTTGGTGTGCGGCAACAGCTGAATAAATTTGGCGGCCCGTTCAGCCAGGTCCTTGTCGAAGCGGTAACGAAACGACTTACTTTTTCCGCCATCAGGTCATCAAGATGGCGCTGGCAGGCCTGAATCACAAACTGGCAGGCAACAATCTTTCCGCGCACGACATCCCGGGCATACTGATTTGCAGCATTTACGTTGGGGTAAGATTTCCGGCTCATGATTCGATAATTTTCAGAAACGGGTTAGTGGCTTTCTTCTGCCCCGCCAGGCCAATCAGACGCTGGCGGCTGCTGGGGTCGAGTCCGAGCATTGCCCCCGTACTGCTCATCTCGGACTCCTGTTCTTTTTGGCGGTCAGCTCCGGATTTTTGACCATGCCGCCCATTGCACCGGTGATGGTGTTGCCCTGTCTGGCAATATTTTTCACAGCACGTCGCCAGAACTCATAGGCTACGCACCACCGCTCAAGCACTGCGAGGTCAGTCACGCACAGCAGGCCCTGACCGCAGAGTTCTTTGGTTGTCAGTTGCCACATGATCGTGGCGAGAGGGAGCTCTTCTTCAGCGAACCACTCCGGTGGCTCAACACCTTTGATGGGCGTAAAAACGGGTTCATCTTTGTTCAGGGCTCGCTTGCCGGGGTTTCCGGCCAGCGCCTTGCGCGCCGTTGGCTTGGGGCGACGCCCGGAACGCCCCGCCGTTCCAGCCATATGCGGCACTCCTGGTTAAATTTCATTTTTCGCGGGTATAAAAAAACGATGGGGCGGGCAGTCCGGAAGACGTCAGGTCACAGAGATTTGACCCGCCCCTCCCCTCAGACAGTTGAGAGTTATTATCACTTAAGCCGTTCACGGGCCGTCTTCGCCTTATGGCACGGCCAGCACAGACTCTGCAGATTACTGTCGGCATCAGTGCCGCCATGTGCTTTAGGGATGATGTGGTCAACGGTTTTCGCTTCACGCGCCACACCAGCACGCAGACATAACTGACACAGGCCTTTGTCACGTTGCAGCACACGCACACGGATAACATCCCACTTAGAACCATAACCGCGCTGATGACGGGATTGTCCAGGTTTGTATTGCTTCCAGCCTTCGCTTTTGTGGCTTTCGCAGTAGCCTGAAGGGTCCGTGGTTGTAGAGCGGCAGCCGCGAACACGGCAGGCTTTTGGGGTTCGTGGGGGCATCCAATCACCTCTTAAATTATTACTATAGTTCTATCTATAACTTCGCAAATAAAAATACCGGAGAACTAATCATCAAAAAAGATAATTAGTTCAACCAGCATTAATAATATGGAATATCCAGACAATCTATTTCATTTTAAATCTATATATAACATTTTCCCTGCAAGCAAGGCCAATTCTGATTTAAAACCCTTTCCGGCCAAGAAAGCCATTTGAAGTTCTCGTAAATTATCCATGGTTTTAGAAATATCATCATTTGAGTTAGATGATAGATAAATATTGCACCTAGATTGCAATTCATTAAAGGCTCTGATAATCAACTTTCTATTAACATAACCTTCATCATTTTCTAAATTCTTTGGCATAGAAATCAAAGTATTATTATACTCAATGATAGCATCCATCAATTTCAATTTTTTGTCTTCATCATACTGTTTTTTCCATTGCCCTAATGCGAGAAAACCCACAATCCCTGCGAACAAAGTAACTCCAATACTCGCCAGACTCACAAGAGCAGAAAATTTAGCCCAAAATGCAGCATCTCTGTTAGCCACAAGAGTTTCATAAGCAATATAAGTAGCGTCCATTTACACCTCACTTTATTTTAGAGGTGATTATAGCAAATTACATTCAATCAGGGCTGTACAGTTTTTTATCAATTATACTTCGCCATCTCGCTATTATATAACAATATCTTTACATATTGATGGCGTGCCAGCACAATACTGTCACGTACAACCATTCGGATTACTCAGAGAAAAGTATGATTCAGGATTTACTGATCGAAGCAATTAGTCACGATAGGATGCATAAAAAGTTAAATGAACTGAATTGCTACTTCTACAATCGCAAACATGAAACACAAATACGTGATGAGTTAGTTGTTATAATCAATCAAATCAGCACACTAACTGCTTTAAGTGAGCATCCAAAACTCGGTATCGGCGCTGTTGACATATCACTTTATAACCAGTCGATATTGACGCCTGAACATAATGGCAATGTTGCAACCATCGAGATAAAACATCATTACCCAAAAGATTTGCTTTATCGGCAGGTTCAAGAAGATATCACTTCCGATATTTCAAGAGTAATAGTTTCACCAACTACACACTTTATCCATATAATCCAGCAAAGAACCAGAATTAAAACTCCTTCTTTTGGTCAAGTGAAATTCCTTGAACGTGATGCAAGTGATATCAGCACTTATGTGCAATATCTTGAGGAGTTAAGTTCATTTCCCAGTAATTTTCATAAAAAAAGTGTATGTATTGAGGTAATTGGTGAAATTATGTCGACATATACCTTTAACGTATATTCATTTGACAACTGATTAAACTGTCAATTTTATTGCTTAATGGTTAGTTCTCTCTGAATCTATTTTACGAATGTCAGCTTTATCTCGATTGCAGTTAGCCAGCGCAGACAACAGACTCACATTCAACTCCAGACTAGCACCATACGTCAGCGGATTAGGTATAAACGGTACAGGAGTATCAGAAGTCAGGCTGGCTGGCAGTGGTGCCACCGGAGCGCTCACGTAAACCGTCCGCGAATTTCCGCAACCGGTCAGCAGCGGCAGCAGGCACATGACGTGAAGCACAATCATCATCCGTAACAGCCACTTTGATATCTTCCTGGGTTCTCTGTGACTCCAGTGCGATCTGCTGTTTTGCATGCTGGTTAGCCTCCAGAACTGTATTGACGATTTGTAGTGATTGCAGGACGTTATTGGTAATGGCAGTTGCTGATTCAGCATTTCGTACAGCCTCATCAGCACGTTTCTTTTCGTACTGATATTTGCTGTAGTAGTGGTTGGCTGACCAGATGAAAGAACCAATGACAGTAACGAAGAAAGCAGCGATAACCAGCTTATAGCTCAACTTCATTTACCACCCCACCAGCCTCTTTAAACCGGGCAATCAGATCACCGATTTTATGTTCATACTGACCGTAACCAGCACCCGGCAGTGAAGCCCAGATATTGCTGCAACGGTCGATTGCCTGACGGATATCACCGCGATCAATCATCGGTAAAGCGCCACGCTCTTTAATCTGCTGCAGAGCTACAGCGTCCTGGCTTTCTGGAGAAAAATCTTTCAGGCCAAGCTGTTTACGGTAAGCATCCCACCAGCGTGAAAGAAGCTGGTAACGTCCGGCGGCTGTTGATTTGAGTTTGGGGTTTAGCGTGACAAGTTTGCGAGGGTGATCGGAGTAATCAGTGAACAGTTCACCACCAACAATAACATCATAACCGTGGTTACGTGTCGGTTGTCGCCCGTTATCCGTTCCTTCTGACCATGCCACCATATCGAGGAAAGCTTTACGCTGGGAATTTAGTACCTGCATAAATTACTCCTTAGAGCCACCAAACTTATTACCGATTACTCTCATTGCAGCCCCACGAATAGCATCGACACCGATCAGCCCCACCCCACCACCAATGGCAACAGAAAGCGATTTAGGCCATCCGACATACTCAAGAGCGGATGCAAAAGTCAGCGTCAGAGCGCCACAGAGTAGAATTTCGAGTGTTTTTCGCTTCCAGCCACCACCACCGCCAAAATAGGCAATGCGCAAGCCAGCCATAACGATCGACATAATCACTGCGCCCAGTGGTGTGTCTCCACGCCACCAGCTCTGGACCAACTCCAGCCAGGTATTTGGGTTATGAGGCATTTGTAGTTATCTCTCACCTCGCCGATACAGGAGGTGCAAATTGAGGGAGTACCACGAACCGCAAACCAGAAGCGGAAACGTAAAAGAAGCCGAGCCAATGGATAAGTACTAGATAGACCAAGCCCAACGAATACCAAGGCCCAGAAATGACAAAACCCGCTCGACGGCGGGTTTAAGCTGTGTGGCAAAGTAACCACTCTTAACACGATATAATACTTTTTGCGTACGCGTTAACTTTTTCTGTAGTATTTAGTGTAAGATTCTTCACAAGATAGATACTTTGGAGTACATGATGTAAAGTGCTGTATGCATAAACAGTACAAAGGATATCATGATGAACAAATTAGCACGCTTATTATTAACAGCCAGCTCAATTGCACCTGTTTGCGCAACTCTATTTTTTATTGGATATGTAAAAGATACGGTTTGGCTGATGCAATATAGCTTATGCGTTGGCATAGCAAGTTGGTTATTAGCAATAGGCCTGATTCAATATGCTGAGAAACAACTTGAACCTCTGACAAAAAATATTAGTTCAGTTTCTCCCGCTAACAAAGAAGTAACTAATTATTTCTTAAGCTATTTATTCCCTCTCCTAGGAACAGATTCTATTGCTGAAAATAAAGCATATGCGTTATTCTTTTATTTATCATTGTTATTTTACATCAGCTTTTCCGAGAACTATAACTTTAACCCAGTATTGTCACTTATCGGTTATAAATTTTACGAAGCTGAAGATGACACCGGCGTAGGTTTTGTATTGATTTCTAAATCAGTCATTACTGATATTAAAGATATCAAATTTACAGTTATTCAATTAACAGACTACACATTTCTACATGTTAAAGGATAATAACCATGGCACTTTTTGCAGTAATAGATAATACAATTGCAACGAGAATTGTTAGAGTCGAACTTGATGCAACAGCAAGTACTTCTGTTACGGCCATTTTCCAACAACAGCGTCAATATTTTGAAAGTCATCATAACAATATGATACCATTCTATGCCGGTTATACACCAAAACATAGTGAGTGTTTTGAAATACAAAACTTTACTGATTCTGCACGCCTGATTGACGCAGTCAATAGGCCTACCGCCGTGCCTATCTGGGATCCTAGCCAAATTGATATTGGTTATATTAAAGCATTATTTGTTGGTGTTGACGCGCCAGCAAACCCCAATATTATTGCACTACAAACTTTCAACAAAAAACAAATCTTAGATACCTCAAAATCATTCTTTGGAAAGCTTTTTGCAAGCAAAACTACCTTTAGTAAAGCTAATAGCATCGGTTTTAATGTTGATGATAAACTAGTTGCAATAATTATCAATGATACAATACGATTTAAGAGTTTCTTTAATCTAAGAAGCATTTTTGACATGTCGTCCTATTTTTCTGCTGCTACTGACCAAGAACTTAATGCATTTAGTCAACTTAGTGTATTTTCTACTCCCCAAGGTTTTGATCTAAAATCCGTTGCAGATACAGTGATAAGAAATAAAGTAACACTAATAAATCAGACTGGGATGCTAACACCCCAAAATATGTCAAAGTTTAAATCCGAAGCTGCTAAAGTTAATTTCCCCTTACAAACCATAATAGTTGGCGGCGTTGAGAAAATTGTCATGCCTTCATCAAAAAAAGAAATAAAAGCCCTTCTTGACTTTCTTGAGGAAGACATTTGGGTTTCTGGAATAAGTGGAAGACGCTTTAAATCGAATTCAAAGCGCCCAATATAACTAGAAGACAGTTAAGAATAGTTAACAGGCAAGAGTGCAAACAATGCCTTCAATGAAACCAAGCGATGTTTGCAACTCTTTCCTGATAGTCCCATCCGAACACTTTCTCTTCTTAGCAATGGCTCGCAATGAAATCCCTACCACAAAATGGGCTATAACTAACTCATACTCTTCTGGTTTGTACTTTCTTAATCTAGCTACGCACCCATCGATCATGAGCCCCTCATCATCATCACACTGAATCCGGGACTTTTTTGCCATGAGGTAAAAGCCCCTTGAAGCCAGCGGCTACCGGTTGCCAGTCCACTCCGCTATTGTCTGAAGCAGCCCAAGCTCCCCAACGATCCATCACTTCATACATATCACGCATCAACTTTCTCCACAAAATCAGGCCAGTACGCCAATTGCCAGCGCACGATCGATAAAACGAAACATCAGCTCCAGCTGAGAGCCATACTTCTCTTCAAATGCCACGGTATCCGCATGCAGCTCGTCGTGATGCTTTCTGCACAAAGGCAACACAAAGAGGTCATGCGCTTTTGTACCCATTCCACCCTGACCGTGGCCTATCAGATGGTGGGGATCATCAGCAGGCTTTCCACAACATGCACACGGCTGTGTCTTAACCCAGCGCGTGTACTTTTCATTAACCCAGCGGCGGCTTTTTGGGCGTAACATAAAAGACTCCGGCGACTCCGGATCCACTTTCAGCGCCAGCACCTTTTTCGCTTTATCCAGGATGATGCTGGTGGCAGGAACCGAAGGCACAAGGTCACTTTCCCGGGTGACAGACGGCACAACAGGTTTCGGTAATCTCAGCGCCTTACGGGCTGCGCTTTCAGGTAAGGCATCCGCCAAGTCATTACGAATCAGCCACCAGCACAGTTCCGGCATTGTCACGGCATGGTTATCATCAAAATCGAGATCCCGACGGACTACAGACAACACCCAACGGGCACAGTTATCCGTTGCCATTGATTCCATCCGCTCCGTGAACTGATCACGTAACTGATTATCGCAGTGCCAGCACAGACGGATTGCGCCCGGCGCGTGTCGCATTGTGGTCATGTTCTCGCTGTGCCAGTCGGAATGAGGCCACTGGCAGCCTTTTTCACGAAGTAACCAGCTTTCAAGACATTCCACCCCACCAGCACGACGAATCACTGCCTCATTACGGAACACGGCCCGAACGGCAGGATCATCCGCCAGCGGTTGTGATGCCGCGGGAACGGCACCACTGGCGAAAGATGAATAATGCTCCGGCTCAGGCTCCAGCAGTACACGCCCCTGCATAAACAGGGGCATCAGCTCTGAACCGGGCCTGAACAATACGATCCCCATACGCGGGGCAATTTCAGGGGTCAGTAGTGCTCTCACGGTCACCTCAATGAACGGTATCGAGCAGCTTTAACAGCTCAGGGAATCGGGATTCGAAGAAATGCGGCTGCGTCTCGCGCGGATTTGCGGGACTGGTGATGTTCTTGCCGAACATGCAACCTTTCGCTGTCAGCGACCAGAATTTTTTGATGTTGTTAATCGCGGTACGGCTGTATCGTTCGCGCTGCTCGACGATCCCCAGCTTCACCATCTGGTGATATGCCTGATTAGCCGTCAGGCGGATACCATACTGTTTCAGCAGTGCACTCAGTGACAGTGTCGGGCGACTTGAGCCATCGTGTGCATCAGCAGGAGCATCAATGGCATATCGCGGTGCCAGATTCGGTAAGCCAACAGCCTCCTGAAGTTTCTGACAGGCTCCAAGCACTGAAGAGTTAGACAGATTTAACTCCCGGCGCATAAAGTCCAGCAGAATCACGCCAGCCTGCATCTTGTCAGCAGCCTGTCCGGATAATTTTTCCGGTGCGCTGGTTACCATGTCGAAAGTACGGATCACCTTCAGATGGAATGACGGGCTGATCCACATTGCATAGGCATACACCAGTTCCTTGCAGACATAAGTTCCCCGTTCATTTCCCCCATGAATCACACTCACCGGGTCAACACCCAAATTCTGGGTGTTGGTCAATTCATGAACAAGTTCAACAGTTTGTTGGCTGGAAAGAAACTTTCCTGGCTCCTTGGTTCTGGCATTTGCACCAGATGCTACTGCTGCGCGATGCAGATCGTTCAGGCTGTAACGCCCATAAGCATCACGACGAACTTCAATACCATCAATGACCATCAGATTATTCATACTTCGTTTCTCCTCTTGCTCAGGCGGCTGCACCCGCCGTTTTCTCGTACTTACTGATAGTGATCTCGACCTTCCCTTCCGGGATAACCGGTCCCCACTCCACCAGCATTCTTTTCACCTGGCTGTCGTCTTCCCACACACCCGCGTGGGTCAGAACGTCAAACAGCGCCTTGTTATAGTTGTCCAGATCGCGGATCCGGTTATCCGGAGGAAACAACACGATCTCTACTGAAGCAGGTGCCGACGTTGGTTTCGGCAGACGACGTAACTGCTCAACTATTGCTGCGCACGCCGCGCTCTGGAATTTTCGCCCCGCCGCGCTTATCAGGCTCTTACCAGCAAACGCCCCTTTGTTGGGGTGTCGCCAGTACGTGTTCACGCTGGGCGGAAAAGGCAGGATCAGCTTCATACTTTCAGGCCCCTCTCATGTAACCAGTGGGCTGCACGCAGCCTGGCGTTTTCCTCACCGGCAAGCAGTGAGCGGATAATCCCGACCGCCTCGCTGTCGTCGTCCTTCACCGCGGTATGAAGCGTTATCCCCCGGGCCACGCCACGCTTTATCGTGATGACGCCTTTTTTCTCCAGTGCGCGAAGATGCTCCACCGCTGCATTCACCGAACGGTATCCCAGCATGGTTGCCACCTCCTGATTGGTTGGCGGGAAGCCACGTTCTTTCTGATAAGAAATCAGCATATCCAGCACCTGCTGTTGGCATTGAGTTAACGTCGTCATGCCGCCATCTCCCTGACCAGTTTTTCCGCCTGCTGGCGAACCTGCGCCAGAAACGCCTCACCACATGCCTCAAGTTCATCGCGCCCGATGTAGCTGATTGCCGATCCCTTCCAGGTCTTGTCAAAAACAGCAATAGCACCAGCGAAAAAAGCTCCTGTCGGCACCTGCTTCTCGTCCTTCGGGATAAACCAGGCAGGCAGTTCAAAACCAATACGCCCGCGAATAAAAGCAATATGGTCCGCATCTTCCGGCCACCACACTTCGCTTGTGGCAGCTTTGATCAGGAAAACATAGCGCCCGCCCTTATCACGCATGGAACTGGCATGTTTCATGATGTAACGCATGCCGGTGATGTATTGCCCCTCATGCTGACTGGCGCGGCTGTATGGGGGATTACCAAAGGCAGCACCTTTAAGCTCCGCAAGACGTTCTGACCAGTCATGCGCCAGCGCGTTATCTTCCGCCGTGTAATACGCGGCACATTTGGCGTTATCACCGTCAGTGAACAGATCCAGAACAAACGGGCCAAACAGGGTGTTAATTCCCCAGAAAATGTTGTCCGGCGTGCGCCACTGATCGCCCACTTCCTTCAGTTCATGGGCTGGTTTGTTCCTCAGTTCCACCAGCGCCTGGCAATATTTATTACTCATTAAGCCCTCACGTAATTCCCTGACAGATACCACTCTTCACCTGATGCAGCCCGCTTGCTGCTTTTCCGTAAACACCGTTCACGACGCGCCAGAAAATTGTTTCGTTCTGGCTGGGAGTGGCTTTCACGGAATGCCGCCATCCACACCGTTGCAGCACGACGGTATAAGCCCCTGGACTCCAGTTCCTCCGCCTGGCGGGTCAGGCACAAAATCACCCGCGGGTCGTTAGTGCCGACATAGAAATTGCGCACAGGTCTGGTTTCACGAACTGGTTGTGGTTCCGGCTCCTGTGCTCTCTCAGTCAGGTGCGGGAAATGTCTGCGTGTATCTCCTTCACAACGGTGAGCCACACGCCCACTCTGACGTAACTTGCTTGCTGACTGCAGAACGCGCTGCCGTGAGTAACCAGCAAAAGCATCCGCAATGTCTCCGGAAGTACACCCCGGATGGGCTTCAATGAATTTCTGAACGTCATTTAACAGACTCATGATCACCCCCTGAATCCTGCCGGGATCTGGCTGTAGTCCACGTTGTCGTAACTGGATTTGAAGTACGGGTCTTCGCGTTTTTCGGTGTACGTGCTTACGGACGGCGATAAGCGCAGGGAAAGCTCATCCCATTTTTCCCGCAGCTTCGACGGGCTGAGCACGTTACGGCACCAGAACGGATCGCGGCTGACGCGGCTGTACATCTCGCAGATTTGTTTGTGAGTACGACCATCCTGCACACACATCAGGCGAATTTCGTTTGCCCAGGCTGTCCAGTTCGGTTCTTTGGGACGAACCACCTCGCCGTCACATTCGGCAGCCTGCTCGTACAGGGCGATGATTTTTTTCCAGAGCCACTGTGCGCAGGTCAAATCATCCTGCGTCCCCCACTGGCGCTTTTTAGGGCTGAATACAACCGCATCAGGATGGCGAGTTAAAAAATCCTGTTCAGCCGTCTGCGTGTCCGGTTGCGAAGCGTCCGGACGAGAAGGTTTTTTATCTGACGGATCATGTTTTGATTTTACTGACGGATCCCCGCCAGATTCTGACGGGTGAAAACCCGCTTTTTTGCCAGATTTCGACGCATCAAATTTTGACGGGTCAGATTTTGATGCGTCAGATTTTGACGGGTCAGAATCTGACAGTTGAGAAAATGCCGCTGCCTGAAGCTTCGCAACGTTAAGCTGATAAACATTCGACGCATTGCGGTTACCCTTGCGACGCGCCTTACGCGTTAACCAGCCTTCTGCTTCCAGCCGTGCGATAGCCGTTCTGACGGTACTCATCCCCGCGCCAATCTGACGGGCAATGGTTTCAATTGATGGCCAGCACACACCTTCGTCATTACTGAAATCAGCCAGGCGGGCCATAATTGCCACGCTGGATAACTTCATGCCTGATGCAGCGCAACCATCCCATACATAGCCGGTTAATTTAGTGCTCATGACCGACCTCTATTTCCCTGAATTTACGACGAAACTGTTCGAGCGGACTGAAGCATTCATGCTCATAACCTTCGCGGAGGTAGATAACCCGTTGTGTTTCCGATTCCCAACGAATGACTCTGACGGGCACTCCGTAGTGATCTTTGAACCAGCGGTTAACTTGTCGCAAAGGACTGTCTCCTTCTGCCGGTTGAAATCACCCACAGCCCACTCTGCAAAGCTGTGGGTTACAATTTCCCTGTCACCTGGTACATTCACTGCATAGCAATACTCCACCTTCGCTTTTCCACCCGGAACCGGAAGCGCAATCAGTTGCGAGCGACGGTAGTGTGTTGTTAAACTGTTCATGCGTTAGTTTCTCCACAACCAGAAGCAATCGACGCCACGACGCCCGGAGCTGCACACTCGCGGGCGTCACTACTTTCTGAAACGCAAAAGATTTTTGTAGACCAGTGCTGCATGCTCCTGCAGCTTCGAAATTGAGAGGTACAGCTCATCGTTAATTGCTGTCTTCTCATGCGGTTCCACTACACCGTCTTCAATTGCTGAACGAATCTGTTTTGAATAACTGCCGATCTGTTCAATGACCTCCAGCAGGCGTTGGTTGATATCGGCGTTGTCCACATCCTCGACGTCAGGAAGAGACACAAAGACGCCATTTGCAGACTGCGCCACAGCATCAGCAATGAAGTGAGTGCCACCAGCACGCTGTAAAACCATTGCCCATCCCAGCGGGAAAATCTGATCGCCATCTGCACGAAGGCGGTTGAATAAAGCGTTTTCTGTTACATCGAGCCAGTCAGCCGCTTCAGCGTAACCACCCGGCAACGCCGCGATAGTTTTTCTGACAGCTTTCACGTACCACTCAGGCTGTTTTTCTATTTTCCAGTGATGCTTACCCACGATTAGCCTCATCGTTCTGTGGTTAAAAATTGAAAGTGTTCTGCTAATCTTTCGGATAGATATCCGGTCTTAAGTCAGATTTCGTAATTGCACCTGACGTGCATTGCTCAAGTTTTTTAGCCAGCACAAAACTGGCTTTTTTATAGCCATTGAAAACCAGCCGTAAGTAGCCAGGTGTTGAGCCAACTTTTCCGGCCAACTCGCCCTGCTGTTCTTTGGTTAAAGAGTCCCAATACGCTTTCATACAATATGTACCTCCGGTGTACATATTACATGATTGAAATGAACCTTCAAGATACTTGTACCTTAACGGTACAAGGGTTTTAATTTCGTTATGAAAACAATCCATGACATCCGGCGGTCTAACGCCAGAAAACTGAGAGATGGTGTTGGCGGGAATTCTTCCTTTGCCACTATGATTGATCGCGAGCCAACCCAGACCAGCAGGTTTATGGGAGATGGTGCTACTAAAAATATCGGTGACAGCATGGCACGACACATCGAAAAATGTTTCGACCTGCCTGTCGGATGGCTCGATCAAGAACACCAGACAACGAACATCACAAAAAAACCTGATGTTTCAATCACTAATAAACAAATCACATTAGTCCCTGTCATATCATGGGTACAGGCCGGAGCATGGAAAGAAGTTGGATATTCTGAGGTTGATTTGAGCACAGCAGAAACGTATCCCTGCCCTGTACCCTGTGGGGAAATGACTTATATCTTGCGGGTGATAGGTGATTCAATGATTGATGAGTACCGCCCGGGAGACATGATTTTTGTCGATCCTGAAGTACCTGCCTGCCACGGTGACGACGTTATTGCATTGATGCACGATACAGGTGAAACCACCTTCAAAAGATTGATAGAAGATGGGACACAGCGTTATCTCAAAGCGTTAAACCCAAACTGGCCTGAGCCTTACATTAAGATCAACGGTAATTGCTCTATAATTGGTACTGTGATTTTCTCAGGAAAACCAAGAAGATACAAAATCAAAGCCTAATCAATGTTTATGAACCTGCTTCGGCAGGTTTTTTTATACTTGACAATGTACCTTTGAGATACATAATGTACCCAAGAGAAACAACAAACAGGCAGGACGCCCACGAAGTAGCCGCCTGGGGCATATGAAGTCCAGGATGATTCGTTAGCAACAAAAAAGCGCCCTACAGGACGCTTAGCTCTTTAACAATCTGGTCCCCATCAACAAGTAACTGATAACTTGAGGAGGTGTGAAATGCACAAAACAGAACCCAAAATCGTCGCGCCTGACTACACAGATGAGGAAATTTATGAGTGGATGACAAAGAAGCTGGCAGCTATAAACCAGCTTCGTGAAGTGCTGTCTTATCGACAGGAAACAATAGACTCCTTAAAAAAACTGGATCAGGAAATCACGGTTTTATCACAGGATGTTACTTTAGATATTGTGCAGACAAATTAGGATCCCATTCATTTTCGTCAAAATCATCAAAGTGATGAATTTGTGATCTCCAGTCTCGATAATCTAAAAATTTCTGGGCGGTTACGCTTATTTTATCAAGTGTGAGTTCATCCTGAATTGAAAGAAGAAGTTCATCAAATTTCATCTCATTAATCTGTTTTGGCATCCAGTGATGCTTCATCAGAATAAGGTGAACCAGAGCCTTTTTCCCATTCAACTGATTATAGGGAGTGCCGAATTTCTTCCGGTGCTCATGTAACACAAGGTCCAGAAGAGTTAGTAATGTTGCCCTTGATTCAACTTTGCTTATTTCGACTGATGACACTACCCCACTGATTTCAATGCCCCGATACTTTCCAACATTTTCACAGTGGGATTTGTACAGCGTATAGATATTACCGGACATTTCTTTTCCTTTTGCGTTGTTGGGGATAACCAGATTAACCGAATCCTTGTTGTTGGGGAATAACCAGGTCCACCTCGCCTGATGTGGCTAAAAGCAGGCACATAACAGCTAAGTATTTTCAACCAGAGAGAATCCTTAGCGTTGTGGTGAATGCGGCTCAGCGCACGCGGGTTAAGGTTGAGGCTGACAGTCGACCTTCTGTGGATACCCACCCGCCTGGTGTGCAACCTTCGCCAGGCACCGGGAGGCACCCGGCACCACAACTTTATGCTGTGTGTAGTCTTGGCGGTACCAGCTTGTACCCTTGCTTCCGGCTGGTACCGCCCTTTTTACAAAACAGAGAAGAGTATCCCCGGATGACGGGGTCATAACCCGATCCATCCTGATAGTTGTGGCCACAGGTGCTCTTCTCTGTTTTGTGGAGAAACTAACCGACCTTGCAGGGTCGATATGCAGAGACTGAACAGTTAGTGAAGTAACAAGGTGATCGCATATGCTTCAAATGTTAACTCTTGAAGAATGGGCCTCTGAAAAATACAGAAGTAATCCTCCAAGTGTGTCCACATTGCGTCGTTATGCTAAGCAGAATTTATTTTGCCCACCGGCCATGAAACAAGGTCGGTTATGGCGAGTGCGTGAGGACGCTGAGTTAGTTGGGGAGTTGGTAACACCAGTAATCAAGAAAAATGACTCATTACTTTTGCAACGGATCTTGAGTGATGGCAGCCAGACCGCGTAAGAATAATGTTTCAGTACCTAACTTATATCCGCTTTATAGTAGGAAGGTAAATAAAGTCTATTGGCGGTATAAGCATCCAGTAACAGGGAAATTTCATGCGTTGGGAACTAACGAAGCTGAAGCCATCGCTATTGCCACTGAAGCCAATACACGCCTGGCTGAACAAAGAACCCGACAGATTCTGGCTATCAGTGACAGGATCGCAACCTGCAAAGGAAAAGCGATCACAACGTCAACCTGGTTAGATCGCTATCAAGCGATCCAGGATGATAGGCTCAAAAAGTGGTGATATAAGACTCAATACCTATAAGCAAAAAGCCAAACCAGTATCCTTGCTCAGAGAACGAGCAGGAATGAAGTTGATCTCATCCGTTGATGTCAGAGATATAGCACAATTGCTTGATGAGTATATTACAGCTGGACAGCCTAGAATGGCCCAAGTCGTAAGGTCTGTATTAATCGATGTGTTTAAGGAAGCACAGCATTATGGCGAAGTTCCACCAGGGTATAACCCTGCTCTTGCGACGAAGCAACCCAGAAGGAAAATCACCCGTCAACGCCTCAGCCTGGAAGAATGGCAAAAAATTTTTGATATCGCAGACTCCACTCATCGTTACATGGGAAATGCCATGCTGTTAGCGCTGGTTACTGGCCAACGTTTGGGAGATATATCCAAAATGAAATTCAGCGATATCTGGGATGATCATCTGCATATCGAACAGGAAAAAACCGGCAGCAAAATAGCCATTCCTCTTTCTCTTCGTTTGAATGTAATCAACTGGAGCCTGCGCGATGTTGTAGCTCGCTGCCGTGACTATGTAGATAGTCCATACTTAGTACATTTTTTTCAGATCAACTTCACAGGCAGAACGTGGGGCACAAGTAAAAGCTAATACTCTGACTATGAATTTTAGCAAAGCAAGGGATCTGGCTGAAATTGATTGGGGTGAAGGAACCCCAGCAACCTTTCATGAGCAACGTTCATTGTCAGAAAGGCTATACAAAGAACAGGGAATAGATACTCAGAAATTGCTGGGACATAAAACCCAGCAACAAACTGATCGTTATAACGATCTCCGCGGAAAAAAATTGGGTAACTTTAACAATATGAATATTTACATGTATTAGTCGCGACTTGATCTGACACTGAGCCTTGAAAGGTTGAGAGTTACCGGTTTTGATATGGGTGTCGAATCCTTATACAAAACACGAGGTAACTCTCATGCTTCATACTACCAATCCCGTTATCAAACACAAAACCGGTTTGCTCAATCTGGCTGAAGAACTCAGCAACGTATCAAAAGCCTGTAAAATCATGGGCGTTTCGCGTGATACGTTTTATCGTTACCGCGAACTGGTCGATGAAGGTGGTGTGGATGCGCTGATTAATCGTAGTCGCCGCGCTCCTAACCTTAAGAACCGTACCGATGAGGCAACTGAACAGGCTGTTGTTGATTACGCCGTCGCTTTCCCGGCACACAGTCAGCACCGGACGCAGCAACGAGCTGCGTAAACAGGGCGTTTTTATCTCCGGCAGTGGTGTCCATTCTGTCTGGTTACGCCATAACCTTGAGAATTTCAAAAAACGTCCGAAAGCACTGGAAGAAAAAGTAGCCCGTGATGGCATTGAGTTAACTGACAGCCAGATCGCAGCACTAGAGCGTAAAGCCAGTGATGACGAGGCCTGTGGCGAAATCGAAACGGCTCATCCGGGATATCTGGGTTCGCAGGACACGTTCTATGTAGGCAACCTGAAAGGTGCCGGGCGTATTTATCAGCAGACGTTCGTTGATACGTACTCGAAAGTGGCTCACTGTAAGCTTTACGTCACCAAAACACCGATTACCGCGGCTGACTTACTGAATGATCGTGTACTGCCGTTTTATGCGTCTCAGGGCCTGCCGATACTGAGAATACTGACCGACAGAGGCACGGAGTACTGTGGCAAAGTAGAGCAGCATGATTATCAGCTTTATCTGGCAATAAACGATATAGAACACACGAAAACAAAGGCGATGTCCCCGCAGACCAACGGCATCTGCGAGCGGTTCCATAAAACAATCCTGAACGAATTTTATCAGGTAACGTTCCGTAAAAAACTGTACGGCGATCTTGATACATTACAGTCGGATCTTGATGAATGGCTGGCTCACTATAATAATGAGCGAACCCATCAGGGAAAAATGTGCAATGGGCGGACGCCAATGGAAACGTTACTTGATGGAAAGCGCATCTGGGCCGAGAAAAATTTAAGCCAGATGTAATCTGACAGATACCTGTATAAATAACCGGTAACTGTCAGATCAGGTCTGAGCTAATACAATTTACATTTAGTCTATCTTTCGCTCAATACTTTTAAGCGCATTTGGAATAAGTGTCTCGCTAAACCCAGAAAGTAAATATATTATAAACAACACATATTTATTGTCTTCTTTGTTTAGTAAATCAAGAACTAATCCGCTTTTTATTATAGCATAACAAATGACACCAGCCACTAAAGCAATTAAACATCTTTCTACACCATAAAAATAATAGATTCTTCTCTTTAAAGATTTTTCTCGATCTGTGTTTTTTATGGTTAGTGAAACAGAAAGATATCCCCCTAAAGAAGCCCAAAATAAACAAACAGGTAAGGTTAGAAACAGGGGGTTTTTTACAAAAAAAACAGCATCTCTAAACAGATAAATAAATAATAGAATTACTGACAATACTATAACAGGTGTAAACGCTCCGATTTGATAGCATAATCTAGCCCGGACAGATTCTTCATGATCTTTTATTATTTCACTGTTAATATCATTAAATTTCCTGATAGCCTCATCAGTATCCCCATAAATACCATGAGCTAAGGCTGTTGCGGCGCGTCTTTTATACTCCACTCCACATTTATACTTATAGCAATGAGATTTAAAACCATCTAAATATTTTTTTAACTTTATTATAGTTATCTATTAAAGTTGTATCATCATCCTTTTTAGTTTTTATATAAATTCTAATCGATTCATGCGAAGGTAACTCTGCTGCATCGTAAACAATAAACTCATCACTTTTAGCAAATATATGGCTTATTGTATAACCGGCCTCATCTTTGGCTCCAATCTGAAATGCCGCTATAGCTTCTTGTTGTGCTTTTTTATATTTTCTTTCTTCGAGCCTGCTCAAAAAATTTTCTAACATACTAATCCCAGAATGTTACAATTTAACGTTTTGATAACTTATTTTGATAAAATTTTGATAACCATTAGCCTGCTAACATAAAACAACGGGCGTATAATACGCCCGTTACAGTTTTTAACACATGCGGATACTACATGTTTTCGATGATCGCGTCACCAAACTCTGAACATTTCAGCAGCTTAGCGCCTTCCATCAGACGTTCGAAGTCATAGGTTACGGTCTTCGCGTTGATTGCGCCTTCCATACCTTTAACAATCAGGTCTGCGGCTTCAATCCAGCCCATATGGCGCAGCATCATCTCAGCGGAAAGGATGATAGAGCCTGGGTTAACTTTGTCCTGACCGGCATATTTCGGCGCAGTTCCGTGGGTAGCTTCAAACAGGGCGCATTCGTCACCGATGTTTGCGCCAGGGGCGATACCGATACCGCCAACCTGCGCTGCCAGGGCGTCAGAAATGTAGTCACCGTTCAGGTTCATACAGGCGATAACATCATATTCAGCCGGACGCAGCAGGATCTGTTGCAGGAATGCGTCAGCAATCACGTCTTTAATGACGATCTCTTTGCCGGTATTCGGGTTTTTAACTTTCAGCCACGGGCCACCGTCAATCAGTTCACCGCCAAACTCTTCACGCGCCAGCTGGTAGCCCCAGTCTTTAAACGCGCCTTCGGTGAACTTCATGATGTTGCCTTTGTGCACCAGGGTCACAGAGTCACGATCGTTAGCAATTGCGTATTCGATCGCTGCACGAACCAGACGTTTGGTGCCTTCTTCAGAACACGGCTTAATACCGATACCGCAATGTTCCGGGAAGCGAATTTTCTTCACGCCCATCTCTTCACGCAGGAATTTAATTACTTTCTCAGCGTCGGCAGAGTCTGCTTTCCATTCGATACCTGCATAAATGTCTTCCGAGTTTTCACGGAAGATAACCATATCGGTCAGTTCAGGGTGTTTAACCGGGCTTGGAGTGCCCTGATAGTAACGTACCGGACGCAGGCAGATGTAAAGATCCAGTTCCTGGCGTAGGGCAACGTTCAGAGAGCGAATACCGCCCCCAACCGGAGTGGTCAGCGGGCCTTTAATAGCAACGCGATATTCACGAATCAGATCAAGGGTTTCAGCAGGCAGCCAGACATCCTGACCATAAACCTGTGTGGATTTTTCACCGGTGTAAATTTCCATCCAGGAGATTTTACGCTCGCCTTTATAGGCTTTCTCGACTGCAGCGTCGACCACTTTCAGCATGGCTGGGGTTACATCTACACCGATTCCATCACCTTCAATGTAAGGGATAATCGGATTTTCAGGAACGTTGAGTTTGCCGTTTTGCAGGGTGATCTTCTTGCCTTGTGCCGGAACAACTACTTTACTTTCCATTCACCTCTCCTTCGAGCGCTACTGGTTTGCTCGTCTGCCACCACGTTGCATATGCGTTTGCGTCCTGCGATACGGATGCTTTAGAGCAATTTTTTGTTAATGATTTGTAATTGGCTTGTCAATACTACCCTATTGTTTGCCGTCATGAAAGATGCGCGTTATTAGGCTATAATGCGGCAATTCATAATCTCTGAAAATACCATGCAAAAAACTTCTTTTAGAAATCACCAGGTTAAGCGATTCAGCTCGCAACGCACTAACAAACGCAAGCCAGAAAACCAGCCCACGCGTGTGATCCTGTTCAATAAACCTTACGATGTCCTGCCACAGTTCACCGATGAAGCCGGGCGCAAAACATTAAAAGAATTCATCCCGGTTCAGGGCGTTTATGCGGCAGGTCGTCTTGACAGAGATAGCGAAGGGTTATTAGTGCTGACCAATAATGGTGCACTACAGGCACGTTTAACTCAGCCGGGCAAACGCACCGGGAAAATCTATTATGTGCAGGTGGAAGGCATTCCCACACAAGACGCTCTTGAAGCGTTGCGCAATGGCGTAACCTTAAATGATGGTCCTACCCTGCCCGCAGGCGTGGAGCTGGTTGCAGAACCAGAGTGGTTATGGCCACGTAATCCGCCAATTCGTGAACGTAAAAGTATTCCCACCAGCTGGCTGAAGATTACTTTATATGAAGGACGTAATCGCCAGGTGCGCCGCATGACTGCCCATGTCGGTTTCCCTACGCTGCGACTGATTCGTTATGCCATGGGCAATTACACACTGGATAATCTCGCTAACGGCGAATGGCGAGAAGCAACAGAATAAGGATGCACAATGTTTAAACCGCACGTTACCGTCGCCTGCGTGGTACACGCAGAAGGCAAATTTTTAGTTGTTGAAGAGACAATTAACGGTAAAGCGTTATGGAACCAACCGGCGGGACATCTGGAAGCGGATGAGACGCTAGTGGAAGCGGCTGCGCGTGAGCTGTGGGAAGAAACCGGCATCAGCGCGCGACCGCAACACTTTATCCGCATGCATCAGTGGATTGCGCCAGATAAAACGCCGTTTTTGCGTTTCCTGTTTGCCATTGAGCTTGAGCAAATATGCCCGACCCAGCCTCATGACAGCGATATCGACTGCTGCCGTTGGGTCAGCGCCGAAGAACTTTTACAGGCGTCAAATTTGCGTTCGCCGCTGGTGGCGGAAAGTATTCGTTGTTATCAAAGCGGGCAACGCTATCCGCTGGAGATGATTGGCGATTTTAACTGGCCTTTTACAAAGGGTGTCATCTAAAAGGCTGCGTGATAGAATACGCCGCCTTGAAGTTCAATGTCGTGAGTAATCCAATGTCTGAAACCGCAAAAAAAGTGATCGTCGGCATGTCCGGCGGTGTCGATTCCTCCGTTTCTGCCTGGCTGTTGCAACAACAGGGATATCAGGTCGAAGGCTTGTTTATGAAGAACTGGGAAGAAGACGACGGTGAGGAATATTGCACAGCGGCAGCGGATCTGGCTGATGCCCAGGCGGTCTGCGATAAGCTCGGCATTGAACTGCACACCGTCAACTTTGCTGCCGAATACTGGGATAACGTCTTCGAACTGTTCCTTGCTGAATATAAAGCCGGTCGCACGCCGAATCCGGATATTCTGTGCAACAAAGAGATCAAATTTAAAGCCTTCCTCGAATTTGCCGCCGAAGATTTAGGTGCCGATTATATCGCTACCGGTCATTACGTGCGTCGGGCAGATGTCGATGGCAAGAGCCGCCTGCTGCGTGGTCTGGACAGCAATAAAGACCAGAGCTACTTCCTTTATACGCTCGGCCATGAGCAGATTGCGCAAAGCCTGTTCCCGGTCGGCGAACTGGAAAAACCGCAGGTGCGTAAGATTGCTGAAGATCTCGGTCTGGTCACCGCGAAGAAAAAAGACTCTACCGGCATTTGCTTCATTGGCGAACGTAAATTCCGCGAGTTCCTGGGCCGTTATCTCCCGGCGCAACCGGGCAAAATCATTACCGTCGATGGCGATGAAATTGGTGAGCACCAGGGGCTGATGTATCACACCCTCGGTCAGCGTAAAGGTCTGGGTATCGGTGGCACCAAAGAAGGCACCGAAGAACCGTGGTATGTGGTCGATAAAGACGTCGAAAACAACATTCTGATTGTTGCGCAGGGCCATGAACACCCGCGTCTGATGTCTGTCGGTCTGATTGCCCAGCAGCTGCACTGGGTCGATCGCGAACCGTTCACCGGCACTATGCGTTGCACGGTAAAAACCCGCTATCGCCAGACCGACATTCCGTGCACCGTCAAGGCTCTGGACGATGATCGCATTGAAGTGATTTTCGATGAGCCCGTTGCCGCCGTGACGCCGGGCCAGTCTGCCGTCTTCTATAACGGTGAAGTGTGCCTCGGTGGCGGTATCATTGAGCAGCGTCTGCCGCTGCCGGTCTGATTATTGTCTTTAATTACAACAAGGAAGCAGTGAACGTGGCAAAGAATTACTATGACATCACCCTCGCCCTGGCCGGTATTTGTCAGTCGGCACGCCTGGTGCAACAACTCGCTCACCAGGGGCATTGTGATGCCGATGCGCTACACGTCTCACTCAACAGTATTATTGATATGAACCCCAGCTCGACGCTGGCGGTTTTTGGCGGTAGCGAAGCCAACCTGCGCGTCGGGCTGGAAACCCTGCTCGGCGTGCTACAATGCCAGCAGTCGTCAGGGCTTAAACGCTGAGCTAACCCGCTACACGCTAAGCCTGATGGTGCTTGAGCGCAAACTTTCCTCAGCGAAAGGTGCGCTCGACACTCTGGGCAACCGGATCAACGGCCTGCAACGCCAGCTCGAACACTTCGATTTACAGTCCGAAACGCTGATGAGCGCGATGGCTGCTATCTATGTTGATGTGATTAGCCCGCTTGGCCCGCGCATTCAGGTCACCGGCTCCCCTGCCGTACTGCAAAGCCCACAGGTGCAGGCGAAAGTTCGCGCAACCCTGCTGGCAGGCATTCGCGCCGCCGTGCTCTGGCACCAGGTCGGCGGCGGACGTCTGCAACTGATGTTTTCTCGTAATCGCCTGACCACTCAGGCAAAACAAATTCTTGCTCATTTAACCCCGGAGTTGTGATCTATGGAATTATCCTCACTGACCGCCGTTTCCCCTGTCGATGGACGCTACGGCGATAAAGTCAGCGCGCTGCGCGGGATTTTCAGCGAATACGGTTTGCTGAAATTCCGTGTACAAGTTGAAGTACGTTGCTGCAAAAACTGGCCGCGCACGCAGCGATCAAGGAAGTTCCTGCTTTTGCTGCCGACGCAATCGGTTACCTTGATGCAATCGTCGCTAATTTCAGTGAAGAAGATGCATCGCGAATCAAAACCATCGAGCGTACCACTAACCACGACGTTAAAGCGGTTGAGTATTTCCTGAAAGAAAAAGTGGCGGAGATCCCGGAACTGCACGCGGTTTCTGAATTCATTCACTTTGCCTGTACTTCGGAAGATATCAATAACCTCTCCCACGCGTTGATGCTGAAAACTGCGCGTGATGAAGTGATCCTGCCATACTGGCGTCAACTGATTGACGGCATTAAAGATCTCGCCGTTCAGTATCGCGATATCCCGCTGCTGTCCCGTACCCACGGTCAGCCAGCCACGCCGTCAACCATCGGTAAAGAGATGGCTAACGTCGCCTACCGTATGGAGCGCCAGTACCGCCAGCTTAATCAGGTGGAGATCCTCGGCAAAATCAACGGCGCGGTCGGTAACTATAACGCCCACATCGCCGCTTACCCGGAAGTTGACTGGCATCAGTTCAGCGAAGAGTTCGTCACCTCACTGGGTATTCAGTGGAACCCGTACACAACCCAGATCGAACCGCACGACTACATCGCCGAGCTGTTTGATTGCGTTGCGCGCTTTAACACCATTCTTATCGACTTCGACCGTGACGTCTGGGGTTATATCGCCCTTAACCACTTCAAACAGAAAACCATCGCTGGTGAGATTGGTTCTTCCACCATGCCGCATAAAGTTAACCCGATCGACTTCGAAAACTCCGAAGGCAATCTGGGGCTTTCCAACGCGGTATTGCAGCACCTGGCAAGCAAACTGCCGGTTTCCCGCTGGCAGCGTGACCTGACCGACTCCACCGTGCTGCGTAACCTCGGCGTGGGTATCGGTTATGCGCTGATTGCTTACCAGTCCACCCTGAAAGGTGTGAGCAAACTGGAAGTGAACCGTGATCATCTACTGGATGAACTGGATCACAACTGGGAAGTGTTGGCTGAACCGATCCAGACGGTAATGCGCCGTTACGGGATTGAGAAGCCATACGAGAAGCTGAAAGAGCTGACTCGCGGTAAACGCGTTGACGCCGAAGGCATGAAGCAATTTATCGACGGTCTGGCGCTGCCAGAAGAAGAAAAAGCACGCCTGAAAGCGATGACGCCGGCTAACTATATTGGTCGTGCCATCACTATGGTTGATGAGCTGAAATAAGCCTCGTATCAGTGCCGGATGGTGATACCGTCCGGCCTGTTTATTAAGATAATCCGCGTTTCTATTTACACCTCCCTTCCCCACTGGTTTATTTAATGTTTACCCCCACAACCACATAATCGCGTTACACTATTTTTATAATTAAGACAGGGAGAAATAAAAATGCGGCGTAACTGGTTGTCGAAGACAATGCGTTGTTACGTCACCATCTTAAAGTTCAGATTCAGGACGCTGGTCATCAGGTCGATGACGCAGAAGATGCCAAAGAAGCCGATTATTATCTCAACGAACATTTACCGGATATTGCGATTGTCGATCTCGGTTTGCCTGACGAAGATGGTTTGTCGCTGATCCGTCGCTGGCGTAGTAATGATGTTTCACTGCCAATTCTGGTTTTAACCGCCCGTGAAAGCTGGCAGGACAAAGTCGAAGTATTAAGCGCCGGTGCTGACGATTACGTGACTAAACCCTTTCATATTGAAGAAGTGATGGCACGGATGCAGGCATTAATGCGGCGTAATAGCGGCCTGGCTTCACAGGTTATTTCGCTGCCGCCGTTTCAGGTTGATCTCTCCCGTCGCGAATTATCCATTAGTGACGAAGTCATCAAACTGACCGCATTTGAATACACCATTATGGAAACCTTGATCCGTAACAACGGCAAAGTGGTCAGTAAAGATTCATTGATGTTACAGCTCTACCCGGATGCCGAACTGCGGGAAAGTCATACCATTGATGTTCTGATGGGCAGGCTGCGCAAAAAAATTCAGGCGCAATACCCGCACGAGGTGATTACCACCGTTCGCGGCCAGGGTTATCTTTTCGAATTGCGCTGATGAAAAAATTACTGCGTGTTTTTTTCCCGCTCTCGCTGCGGGTACGTTTTCTGTTGGCGACGGCCGCAGTAGTACTGGTGCTTTCACTTTCCTACGGTATGGTTGCCCTGATCGGTTATAGCGTTAGTTTCGATAAAACGACGTTTCGTCTGTTACGCGGCGAGAGCAATTTATTCTATACACTGGCGAAATGGGAAAACAATAAGCTACACGTTGAACTGCCGGAAAATATCGACAAGCAAAGTCCCACGATGTCTCTGATTTATGACGAGAACGGCAAACTATTGTGGGCGCAGCGTGACGTTCCCTGGCTGATGAAAATGATCCAGCCTGACTGGCTGAAATCCAATGGTTTTCACGAAATAGAGGCTGACGTGAACGATACCAGCCTGCTACTGAGTAACGATCTCTCTATTCAGCAGCAGTTGCAGGAAGTTCGGGAAGACGACGACGATGCAGAAATGACCCACTCGGTAGCCGTTAATGTCTATCCGGCAACGGCGCGAATGCCAAAACTCACCATTGTGGTGGTCGATACCATTCCCGTAGAGCTTAAAAGTTCCTATACGGTATGGAGCTGGTTTCTCTATGTACTCCTGGCTAACCTGTTGTTAGTGATCCCGTTACTGTGGATCGCCGCCTGGTGGAGCTTACGCCCTATTGAAGCCCTGGCGCGAGAAGTCCGCGAACTGGAAGAACACCACCGTGAACTGCTCAACCCTACAACAACGAGAGAACTTACCAGCCTGGTGGGTAACCTGAACCGACTTTTAAAAAGCGAGCGTGAGCGTTACGACAAATACCGCACTACGCTCACTGACCTGACTCACAGCCTGAAAACGCCTCTGGCGGTGCTACAAAGTACGCTACGTTCTTTGCGAAGTGAAAAGATGAACGTCAGTGAGGCGGAACCGGTGATGCTGGAACAAATTAGCCGTATCTCGCAACAAATTGGTTACTACCTACACCGAGCCAGTATGCGCGGCGGGACATTACTTAGCCGCGAACTACATCCAGTGGCCCCGTTGTTGGACAATCTCACATCGGCACTGAATAAAGTTTATCAGCGTAAAGGCGTCAATATTTCCCTCGATATCTCGCCAGAAATTAGTTTTGTCGGCGAGCAGAACGATTTTGTTGAGGTAATGGGCAATGTACTGGATAACGCCTGTAAGTATTGCCTCGAGTTTGTCGAAATCTCCGCAAGGCAAACTGACAAACATCTCTACATCGTGGTCGAAGATGATGGGCCGGGGATCCCGCAAAGCAAGCGTGAGGTGATTTTCGACCGTGGTCAGCGTGTTGATACCTTACGCCCCGGGCAAGGCGTGGGGCTGGCGGTCGCTCGTGAAATTACTGAACAGTACGACGGAAGAATCATTGCCGGAGAGAGCATGCTCGGCGGTGCGCGAATGGAGGTGATTTTTGGTCGCCAGCATTCCTTGCCAAAAGATGAATAAATATGTCCTTTGTTCACGCATTACAGTATGCATCCGTTATAATCGGTTGCAGATACCCGCCTATGGACGCTTAATATGGAATACCAACTCACCCTTAATTGGCCCGATTTTCTTAAACGCCACTGGCAGAAACGTCCCGTGGTGTTAAAACGCGGCTTTAATAATTTTATTGATCCTATTTCTCCCGACGAGCTGGCGGGCCTGGCGATGGAAAGTGAAGTCGACAGTCGGCTGGTCAGTCATCAGGATGGCAAATGGCAGGTCAGTCACGGGCCATTCGAAAGCTACGACCATCTGGGCGAAACCAACTGGTCATTGCTGGTCCAGGCGGTTGATCACTGGCATGAACCGGCCGCCGCGCTGATGCGTCCGTTCCGTGAATTACCGGACTGGCGCATTGACGACCTGATGATCTCGTTTTCCGTGCCTGGAGGCGGCGTCGGTCCGCATCTCGATCAGTACGATGTGTTTATTATTCAGGGTACAGGTCGCCGTCGCTGGCGGGTAGGTGAAAAACTGCACATGAGGCAGCACTGCCCTCACCCGGATCTGTTACAGGTTGATCCGTTTGAAGCGATTATTGATGAAGAGCTGGAGCCAGGCGATATTCTTTATATTCCGCCAGGGTTCCCGCACGAAGGCTACGCGCTGGAAAATGCGATGAACTATTCCGTTGGTTTTCGTGCGCCGAATACGCGGGAACTGATCAGCGGATTTGCCGATTACGTGCTGCAACGTGAACTGGGCGGCAACTACTACAGCGATCCGGATGTTCCACCTCGCGCTCATCCTGCGGACGTTCTGCCGCAGGAGATGGATAAACTGCGTGAGATGATGCTCGAATTGATCAACCAGCCGGAACACTTTAAGCAATGGTTTGGCGAGTTTATATCCCAGTCACGTCATGAACTGGATATCGCGCCGCCGGAGCCGCCTTATCAGCCAGATGAAATCTACGATGCGCTGAAACAAGGTGATGTGCTGGTGCGCCTGGGTGGTCTGCGCGTATTGCGCATCGGCGACGATGTTTATGCCAATGGTGAGAAAATTGATTCCCCGCACCGTCCGGCGCTGGAGGCACTCGCCAGCAATATTGCACTGACCGCTGAGAATTTTGGCGACGCACTGGAAGATCCGTCATTCCTCGCGATGCTCGCGGCGCTGGTCAATAGCGGGTATTGGTTCTTCGAAGGGTAAATTTGAATTGAAGCCGGATGCGGCATCATATGCCGCATCCAATTTCGCTTACTTCCGTTTCGCCGTTAACTCGGCAATACGCACAATCACTTGCACCGCTTTTTCCATTCCTTCCAGAGTGACAAACTCATGTTTGCCATGATAGTTATAACCGCCGGTAAACAGATTCGGGCACGGTAATCCCATAAACGACAACTGCGCACCGTCAGTACCACCACGGATCGGTTTCAGGTCTGGTTCAATATCGCAATCGCGCATCGCCTGCTGGGCAATATCAAGAATATGCGGATGCTCAACGACTTTCTCGCGCATGTTGTAGTAACTGTCTTCAATCACCAGTTCAATGTAGCAATCCGGGTGTAACCCTTTGCCCACTTTCTTGGCAATTTCCATCATTTTACGTTTACGCGCTTCAAACTGTTTACGGTCGAAATCACGGATGATGTAGTGCATATCGGCGCGTTCAACAGTGCCTTTCATGCTTGTCAGGTGATAGAAACCTTCATAACCTTCCGTAGCTTCCGGGCTTTCATCTGCCGGTACTTCCGCATGAATGCGTGCCGCCAGCGACAGCGCATTCACCATCACACCTTTTGCCGTACCCGGGTGAACATTGTTGCCGACGATTTTGATATTCACCGAAGCAGCGTTGAAGTTTTCAAACTCCAGTTCACCTACGCCACCACCATCTACGGTGTAAGCCCAGCGGGCATCAAAGGCTTCAACATCAAAATGTTTCGCCCCTTTACCCACTTCTTCATCTGGCGTAAAGGCAACACGAATATCGCCATGCGGAATATTTTTCTGCTGCAATACCGCCAGCGCGGTCATGATTTCTGCAATACCCGCTTTGTCGTCAGCACCCAACAATGTTTTACCGTCAGTGGTGATCAGCGTCTGTCCCAGCAGTTGATGCAGTACCGGGAACA
The DNA here is from genome assembly GCF_004745185.1 of Escherichia sp. E2661. Classification (NCBI taxonomy): domain Bacteria; kingdom Pseudomonadati; phylum Pseudomonadota; class Gammaproteobacteria; order Enterobacterales; family Enterobacteriaceae; genus Escherichia; species Escherichia sp. E2661. The sequence continues at coordinate 138,329 of NZ_PDIG01000001.1, forward strand.
TGACCGGTGACAGGACTTCGTCGCCGACGCCCAACGCAATGTCGCCGCCGCGATAGTTTTCAACAATCTGCGGGTTCACATTTTTACCGCTGCAATCCGGTGAGGTATCCACATGAGAAATAAAGCCAATCGCCGGAATATCGCCAGGAACGTTAGCCGGTAGCGTCGCCATCAACGTTCCTTTCTCACTTAAGGTCACATTGATAAGACCCATTTCTTCCAGCTGATCTTTCAGCAGATGCAATAATTTCCACTGGCCTTCCGTGCTGGGAACTTGTCTCACCCCCGCTTTTGATTGGGTATCGAGAGACACGTAGTTCAAAAAAACGCTCAAGTAGTTTATCCATGTAGTCACCCTCACTTTTCGTGACAACATTATTAAGAAGCAGGAAAAGACAAATATTGCGTCAGGTCACTTTTACCCCTGCAATCGGGAATATTTATCAACATTACCTTAATGAATATAAAGCTAAGCCAGTAATTCACAACAAGGATTGGCGATCCAAGTAGTTTGCCGTAGAATTACGGCCCTCTTTAAGAGTCACCAAGGTGGTTAACCACAAACCCCGCTTCGGTAAGCCATCCGTTGCGTTTACATGGGACAGAGTAAAAAATTGAATAAACAACCGAGTTCGCTTTCACCGCTGGTGCAATTGGCGGGAATTCGCAAATGCTTTGATGGTAAAGAGGTCATTCCCCAGCTGGATCTGACTATCAACAATGGCGAGTTCCTCACGCTGCTTGGCCCTTCTGGCTGCGGTAAAACAACCGTTCTTCGCCTGATTGCGGGTCTGGAAACTGTTGATTCTGGACGCATCATGCTGGATAACGAGGACATCACCCACGTTCCGGCGGAAAACCGCTATGTGAACACCGTTTTCCAAAGCTACGCGCTATTCCCCCACATGACCGTATTCGAAAATGTGGCCTTTGGTTTGCGTATGCAAAAAACCCCTGCTGCTGAAATTACGCCTCGCGTGATGGAAGCTTTGCGGATGGTGCAACTGGAAAGCTTCGCTCAACGCAAACCGCATCAACTCTCAGGCGGTCAACAGCAACGCGTCGCCATTGCCCGCGCAGTGGTTAACAAGCCTCGCCTGCTGCTGCTTGATGAGTCGCTCTCGGCGCTGGATTACAAACTGCGCAAGCAAATGCAGAACGAGCTGAAAGCGTTACAGCGTAAGCTTGGTATTACCTTCGTCTTTGTCACTCACGATCAGGAAGAAGCGCTCACCATGTCAGACAGGATTGTGGTGATGCGCGAGGGTCGTATTGAGCAGGATGGTACACCGCGCGAAATTTACGAAGAGCCGAAGAATTTATTTGTTGCCGGATTCATTGGCGAGATCAATATGTTCAACGCCACGGTGATCGAGCGACTCGACGAGCAGCGCGTACGGGCTAACGTTGAAGGTCGCGAGTGTAATATCTACGTTAACTTCGCCGTTGAACCGGGGCAAAAACTGCATGTTCTGCTGCGCCCGGAAGACTTACGTGTTGAAGAGATTAACGACGACAACCATGCTGAAGGGCTGATTGGTTACGTTCGCGAGCGTAACTACAAAGGCATGACGCTGGAGTCGGTTGTTGAACTGGAAAATGGCAAGATGGTGATGGTCAGCGAATTCTTCAATGAAGACGATCCTGACTTTGACCACTCTCTCGACCAAAAAATGGCCATTAATTGGGTAGAAAGCTGGGAGGTCGTACTGGCTGATGAAGAACACAAGTAAGTTCCAGAATGTAGTGATTGTCACTATTGTCGGTTGGCTTGTGTTGTTTGTCTTTCTGCCCAACCTGATGATCATTGGCACCAGCTTTTTGACCCGCGACGACGCCAGTTTTGTCAAAATGGTCTTTACGCTGGATAACTACACGCGTCTGCTCGATCCGCTCTATTTTGAAGTGCTATTGCACTCGCTGAATATGGCGCTGATCGCCACCCTCGCCTGCCTGGTGCTGGGCTACCCGTTTGCCTGGTTTCTGGCAAAGCTGCCACACAAGGTGCGTCCGCTACTGCTGTTTCTGCTGATTGTTCCCTTCTGGACCAACTCACTGATTCGCATCTACGGGCTGAAAATTTTCCTCAGTACCAAAGGCTATCTCAACGAGTTTTTGCTCTGGCTGGGCGTTATCGACACACCAATTCGTATCATGTTCACGCCCAGTGCCGTGATTATCGGTCTGGTTTACATTCTGCTGCCGTTTATGGTGATGCCGCTGTACTCCAGTATCGAAAAACTGGATAAGCCGTTGCTTGAGGCGGCGCGCGATCTCGGTGCCAGCAAGTTACAGACTTTTATCCGCATCATTATTCCACTGACGATGCCGGGAATTATTGCCGGATGTCTGCTGGTGATGCTGCCAGCGATGGGCCTGTTCTATGTGTCCGACCTGATGGGCGGAGCGAAAAACCTGCTGATCGGTAACGTCATCAAGGTCCAGTTCCTTAATATTCGTGACTGGCCGTTTGGTGCAGCTACCAGCATTACGCTGACTATCGTAATGGGCCTGATGTTGCTGGTTTACTGGCGTGCTTCTCGTTTGCTGAATAAGAAGGTGGAACTCGAATGATCGGTCGACTGCTTCGCGGCGGTTTTATGACCGCTATCTACGCGTACCTGTATATCCCAATCATTATTTTGATTGTGAACTCCTTCAACAGTTCGCGCTTTGGCATCAACTGGCAGGGTTTTACCACCAAATGGTATAGCCTGCTGATGAACAACGACAGCCTGTTACAGGCAGCGCAGCATTCACTGACGATGGCGGTGTTTTCGGCGACGTTTGCCACGCTTATCGGTTCACTGACGGCAGTTGCGCTGTACCGCTATCGCTTTCGTGGTAAGCCGTTCGTTAGCGGAATGCTGTTTGTGGTGATGATGTCGCCAGATATCGTGATGGCGATTTCTCTGCTGGTGCTGTTTATGCTGCTGGGTATTCAGCTTGGCTTCTGGTCGCTGCTGTTCTCGCATATCACCTTCTGCCTGCCGTTTGTGGTGGTGACGGTGTATTCGCGCCTGAAAGGTTTTGACGTGCGAATGCTGGAAGCGGCGAAAGATCTCGGTGCCAGTGAATTTACCATTCTGCGAAAAATCATCCTGCCACTGGCAATGCCAGCGGTGGCGGCGGGTTGGGTGTTAAGCTTTACCCTGTCGATGGACGATGTGGTGGTTTCTTCGTTTGTCACCGGGCCGAGTTATGAAATTCTGCCGTTAAAAATTTATTCGATGGTCAAAGTCGGCGTATCGCCGGAAGTTAACGCGCTGGCAACCATATTACTGGTGCTGTCGCTGGTGATGGTTATTGCCAGCCAGCTTATTGCTCGTGATAAAACGAAAGGTAACACAGGGGACGTTAAATGAAAAAATGGTCACGCCACCTGCTCGCGGCGGGTGCTCTGGCACTGGGCATGAGCGCCGCTCACGCTGATGACAACAACACACTGTATTTCTACAACTGGACCGAGTACGTACCGCCTGGACTGCTTGAACAGTTCACCAAAGAAACCGGTATTAAGGTTATCTATTCGACTTACGAGTCGAACGAAACCATGTACGCCAAGCTGAAAACATACAAAGACGGTGCCTATGATTTGGTGGTTCCTTCAACCTATTACGTTGATAAAATGCGTAAAGAAGGGATGATCCAGAAGATCGACAAGTCGAAGTTAACAAACTTTGGCAACCTCGATCCAGAAATGCTCAACAAGCCGTTTGATCCGAATAACGACTACTCCATTCCGTATATCTGGGGTGCGACGGCGATTGGCGTTAACGGTGATGCGGTGGATCCGAAATCTGTCACCAGCTGGGCCGATCTGTGGAAGCCTGAGTACAAAGGCAGCCTGCTGCTGACCGACGATGCCCGTGAAGTATTCCAGATGGCGCTGCGTAAGCTTGGCTACTCCGGTAATACCACCGATCCGAAAGAGATTGAAGCTGCGTATAACGAGCTGAAAAAACTGATGCCAAACGTCGCGGCGTTTAACTCCGATAACCCGGCAAACCCGTACATGGAAGGCGAAGTTAACCTCGGCATGATCTGGAACGGCTCTGCTTTCGTTGCTCGCCAGGCGGGTACGCCAATTGACGTGGTATGGCCGAAAGAAGGCGGCATTTTCTGGATGGACAGCCTGGCGATCCCGGCAAATGCCAAAAACAAAGAAGGCGCGCTGAAACTGATCAACTTCCTGCTGCGCCCGGATGTGGCAAAACAGGTTGCCGAAACTATCGGTTATCCAACACCAAACCTCGCCGCGCGCAAACTGTTAAGCCCGGAAATAGCGAACGACAAGACGCTCTACCCGGATGCTGAAACCATTAAAAATGGCGAATGGCAGAGTGACGTTGGCCCAGCCAGCAGCATTTATGAAGAGTATTATCAGAAGCTGAAAGCAGGACGTTAATTCAGCAAACGGGCGGTGGTATTACCGCCCGTTTTTTATTTAGCAAGGATGTGACTAATGAGTCAGGATAGTAAAGTTTTCTTTCGTATATTCCTCGGTATCGGTCTGGTACTGATCCTTATTTCTGTTGTGATTTTTTATAACCAGTTCACCTATAGCAAAGACGCGATTCATACCGAGGGCGTCATTGTTGATACCGTATGGCACTCCAGTCATTCTCATCGCACGGGTAAAGATGGTTCGTGGTATCCCGTCGTTGCCTTTCGCCCGACGCCAGATTACACGCTAATTTTCACTTCGAGTATCGGCAGCGATTTTTATGAAGACAGCGAAGGCGATAAAGTTAATGTTTATTATTCTCCGGGGCATCCTGAAAAGGCTGAGATTAATAACCCGTGGGTTAATTTTTTTAAATGGGGGTTTATCGGCATTATGGGCGTTATTTTTATCGCCGTCGGTTTATTAATCAGTATGCCCTCCTCTAAAAAGTCACGCAGGAAACGGAAGTCCCGCCCATGAAAAAATTCATTATACTGCTCAGTTTACTGATACTCCTGCCTCTGACAGCAGCCAGTAAGCCATTGATTCCAATAATGAAGACACTTTTTACGGATGTTACCGGTACTGTACCAGATGCTGAAGAGATCGCGCATAAAGCCGAGCTTTTTCGCCAACAAACGGGAATTGCACCGTTTATTGTGGTTTTACCCGACATTAATAATGAAGCCAGTCTCAGACAAAATGGCAAAGCGATGCTGGCGCATGCATCATCTTCATTGAGTGATGTAAAAGGAAGTGTTCTGTTACTATTTACTACCCGCGAGCCACGGTTAATTGTAATAACCAACGGCCAGGTTGAAAGCAGTCTGGACGATAAACATCTCGGCCTCCTGGTAGAAAATCACACACTGGCTTATTTACATGCGGACCTCTGGTATCAGGGAATCAATAATGCATTGGCTGTTTTACAAGCACAGATATTAAAACAACCGACGCCGCCACTGACATATTATCCGCATCCCGGACAACAGCAGGAGAATGATCCTCCCGGCAGCACCACGACATTAGGCCTTTTTGCCTGGGCGGTTGCATTCATCGTCTTTACTGCATTTTTTTACTACACGACGCGCCTTAATTATGCATTAAAGTTTGCAGTGGCGATGACTGTTGCCAATATGGGTTATCAGGCTTTATGTTTGTACATCGATAATAGCTTTGCGATTACCAGAATATCGCCGCTCTGGGCAGGACTGATTGGTGTCTGTACGTTTATTGCCGCGTTGTTATTGACGAGTAAACGGTAAAAGAGGCAGTAAAGTGTGCGTGTATTATGCCGGATGCGGCGCGAACGCCTTATCCGGCCCACAAAACCCGCAAATTCAATTAATTGCGTCCCCTTGTAGGCCTGATAAGCGTAGCGCATCAGGCAATGCTTCCTGCTTTATAAGCCCTTCAGCAACTTTTCAACAAATTCTGGCACCACCTGGCTTGCCGGGCCGTAATATTTCTCGGCAAATTCATTACCAACCTGACTGGGTTCAAGATTGAGTTCCACGGTGTGCGCGCCATGCAGCTTCGCTTCGTGAACAAACCCAGCCGCCGGATAAACATGCCCGGAAGTACCAATGGCAATGAAAATGTCGGCCATCGACAACGCCATATAAATTTCATCCATGCCGAGTGGCATTTCGCCAAACCATACTACGTGTGGGCGCAGCGGAGCCGGGAACTGGCAGCAATGACATTTATCTTCTGGCGTGACGTCTCCGGTCCAGTCGAGAACCTGACCGCTTTGCGAACAACGTACTTTCAGCAATTCCCCATGCATATGAATCACATTGGTATTACCTGCGCGTTCATGCAGATTATCGATATTCTGCGTCACCAGCAAAAAGCGATCGCCGAGGGCGTCTTGCAGTTTAGCCAGAGCAAGATGCGCAGCGTTAGGCTGAATTTCTGGCTGCTGTAGTTGACGGCGACGGGCGTTATAAAACGCTTGCACCAGTTCAGGATCGCGATCAAAACCTTCCGGTGTAGCCACATCTTCAACCCGATGTTCTTCCCACAGGCCATCTGCTGCGCGAAAGGTACGAATACCTGATTCCGCAGAAATCCCTGCCCCTGTCAGTACGAGTACTCTTGGTTTTTCCATTGCTTCCGGCACCACTTTATCTCTGAAAAAAATACGCTGACGCAAACGCTCGTGCAGGCGGCGTTTATTTTTACGAAAACGACTTAACCGATGACCCCGACGCGACAACATAGCAACCTCTGTTGATTAATCGGTTAGATGTAGGAAGGCCGCACCACGCATTCCTCCTGCATCCCCATGACGCGCACGTTCAATGCGCGGAACACGAGCTACAGGTAAGAGATGACGAGGCAGCCTGTCCGCCAGATGCGTTGTGATTGCCGGGAAATTCGATAAGCCACCGCCAATGACCAGCAAATCAGGGTCAACAATGGTCAGGATATTTCCCAGACAAACCGCTAATAAATCCAGATAACGCTCAACGTGCGCCCTTGCCTGCTCATCGCCTTGCTCATAAAGCGCAATAATTTCGGGAGCCTGCAACGGTTGATGGTAATAGTGTTGATACAGCCACGCAAAACCGCGACCAGACAGATAATTTTCAATGCAACCGTGCTGACCACAGCCGCAGCGACGTAACGGGAAATCCAGCCCCATCATGGTTAACGCATCGACGGGAAGGCGCATATGCCCAAATTCACCCGTAATATAGCTTTTACCCGTTACCGGTTTACCGTTGAATACCAGTCCACCGCCAACGCCAGTCCCCAGGATCAGTCCCATCACCAACGGATATTGGGTAAATTCATCGTCCCAGGCTTCAGAAAGAGCAAAGCAGTTGGCGTCGTTATTAAGGCGCACATCACGTTCAAGGCGTGCGCTCAGATCGGCACGCAGCGGTTTACCACTTGCGGCGGGGACATTGGCGGCATACAGCGTGCCATCTTCTGTTTCCGGCATTCCCGGAATACCGATGCCGACAGAACCTTTACAGCCAAAACGTTGATCGGCTTCGGCCACCAGCTCGCACACTGCATCTAAAAATGCGTCATAGCTGTCACGCGGTGTCGGCACCCGCTTTTCCCACTGCAACTGCCGACCGCTATCAAACACGCCTAGCGCAATTTTCGTTCCACCAATATCAAACCCGTAATACATTGCCGCTCCTTGTTTTAATGTACTGCCTTTACTGGCCGCTAAGGACTCGCGCAGGGTCAATATTACTGGCGCGTCGCGCCGGATACCAACTTGCCAAAAGACTCAGCAACAATGCTGTGACCAGTACGTAGAAGACGTCCAGCCAGTGCAATTCTGATGGCAAGAAGTCAATAAAATAAATGTCACTGGAGAGGAACTGATGACCGATCAGATCTTCAATCCACTCGATAATCGGGGTGAGTTGGAGTGAAACCACCACGCCGATAATCACCCCACACAGGCTGCCGAACAGCCCTGCCAGCAATCCATACCAGACAAAGATGGCGCGAATTAAACCATCTTTCGCCCCCAGCGTTCTTAATACTGCGATATCGCCACTCTTGTCTTTCACCGCCATCACTAAAGTGGAGACGATGTTGAAACAGGCCACGCCAATCACCAGTACCATCGCCAGATACATAATGGCGCGGATCATCTGGATATCGCGATACATATAGCCGTAAGTACCAATCCAGCTCTTGATATAAACGTAGCTGTTGGTTACTTCACCCGCGTCACGTACCAGTTTGTTAGCGTTAAAAACATCCGTCATTTTAAGGGCAATGCCTGACACACTGGAACCCATATCAAGATATTGTTGGGCATCCGCCAGCGGGATCATGGCAAAACTGTGATCGAGTTGGCCACTCAACTGCAAAATACCCGCAACGTGCAAACGCACACGTTTCGGCTGCATCAGCTTATGCTCGGGATTCGAGTTTGGGATCATGATCGACACCCAATCCCCCTGCTTCACTTTCAGCGCATCCGCCACCCCTTTGCCGATGATAATCTGCTGTTCGCCGGCTTTAAAATTGTTCCAGGCATCGCCCTGGACAAATGATGGCAGCGCGCTCAGACGCTGTTCCTGTTGCGGATCAACGCCTTTAACCTGCAGAGCGCGCAGATTCGCGCCGCTCTCCACCAGCCCGGTGAAATTGATATACGGCGCAGCGGCGGCAATACCCGGCACTTTCTGCACGTTATCCAGTGCTTCCTGCCAGTTAGTCCACGGCTGATCTACCGCCTCAATTTCACCATGCGGCACCACCGCCAGAATACGGTTGTTCAGTTCGCGTTCAAAGCCGTTCATCGCGCTTAAGCCGACGATCAATACCGCTACGCCAAGTGCAATTCCGATGGTAGAAATGACAGAGATCAGCGACACCATGCCGCCGCGCCGCCGTCCGCGACTAAAACGCAGGCCAATTAATAACGATAAAGGCATCGCCATTACTCCGCCCCCATCAGGCTTAGTTCCGCCGTCAGACGCCCATCACGCATTTCCAGTTGGCGGCTCATACGTTTCGCCAGTTGCAGGTCGTGAGTGACCACCAGGAAAGCGGTGCCCTGCAAGCGATTCAACTCCCCAAGCAACTGGAAGATGCTGTCTGCGTTACGCGCGTCAAGGTTACCGGTAGGTTCATCCGCCAATACCAGACGCGGGTTATTGACCAGCGCACGGGCAATCGCCACACGCTGGCGTTCACCGCCAGAAAGCTCTGACGGGCGGTGATTCGCACGATGCTCCAGCCCCACCGCTTTTAACATTTCCAACGCTCGACTGTTGATTTCAGCGGGCTTTTTCTTGCCAATCAGCAGCGGCATAGCCACGTTTTCCAGGGCAGTAAAATCCGGCAGCAGGTGGTGAAACTGATAAATAAAGCCCAGCTTCTGGTTGCGCAGTTCTGCTTTCGCCGCCGAAGACAGTTTGCTCATCGGCTGACCGTTAAAGATCACATCGCCGGAGGTTGGCGTATCCAGCCCGCCTAACAGGTGCAGCAAGGTACTTTTACCGGAACCAGAGCTACCGACAATTGCCATCATTTCACCTTCGCCCACGCTGAAACTGACATTGTGCAGCACATCGGTTTGCACACTGCCTTCCTGATAGCGTTTGCACAGGTTGTCGCATTGCAACAGGATCTTATTCATAACGTAAAGCCTCAGCGGGTTGAGTGGCGGCAGCGCGCCAGGAAGGGTAAAGCGTAGACAACAGCGCGATAGCCATCGCCACCAGCGCAATAACAATGACCTGTAAAGGTTCGATAGCCACCGGCAGCGCCGCGCCATCAAGCAGGACGCCGATTATCGGCATCAGATTATTCAACTGGCTGGCAAGCAGTGCGCCAAGCGCTGCTCCGAGGATTGCACCGATAATCCCGGCGCTGGCCCCTTGCACCATAAAGACCATCATGATTTGTCGCGGAGTTAAGCCTTGCGTTTGCAGGATCGCTACTTCGCCCTGCTTCTCCATCACCATTAGCCCCAGCGAGGTAATAATGTTAAACGCCGCAACGGCGACAATCAGGCTCAGCAGCAAGCCCATCATATTTTTTTCCATGCGTACGGCCTGGAACAGCTCGCCTTTACGGTCACGCCAGTCCTGCCATTTGCTGCCTTCAGGCAGTTTTTGCTGGCTTAATGAGTCGACTTTCAGCGGCTCATCCAGCCACAAACGCCAGCCGGTAATATTGCCTGCCGGATAACGCATCAGACGCGAGGCATCCTCAATATTCACCAGCATTTCATAGCCATCGACTTCACTGTTGGCGGCGAAAGTGCCAATCACATTGAACAGGCGCTGACTTGGAATACGCCCCATCGGCGTGAACTGGCTGGCAGATGGCACCATCACGCGGATTTGATCACCGCGATTGACACCCAACTGTGAGGCAAGCTGTTCACCGAGGATGACATTATATTTCCCCGGCTCGAGGTCAGTTTGTTTCACATTGACCAGATACGGCGTTAGTGGATCTTTTTGCGCCGGGTCGATACCCAGCATCACCCCGACCGCCACGCTGCGCGCGCTTTGCAGTACCACATCACCGGTAGTGATAGGTGCGACGCGATTAACGCCGTCCAGTTTGACTGCAGTTTCCGGGAGTTGCTGCGGGTTAAGAGAGCCATGCTCAGAAGAGAGAATTGCCTGTGGCATCAGGCCAAGGATGTTGTTTTGCAGCTCGCGCTCAAAGCCGTTCATCACTGACAATACTGTGACCAGCGCCATCACCCCGAGGGTAATGCCGATGGTAGAAAGCCAGGAGACGAAACGACCGAAGCGATCCGCTGCACGCCCACGCATGTAACGCAGGCCAATAAATAGAGCGACAGGTTGGTACATGAAATCCGTCTGGTTGCTGTTAGCAAAGACACGAGTATATAAGCGAAAGCGGGATGGGTAAACGTCTGAACTGTAAGTGATCGTCAGGGCTAATCTGAAAAGTACCAGCAAATCAATCGGCTAAAGGGCCTCATTTTATCATCGGCCTTGAGGCCTGATCTTTATCTGAAAAATAACCAAATACAGACAGATACGCATTACACCACGCGACTGGCCCCGCAGGATCAACAGCATGTTAAATAAAAAGAGCGTGTTGTCCTGATGAAACAAAAAGAGCTATGGATTAACCAGATCAAAGGGTTATGTATTTGTCTGGTGGTGATTTATCACTCGGTCATTACCTTTTATCCGCATCTGACCACTTTCCAGCATCCGTTATCGGAAGTCCTGAGCAAATGCTGGATCTATTTCAATCTTTACCTTGCGCCCTTTCGTATGCCCGTTTTTTTCTTTATTTCCGGCTATTTGATTCGCCGCTATATCGACAGCGTACCCTGGGGAAATTGTCTCGATAAACGCATCTGGAACATCTTCTGGGTGCTGGCGCTTTGGGGCGTGGTGCAGTGGCTGGCGTTAAGTGCACTGAACCCGTGGCTGGCGCCTGAGCGCGATTTAAGCAATGCCTCCAATGCTGCTTATGCCGATTCCACTGGCGAGTTCCTGCACGGGATGCTCACCGCCAGCACCAGCTTGTGGTATCTGTACGCTTTAATTGTCTATTTCGTGATATGTAAAATTTTTTAACCGCCTGGCACTGCCGTTATTCATTCTGTTTGTGCTGATGAGTGTGGCGGTTAATTTCGTTCCCACGCCGTGGTGGGGAATGAACAGTGTGATCCGCAATTTACCTTATTACAGCCTTGGTGCATGGTTTGGCGCAACATTAATGACCTGTGTTAAAGAGGTGCCGTTGCGCCGCCATCTGCTGATGGCTTCTTTGCTGGCTGTTCTGGCGGTTGCTGCCTGGTTGTTTAATATCTCGCTGCTGTTGTCGCTGCTATCGATTGTGGTGATCATGAAACTGTTTTATCAGTACGAGCAGCGTTTCGGTATGCGCTCCACCAGCCTGCTGAATGTGATTGGTTCGAACACCATTGCCATCTACACCACGCATCGCATTCTGGTAGAGATATTCAGCTTAAGTCTGATTCCGCAAATGAACGCGGCCCGCTGGTCGCCGCAACTCGAACTGACGCTCCTGCTGGTTTATCCCTTTGTCAGTTTGTTGATTTGTACTGTTGCTGGATTACTGGTGCGAAAATTTTCACAACACGCATTCAGCGACCTGTTGTTCTCCCCGCCTTCTCTGCCTGCCACCAGTTACTCTCGTTAAGCCATCGCCCCAGCCGGGGCGATTCAATTTGCTAAACCATGTCGATTACGGATAATGAACAGCATTGCTTATCAGAGATATGCCCCCATATGTTGGGGCATATCCTAACGAGACTCTGACAACCGTTATGCCTGAACAATATCGTTATACGCTGCCCGTCAAAGCGGGTGAGCAGCGTCTGCTGGGCGAGTTAACTGGCGCTGCCTGCGCGACGCTGGTGGCGGAAATTGCCGAACGTCACGCCGGTCCGGTGGTACTCATTGCACCAGATATGCAAAATGCTCTGCGTTTGCATGATGAAATCAGCCAGTTCACCGATCAGATGGTGATGAATCTGGCGGACTGGGAAACCCTCCCTTACGACAGTTTTTCGCCTCATCAGGACATTATCTCCTCGCGCCTTTCCACCCTTTACCAGCTACCGACGATGCAGCGTGGCGTACTGATTGTTCCGGTGAATACGCTTATGCAGCGCGTTTGCCCGCACAGTTTTCTCCACGGTCATGCACTGGTAATGAAAAAAGGTCAGCGCCTGTCACGAGATGCATTGCGAACCCAACTGGACAGCGCCGGTTATCGCCATGTTGACCAGGTAATGGAGCACGGTGAATACGCCACGCGCGGCGCGTTGTTGGATCTCTTCCCGATGGGCAGCGAACTGCCTTATCGTCTTGATTTCTTTGATGATGAAATCGACAGCCTGCGGGTGTTTGACGTCGACAGCCAGCGCACGCTGGAGGAAGTAGAAGCGATCAACCTGCTGCCCGCACACGAATTCCCGACCGATAAAGCGGCGATTGAACTGTTCCGCAGCCAGTGGCGCGATACCTTCGAAGTGAAGCGCGATCCAGAACATATTTACCAGCAAGTGAGTAAAGGCACATTGCCTGCCGGGATCGAGTACTGGCAACCGCTATTCTTCAGCGAACCGCTGCCGCCGCTGTTCAGTTATTTCCCTGCCAATACGCTGCTGGTGAATACTGGCGATCTGGAAAACAGTGCCGAACGTTTCCAGGCTGACACGCTGGCGCGTTTTGAGAATCGCGGCGTCGACCCAATGCGCCCACTGTTGCCACCACAAGCGCTCTGGCTGCGGGTGGACGAGCTCTTCTCAGAGCTGAAAAACTGGCCCCGGGTGCAGCTAAAAGCTGAACATTTACCGACAAAAGCAGCGAATGCCAATTTAGGCTTCGAGAAGCTGCCAGACCTGGCCGTTCAGGCGCAACAAAAAGCGCCGCTGGATGCGCTGCGTAAGTTCCTCGAGTCTTTCGACGGTCCGGTGGTGTTCTCGGTAGAAAGTGAAGGTCGCCGTGAAGCGCTGGGTGAACTGCTCGCGCGAATTAAAATTGCCCCGCAACGCATTATGCGTCTTGATGAAGCCAGCGACCGTGGGCGTTATTTGATGATTGGCGCTGCCGAACATGGTTTTGTCGATACGGTGCGTAATCTGGCGCTGATCTGCGAAAGCGATCTGCTCGGTGAACGTGTTGCCCGCCGTCGTCAGGATTCTCGCCGCACCATCAACCCCGATACACTGATCCGTAACCTCGCGGAGCTGCACATTGGTCAGCCGGTGGTCCATCTGGAGCACGGCGTCGGGCGCTATGCAGGAATGACCACGCTGGAAGCAGGTGGCATTACTGGCGAGTATTTGATGCTCACCTATGCCAACGACGCCAAACTGTATGTTCCGGTGTCGTCACTGCATCTGATTAGCCGTTACGCAGGTGGAGCGGAAGAAAACGCCCCGCTGCATAAACTTGGCGGCGATGCGTGGTCACGCGCGCGGCAGAAAGCGGCGGAAAAAGTGCGTGATGTGGCGGCAGAATTGCTGGATATCTACGCGCAACGCGCCGCCAAAGAGGGCTTCGCGTTTAAACACGATCGTGAGCAGTATCAGTTGTTCTGCGACAGCTTCCCGTTTGAAACCACGCCGGATCAGGCGCAGGCCATTAATGCGGTGCTTAGCGACATGTGTCAGCCGCTGGCAATGGATCGTCTGGTGTGCGGCGATGTTGGCTTTGGGAAAACAGAAGTGGCGATGCGCGCCGCTTTCCTGGCAGTAGATAACCACAAGCAGGTAGCGGTGCTGGTGCCTACCACCCTTCTCGCGCAACAGCATTACGACAACTTCCGCGACCGTTTCGCCAACTGGCCGGTACGTATCGAAATGATCTCCCGTTTCCGCAGCGCCAAAGAGCAGACGCAAATCCTTGCGGAAGTGGCGGAAGGGAAAATCGATATTCTGATCGGTACGCACAAACTGCTGCAAAATGACGTCAAGTTTAAAGATTTAGGCCTGCTGATTGTCGATGAAGAACACCGCTTCGGGGTGCGTCATAAAGAGCGCATTAAAGCGATGCGGGCGAACGTGGATATTCTGACACTTACCGCAACGCCGATCCCACGTACGCTGAATATGGCGATGAGCGGAATGCGTGACCTGTCGATTATCGCCACGCCGCCCGCCCGTCGTCTGGCGGTCAAAACGTTTGTCCGCGAGTATGACAGTCTGGTGGTCCGGGAGGCGATCCTGCGTGAAGTTCTGCGCGGCGGTCAGGTTTATTATCTCTACAATGATGTGGAAAACATCCAGAAAGCCGCCGAACGGCTGGCGGAACTGGTGCCAGAAGCGCGGATTGCTATCGGTCACGGGCAGATGCGCGAGCGCGAGCTGGAACGGGTGATGAATGATTTCCATCATCAACGTTTCAACGTGCTGGTTTGTACCACCATTATCGAAACCGGAATCGACATCCCGACTGCCAACACCATTATCATTGAACGCGCGGATCACTTCGGTCTGGCGCAGCTGCACCAGTTGCGCGGTCGCGTCGGACGTTCGCATCATCAGGCATATGCATGGCTGCTGACGCCGCATCCGAAAGCGATGACTACCGATGCGCAAAAACGTCTTGAAGCGATTGCCTCGCTGGAAGATCTCGGTGCTGGTTTTGCACTGGCAACGCACGACCTGGAGATCCGCGGCGCAGGTGAACTGCTTGGCGAAGAACAGAGCGGCTCGATGGAAACCATCGGTTTCTCGCTGTATATGGAGTTGCTGGAAAACGCCGTCGATGCACTGAAAGCCGGACGCGAGCCGTCGCTGGAAGATCTCACCAGCCAGCAAACAGAAGTCGAGCTGCGGATGCCGTCGCTATTGCCAGATGATTTCATTCCTGACGTGAACACGCGTCTGTCGTTCTATAAACGTATTGCCAGCGCCAAAACGGAAAACGAACTGGAAGAGATCAAAGTCGAGCTTATCGATCGCTTCGGCCTGCTGCCTGATCCGGCGCGTACCCTGCTGGATATTGCCCGTCTGCGCCAGCAAGCGCAGAAACTGGGGATCAGGAAGCTGGAAGGTAATGAGAAAGGCGGCGTGATCGAATTTGCCGAGAAAAATCACGTTAATCCAGCCTGGTTGATTGGTTTGCTGCAAAAACAGCCGCAGCATTATCGCCTTGATGGCCCGACGCGCCTGAAGTTTATTCAGGATTTGAGCGAGCGGAAAACGCGTATCGAGTGGGTTCGCCAGTTTATGCGTGAACTGGAAGAGAACGCGATCGCTTAATGGTGAGATCGGGGGTGTTTCTGCGCCCCCATCTGCAACATTTACAAATTCTTTGCACTTCCCTGCACTATCCGACACTGTCACCATCCATAATTCAGGCTTATCTTTTTATTACAATAACCTTATATTTATTATGGATTTTTGGTGATGATCAAAACGCGTTTTTCTCGCTGGCTAACGTTTTTTACGTTCGCCGCAGCCGTGGCGCTGACGCTACCGGCAAAAGCCAACACCTGGCCGCTGCCGCCAGCGGGCAGTCGCCTGGTTGGCGAAAACAAATTTCATGTAGTGGAAAATGACGGTGGGTCGCTGGAAGCGATCGCCAAAAATATAACGTCGGCTTTCTCGCTCTGTTACAGGCTAACCCCGGCGTTGATCCTTACGTGCCACGCGCGGGTAGCGTGTTAACGATCCCATTGCAAACTCTACTACCAGACGCGCCGCGCGAAGGCATTGTGATCAACATTGCGGAGCTGCGTCTCTATTACTACCCACCGGGTAAAAATTCAGTGACCGTGTATCCCATCGGCATTGGTCAGTTGGGTGGTGACACGCTGACACCGACAATGGTGACCACCGTTTCTGACAAGCGTGCAAACCCAACCTGGACGCCAACGGCAAACATTCGCGCGCGGTATAAAGCACAGGGAATTGAGTTGCCTGCGGTAGTTCCGGCTGGACCAGATAACCCTATGGGCCATCATGCGATTCGTCTGGCGGCCTATGGCGGCGTTTATTTGCTTCACGGTACGAACGCCGATTTCGGCATTGGCATGCGGGTAAGTTCTGGCTGTATTCGTCTGCGTGATGACGATATCAAAACACTCTTTAGCCAGGTCACCCCAGGCACCAAAGTGAATATCATCAACACGCCGATTAAAGTCTCTGCCGAACCAAACGGTGCGCGTCTGGTTGAAGTGCATCAGCCGCTATCAGAGAAGATTGATGATGATCCGCAGCTATTGCCGATAACGCTGAATAGTGCAATGCAATCATTTAAAGATGCAGCGCAAACTGACGCTGAAGTGATGCAGCATGTGATGGATGTCCGTTCCGGGATGCCGGTAGATGTGCGCCGTCATCAACTGAGCCCACAATCGCTGTAACTCCCGGATAAAAAAATCCCCGCGGCACAGTATGTCGCGGGGAAAAAAGCAGCAATAGCGGGCATTAATGAGGGTTAATGCTTATTTATAAATGACTGCCGTTCCGTGGAGGGTATTCGGACCGGTTACTGAAGTAATACGGAAAGATTTTGCGCCCATCTCATCCGCTTTTTGTGCCAGCTGTTCTTCCAGCGATCCCAGATTTGTCCCCGCGTTAGCACTAATAGTACCCACTTTTTTGTTGGCCTTCTGGTGTTGCCTGAACTTCGACAGCCGCAAAGCTGGCAAATGACATGGAACTTAAAATCGCCGCAGCGATGAGGGTTTTTACGTTTTTCATAATAGTGGCCTTATGCAGGTGAATGGCGTCGCAAGCAATTACTTAACGATCGATAACTAAATGATAGATGTGATCTGGATCACATACAAGAGGTTTTTTATAACAATCATTAATTAAATTAAAAAACTTTAAATTTCAGTTAAATAGAGAGTTTTTATTTTTCTATTTTCTGGACTGGTGAAGGGAGGTGATTATTTTTATAATAACCATTCATTCACAGCCACCAGGTACAATGGCATCATGGCAACAGACTCAACACATTGTGTAAAAAAAAAGCCGTGGCCGCCCAAAAGTGTTCGACAGGGAAGCCGCGCTTGATAAGGCCATGAAATTGTTCTGGCAGCACGGTTATGAAGCGACTTCCCTTGCGGACCTCGTTGAAGCGACCGGAGCCAAAGCGCCAACGCTCTACGCGGAATTTACCAACAAAGAGGGGTTATTTCGCGCCGTACTCGACCGTTATATCGATCGCTTTGCCGCTAAGCATGAAGCGCAGTTGTTTTGTGAAGAAAAAAGCGTGGAGTCTGCACTGGCGGACTATTTCGCTGCCGTCGCCAGCTGCTTTACCAGCAAAGACACCCCCGCGGGTTGCTTTATGATTAACAACTGCACCACGCTTTCAGCGGATTCGGGCGATATTGCTCATACGGTGAAATCACGTCACGCAATGCAAGAACGCACCTTGCAGCAGTTTTTAAGTCAACGCCAGGCACGCGGGGAAATTCCCGCCCACTGTGACGTAACGCATCTTGCGGAATTTCTTAATTGTATTATTCAGGGGATGTCGATAAGCGCCCGTGAAGGCGCATCGCTGGAAAAACTGATGCTGGTTGCCCGGACAACGCTGCGTTTATGGCCTGAACTGGTGAAGTAAGACGCAAAAAAAAGCCCCTCAAGCCTGAGCGAATGAGGGGCTAAATTGCAGAGTACAGCCTTGTTATACTTTGTTATTCAGAACCAGTTGCCCATTGTTATCTAATGGGATTTGCGTACCCGGATCGCTGTTCATCCGAATTTTGCCCTGCTGATCGCCAATCTTATAGGTCACATCATAACCGAGCATTTTTTCTGACTTGTCATACACCGTTTTACAACGCTGCTGCGTGGTAGTGTAAGTATCGCTTTCCTGGAGAGAGCCCTGGATCTGGTTACCGGCATATCCACCGCCCAGCGCCCCCACAACAGTGGCGACATCTTTACCGCGACCACCGCCAAATTGATGCCCTATCACCCCGCCAGCGACGGCCCCGAGGACCGAACCAGCAATGCGGTTTTCATCCTGCACCGGTCGGCGATGGGTCACCGTGACATTGCGACACTCCTGACGCGGTGTTTTAACCGTTTCCTTGATTGGGGTTGCTGAGACAACCTGAGCGTATTGCGGGCCACGTTCAAACACGTTCAGACTGGCCACTGCCGCTACGCCAAGCGCAGCCGCTACACCAATCCCGATACCCGCCAACATTGATTTATTCACGGGAACACCTCCTTCTTTGCAGTTATGACAATCATGCAAGCGAAGGGGAAAAGCAGCTATCAGACAGAAGATGAAAAGCGTGGGAATAGCAGGAAAAGCTGAAGGATTCAGAGGAGTCTGAAGGAATGCCTGATGCGACGCTTAACGCGTCTTATCAGGCCTACCGCTCGTACCATTTGTCCAGGGCGGATAAGGCGTTTACGCCACATCCGCCAGTGTACGCCGATTAATGCAACTTCAAACGCGGACGGATAACGCGGTTGATACTGCCCACCAGCATCATTAATCCGGTTTTAAAGTAGCCATGCAGCGCAATCTGATGCATTCGGTATAGCGAGATGTACACAAAGCGCGCAATTCGTCCTTCAATCATCATTGAACCGCGCGTCAGGTTACCCATCAGGCTACCGACGGTGGAGAAGTTGGACAGCGATACCAGCGAACCGTGATCCTTATACTGATAATTTTTCAGCGGTTTACCGTTCATCTGCGCCAGAATGTTGTTCATTGCGCAGGTCGCCATCTGATGTGCGGCCTGAGCGCGCGGCGGTACAAAGCCCCCTTCCGGACGCGGGCATGACGCACAGTCGCCAATAGCGTAAATGTCTGGATCGCGCGTGGTTTGCAGCGTCGGTTCCACCACCAGTTGGTTAATACGGTTGGTTTCAAGACCACCAATATCTTTCAGGAAATCTGGTGCCTTTATCCCGGCAGCCCACACCATCAGATCGGCCTGAATATATTCACCATCTTTAGTGTGCAAACCGCCTTCATCGGCACTGGTAACCATAGTTTGCGTCAGCACGCGAACGCCCAGTTTCGTTAACTCATTGTGAGCCGCAGCAGAGATACGCGGCGGTAACGCTGGCAAAATTCGCTCTCCCGCTTCCACCAGAGTAACGTTCAGGGCTTCGTTGGTCAGCCCTTTGTAACCGTAACTGTGCAGTTGTTTCACGGCATTGTGCAATTCGGCAGAGAGCTCTACGCCGGTCGCGCCGCCGCCAACAATCGCAATATTCACTTTGCCATTGGCGCCCAGGTTAGCAGAAAACTTCAGGAACAGATTCAGCATCTCCTGATGGAAACGACGTGCCTGATGCGGGTTATCAAGGAAAATGCAGTTCTCTTTTACGCCCGGCGTGTTGAAATCGTTAGAGGTGCTACCCAGCGCCATCACCAGCGTGTCGTAAGCAATTTTCCGCTCTGGAACTAACAATTCACCTTTTTCGTCGCGCAGTTCAGCAATGGTGATTGTTTTCGCTTCACGATCGATATCAACCACAGAACCCAGCTGAAACTGGAAACCATGATTACGCGCATGGGCCAGATAGCTCAGCGCATCAACGCCTTCATCGAGCGATCCGGTCGCCACTTCGTGCAGCAACGGTTTCCACAGGTGACTGTGGTTACGATCGACCAACGTAATTTTGGCTTTTTTCTTGCGCCCCAGCTTATCTCCAAGCTGTGTTGCCATTTCCAGCCCACCAGCACCGCCGCCGACAATCACAATTTTTTTTCAATGGCGTAGTCAACGTGACCCCCTTAAATTTATTAACCAATTGTTAATTAATGGTTATTAACATAGCTCTTAATTAACAACAGGTTACAGCAATGAAAATGTTCTTCGCTATTGAGAATAACATGAATGGTGCATTGGTCATACCAAAATTGATGTTAATCAAGTTTTGTTGCTGAAAAGATAGGCGACTTTACCTGTTGAGATCAAAAAACAGAGTTTATTGTTTATTATTCGAGCTAATTCGGAAGGGTTATATAGCGTGAGGCGTGTATGAAGGGCGTTTGCCAGGCCTGATAAGATGCGCAGCATCGCATCAGGCATTGGTGCTCGGCTGTCGGATGCGGCGTGAACGCCTTAATCCGGGTCGCATCAGGTACCGACAAGGTTACCTGATGCGACGATGCCAATTAACCGAGGGTTTTGAATGCTTTAATGCGCTGCAAATGCGGAGAGATATTTTTGAATTTGTGCGTCTGCTCTTCGTCCCAGACAATCTCGTAATAATGATGCAGCTCTTCAGATGTCCGCTGACTGTTAAGCGCTTCATCGTGACGCGACAAAATCACCAGGCAACGATCGCGATTCTTCTCACGGAAGTTGGTCACACACTTGGTGGCAATATCGGCATACTCTTCCGGGCGATCAATCTTCCCTTCCATGTTCTCATAAGGGAACAAATTGGGATTGAAGATCACCTGGCGAATATCACAGAGAAAACCAATCCGCTCTGCCCAATAACCGCCCAGACCAACACCACAAATGAGCGGGCGCTCGTCGACGTCAGTTGCAGCATTTTGTCCACTTCTTTGAGCAAATGCTGCATATCATGTTTCGGATGCCGCGTACTGTAGCTTATTAGCCGTACATCCGGGTCAATAAACTGCAATTGTAAGACTTTCTCGTGGTTACCCGGACTGTTAGAGTCAAAACCGTGCAAATAGATAATCATCGCTTCCTCACATAAGCCAGGGTTAATGACCTGCCTTCTCTTCCTGCCAGCGTTCATGTAACTGATTCAGACGGGCGCTGATCTCTTTCCAGCGAGCCGAGTCCATCAGTTCCTGTCGCGAAAATGAACCTTTATGATACAAACGTGTAACACGTTCTGCCTTGATCGGTGACAGATTATCTAACACGCTGACGGCTCCTTTACGATTATTGCAGACCAGGATCATATCGCAACCTGCATCCAGTGATGCCTGTCCACGCTCGGCATAACTGCCCATAATCGCGGCACCTTCCATCGATAAATCGTCAGAGAAAATCACGCCGTCAAACCCCAGCTCCTGACGTAAAACAGTTTTCAGCCAGTGGGGAGAACCGCTCGCCGGACGCGGATCAACATCGCTGTAGATCACATGCGCGGGCATAATGGCATCGAGTTTATTTTCGCGAATTAACGTACTGAAAACCGACATATCTTTGGCACGAATTTCCGCTTGCGGGCGTGGGTCGCACGGCGTCTCTTTGTGTGAATCTGCAGTTACGGCACCGTGACCAGGAAAATGTTTACCGGTGGTTTTCATTCCGGCTTCATGCATCCCATCAATAAACCGACTGGCGATTGCGAGGGCTTTTTCTGGATCGGCATGATAAGAACGTTCACCAATCGCCGCGCTGATATGTCCTACGTCCAGCACTGGTGCAAAGCTGATATCAATATCCATAGCGATCATTTCGCTGGCCATCAGCCAACCTGCCTCTTGCGCCAGTTTGCCCCCCTCTTCCATACCTAACAACGCAGCGAATGATTGTGCTGCCGGTAAGCGGGTAAAACCGTCACGAAAACGCTGCACACGTCCACCTTCCTGATCCACCGCCACCACCAGGTGATTGCGTGAAGCTGCGCGGATCTGGCGTACCAGTTCGCGCAACTGTGCTGGATCATGATAGTTACGTGTAAAGAGAATCAGCCCTCCCACCAGCGGATGCGCAAGTATTTCGCGCTCTTCCGCGTCCAGTTCATAACCTTCAACATCCAACATTACTGGACCCACACTGCTCTCCTTATTGTTTTATTGATAGCTGCCGCCAGGTGTCATTGGCCAGCCTGATAAATTGTTGATCGCCGGTTTGTTGCCAGCGGTACTCAAACCACCCTGCTTTCAGCATCAGTAACCAGGGAAACCAGCGCCTGACCTGATGCCACAAATGCGCCGGATTAATATTCGCCCGCACGGCATAGTCATTAACTAATTGCCGGTGCTGCTCACTATTTTCCACCCACACCGCCGCCAGTTCCAGAGCGATATCACCATCACCGGCATACTCCCAGTCGATGAGCTTTAGCCCTGACGAGGTATAGACTAAGTTCCCTGCATGAACATCCATATGCAACGGGCTTAAACGTAATGGCTGTGGTTCCCGTATTTTGCGCAGTCGTTTTAATAGTCGCAGCCAACCCGCTGTCCGCCGCGCCGGATCGCTTCGCTGCCAGTACCGTTCCAGTAACGGCAGCAAGGTTATTCGCCAGCCAAAACGCGGTTGTTGATGCAGATAATACAGCAAGCCTGCCAGTTCGTCGGTATCCGGCAATTGCGTTTTTACCTCGCCGGGCAAATAGTCGACCACCATCCAGCCACGGAGATAGAGATGTGGCTTTGGTGCAAGGTATGCCGGTAATCGTGATAACGCCCGGTACTGGCGCAGAAACACGGACTGCGGCGCATCAGGATCGTGAGTCTGACGCACAACAAAACGCTGATCCTGATGTTCAATGAGAAAACTCCCGCCGCTAAGTCCACTGTTAAACGTCGCGACGGGGTGATACTGCGGGAAATAGCGCGACAATAACTCGTCGCGCGTGATGGGATTATTGTTGCTGAACGGCACCTTTACCTGACCAGATAATTTCGCCCGTCTGCACCAGCATCAACTGCATTTGCAGGGTCGGAGCGTTAACGTTGCCAGAGGCGCTGGAGTACAGCACGTAATGAGCCCCCACGTTGCGAGCAATACCAATGGCTTTACTACGGGTGCCTAAGCTATCCTGCGGCGACAAACCTAACTGCTGCTTGGCCATCGAAAGCTGCTGGGCGGAAACGAGGGTAAATTTACCGTTATTAGCCAGTGCATTGCGCAGCGTTTCTGTCGCTTCCCCGGTATTCAAAGAACCATTGGTGCGGTTATTGACGCTATCAACCAGCAAGACGCTGCCTGCGGTCACGCCATCGGCCCCAAGCATCTTACCGACCATCGGCTGCATTGCGCCATTCCAGTCATAATGACGAATATGCGGCGCAGGCGGTGCGGTTTGGTCTTCGTGCTCAATTGGCCCTGGCTGCTCCGGGATCGTCGGCACTGATGGCACTGTGGGTACTGGCTGTTGCGGCTCAGCCGGTTGCTCCGGCGCAGGTTTTACTTCTTCTACCGGTGCGGGTTCACGTGGCCCCACACACCCGGCAAGAAACATCGCCAGCGCGGTGATTAAAGCGTAGCGACTCATTTTTGTCATCAAGATTCACCCCTTACAAATAAAGATAAAGTCTGACTTTGTGCGCTCCAAGAAAATTGGCGCTGCCGTACAGAGTCACCGCTGAACGTGCGGGAATGGTGACGCTGCGCGGCGTTTCCAGAGGGTGCATCTCAAGCCCCCTGGCGTCATACCAGTAAAAACGATAATGAACGGTAACGGGTTCTTGCCTTTCGTTATAAAGCGTCGAGGATGCTGAAGGCTGAATATCAGACGTTGAAAGAACGGGCTTTTCTGCGCTAATGCCCGCTGCCAGCAAAGATGACTCCATCACCAGTGACTGTTCATCATTCACCGGGATTTCCGGATGTGAACGACAACCGACCAGCAATAGCAACGCCAGAGACGC
The DNA here is from genome assembly GCF_004745185.1 of Escherichia sp. E2661. Taxonomy (NCBI): domain Bacteria; kingdom Pseudomonadati; phylum Pseudomonadota; class Gammaproteobacteria; order Enterobacterales; family Enterobacteriaceae; genus Escherichia; species Escherichia sp. E2661. The sequence goes on from NZ_PDIG01000001.1 coordinate 162,263, forward strand.
CAGTCCAAAGCACCCTTTTCTCATCGTTACAGGCCTTTATGCGCCAGCATTGGTCCCAACGGACGACCACCCAGCAGGTGCATATGAATGTGATAGACCTCTTGTCCGCCATGACGGTTGGTATTCATGATCAAACGATAGCCGTCTTCGGCAATGCCTTCTTGCTCGGCGATTTTTGCCGCTACGGTGATCATACGCCCCAGCGCCTGCTCATGCTCGGCAGACACGTCGTTCACGGTAGGGATAAGGATATTTGGAATGATCAGAATATGCGTTGGCGCTTGCGGCGAAATATCGCGAAACGCCGTTACCAGCTCATCCTGGTAGACGATATCGGAGGGGATCTCACGACGAATAATTTTGCTGAAAATAGTTTCTTCTGCCACGACATTTTCCTTTTTCAAATTGCCATGCGTTGCGCCATGCTACGCCGCGCTACACTGCGAGTATAGAGTATGGTCGAGTTAAACCTGCTCTTTCAACCTTAAGCCACGATTTATAAGCAAAAAATCGTTTTACTGCCGTATACATCGCCATTATTCCCATTTTTGCCTATGAATGGGCCGAAAACACCTTTTCTCTTTGGTTTAGATAATAACAGGGATATCGGCTACCAGGCCCTTCCTGCTACCACCAGCATTGCTTTGACAGTTTCCTTCCACTGCCGGGCAAAATTGCTATTTGCAGGTGGAGCTGTTCGCCTGTTATCAGATACCCCAAAAACGTCTCATTGCTGGAAATAATCTGCTCGACAAAACCTACGATATCGACGTGAAAGGAACTATCGTCCCGGGCGCAACACGCAATTTAATGATGACCGATCTGATTAGCGGCTGTAAAAAAGGCAGCCATTCGGCTGCCTTAGTCTCCCCAACGTCTTACGGATTAGTTGTTGCGGATGTACTCATCCATTTCGGTTTTCAGGTTATCGGATTTCGTACCGAAAATCGCCTGAACACCGGAACCAGCAACCACTACGCCCGCTGCGCCCAGTTTCTTCAGGCCAGCCTGATCCACTTTGGACACATCAGCGACGCTAACACGCAGACGGGTAATACATGCGTCAAGGTTAGTGATGTTTTCTTTACCACCAAATGCAGCAACCAGAGCCGGTGCCATTTCGCTGGTGCCGGTAGCTTTCGCATCTTCAGTTGCGTCTTCACGGCCCGGGGTTTTCAGATCCAGAGCTTTAATCAGCACGCGGAAGATGGTGTAGTAAACAATCGCATAACCGATACCGACGATCGGGAACAGCCACAGCTTGCTGCTGTTACCAGACAGGACGATGAAGTCGATCAGACCGTGCGAGAACGATGTACCATCGCGCATACCCAGCAGGATACAGATCGGGAATGCCAGACCTGCCAGAATCGCGTGGATGATGTACAGGATCGGCGCAACGAACATGAAGGAGAACTCGATTGGCTCGGTAATACCGGTCAGGAACGAGGTCAACGCCGCGGAAATCATGATACCGCCCACTTTAGCGCGGTTTTCTGGTTTAGCAGAGTGCCAGATAGCAATCGCGGCAGCCGGCAGACCGTACATTTTGAACAGGAAGCCGCCAGACAGTTTACCCGCAGTCGGGTCACCCGCCATATAACGCGGAATGTCACCGTGGAATACCTGACCTGCGGCGTTGGTGTATTCACCGATCTGCATCTGGAAAGGTACGTTCCAGATGTGGTGCAGACCAAACGGTACCAGGCAGCGTTCGATGAAGCCGTAAATGCCAAACGCAACTACCGGGTTCTGGTAAGCAGCCCACTGGGAGAAGGTCTGAATGGCGGAACCAATTGGCGGCCAAATAAAGGACAGCACAACGCCAGTAAAGATGGCAGCCAGGCCAGAAATGATCGGCACAAAGCGTTTACCGGCAAAGAAGCCAAGATACTCAGGCAGCTTAATACGGTAGAAACGGTTAAACATGTACGCTGCGATCGCACCGGAGATGATCCCCCCGAGTACGCCCGTATCCGCCAGGTGTTTAGCGGCGATTTCTTCAGCAGGTAAATGCAGTACCAGCGGCGCAACCACGGCCATGGTTTTTACCATGATGCCATAGGCAACAACTGCGGCCAGCGCGGATACGCCATCGTTATTGGTAAAGCCGAGGGCGACACCAATTGCAAAAATCAGTGGCATGTTTGCAAAAACGGAACCGCCCGCTTCTGCCATAACATGCGATACAACGGCGGGCAGCCAGCTGAAATTCGCGGAACCGACGCCAAGCAGAATACCTGCGATAGGCAGTACGGATACCGGCAGCATCAGCGATTTACCGACCTTTTGCAGGTTAGCAAATGCATTCTTAAACATAATTGAGAGTGCTCCTGAGTATGGGTGCTTTTAACGTTCTCACGCGTGGCAAGGGGGGGAGAACCTTGCCGTGTACAGGGCGTCTAAGCGCCCTTTATTTATTACACAGAGTAAAATAATTCATTACCGATTTGTTTGACGGCTATCACGTTTCAACTTCGGAGCTTTAGCGAAGTTGCACGTATTGACAAAATAAATGCCATAATGCATCAAACATGGTTATTCACCGCCCAATTTGCGGCGGTGAACTTTACTCGTTTTAGTAATTAATTACGAGCCTTAAAATAAATTCATTTAACGGATGGATTGAAGGCGGGAAGCGTCGATGTGAAACAGACGGGCGAAGTTATCGGTGGTTACCTGCGCCAGCTCTTCAACGGCAACACCTTTCAACACAGCCATGTATTCAGCAACATCACGAACCATTGCAGGTTGATTCTCTTTTCCTCGATGCGGCACAGGTGCCAGATAAGGCGCGTCAGTTTCGACCAGTAACCGGTCGAGCGGCACATAACGCGCGGCATCACGTAGTTGTTCTGCATTACGGAAGGTCACAATGCCGGAGAAGGAGATGTAAAATCCAAGATCCAGTAATTTGCCTGCCGTTTCTCTGTCCTCTGTAAAACAGTGTAGTACGCCACCGCAATCCGTCACCTTTTCTTCGCGCAGAATTGCCAGCGTATCGGCGCGGGCGTCACGCGTATGGACAATAACCGGCTTGTTCAGTTCACGACCAATCTGGATATGGTGGATGAAAGACTCTTGCTGACGCACTTTAGTTTCCGGCGTGTAATAATAATCCAGCCCGGTTTCCCCAAGGGCAACAACGCCCTCTTCCGCCGCCAGGCGGCGTAAATCTTCCACATCATAGGGATCGTTCTGGTTGAGCGGATGCACGCCGCAAGAAAATACGACGTTGTCACGTTCGCCTACCAGATCCCGCATATGCAGATAACCCGGTAATGTCGTGGCAACCGCCAGACAAAATTTCACATCGCGCGCAGCGGCTTTTGCCAGAACGTCATCCACGTCCTTATGCAAAGATTCATAATCCAGACCATCGAGATGGCAGTGTGAGTCGACTAAAAACATGATGTCTCTCTTAAAGATGAGGAACCGGTAGCACAACGCCCGGTTGCAGGTAATGCTCAATACGCAGTAAAAGATCGGTGATGAGAAGCTCGCGGTTTACGCCAGTGACAGAAATTAACTGCTCACGGGTGTGACAAACATCCCCCAGTATAGCCTGCAGCGCGCGGGAGAAAGCTGGTTTGCCAGCGCAGCAACAACGCCCGGCACATCAACATTGGTAACCTGCGAAGCGCCATACTTGCGCTTGAGAGCGTCCATCATCAGGGTTGCCAGCCAGTGCAGACGCGCCGGAGCTTGTTCATGATTAAGTGTCGGCAACAGGGAATACCAGTCGCCAGATTGCACACTGTGAGCCAACGCCAGGCAAAGTGTTTCGCGGGCCTGCCAGGTATCTCCCTGAAACAACGCCAACGCCGCGCCAGGCGAACCGGCGCTTAAGCGCAGTGCGGCAAGTAACGCGTCCTGTGACATTGTCACTTCACGTGAAAGCCAGATCACGGCGTACTGTTCTGGCGGTGGTGCGAGGTAATGTAGCCGACAACGACTACGTAATGTCGCCAGTAAACGTTCAGGCTCCCGGGTAGCAAGGAAAAACCAGGTTTCTGCCGGCGGCTCTTCGAGTGTTTTTAGCAAAGCGTTCGCCGCAGCGTCGGTCAGCAAGGCGGCATCGGTTATCCAGACAACTTTAGCACCGCCTAAACGCGCGTGTTCATTCAGTTTTTCAGTGACTTCACGCACCGCATCAATGCCCAGCGCGTTCTTCCCTTTTTCGGGAGCAAGTGTGTAATAGTCGGGATGCGTTCCCGCCTGCATCAACTGACATCCACGACAGTGGCCGCAGCTTTTATGCCCCTCCTGGTTGTTGGCACAGGAGATAACGGCTTAAAGCGTAGATTAAGGCGTCATCGCCCATGCCAGGTAACGCCTGAATGAGTAGCGCATGGTGACCCCTTCCGGCCTGATAGTTGGCTACCAGTTTCTCGAAATCGGGTCTTAACCACGGATACCATCTCATGCGTTATGTTCCTTAACCCAGTGAGTCACGGTGGTGCGAATCGCCTCCATCACTGATTCCAGTGGCTGAGTGGCATCAATGGTGTAAATGCTTTTATCCTGTGCCGCCAGTTCAAGATAGCGGGCGCGAGTACGATTAAAGAAATCGAATGACTCTTGCTCAATGCGATCCAGTTCGCCACGCGCACGGGCGCGTTTTAACCCCACTTCTGGGGTCACATCAAGATAAAGCGTCAAGTCAGGACGAAAATCCCCCAGAACAGCATCACGCAGCGTTGCCAGCATATGCTGGTCAATGCCACGACCGCCGCCCTGATACGCCTGAGTGGAGAGATCGTGCCGATCGCCAATCACCCAGGTGCCTTTCGCCAGCGCCGGTTTGATGACAGTTTCCACCAACTGAACGCGCGCGGCATAAAACATCAGTACTTCGGCTTTATCGGTAATGACTTCATCGCCTACCGATTTGATATCCAGCACCAGGCTTCTTAATTTTTCCGCCAGCTGCGTACCGCCGGGTTCTCGAGTGAAAACCATGTCGCGGATCCCCAGTTGCTCAAGCGTCTCAACCACCACGTTTCGCGCGGTGGTTTTGCCTGCGCCTTCCAGCCCTTCAATGACGATATACTTACTGCGCATTTTTTTCCTTAAGCACTTTCAGGTAATCCTGCACAGACTTGTTATGACTGGCAAGATTGGTATTAAACGTGTGACCGCCTTTACCATCGGCCACAAAATAGAGATACGGCGTTTTCGCCGGATGCGCAGCAGCCTTCAGCGAATCCGCCCCCGGCGTAGCAATCGCGCCTGGCGGCAGACCAGTAATGGTGTAGGTGTTATACGCTGTCGGCGTTTCCAGATCTGCACGAGAAAGTTTGCCATTATAACGCTCTCCCATCCCGTAAATCACCGTCGGGTCGGTTTGCAGGCGCATGCCGATACGTAAACGGTTGATAAATACTGAGGCAACCTGATCGCGCTCGCTGGCAACGGCGGTTTCTTTTTCGATTATCGACGCCATCGTTACCAACTGGTTTTTATCTTTATACGGCAGACCATCCGCTCGCCCATCCCAGGCGCTATCGACCGCTTTCACCATTTTCTTGTGCGCTCGTTTGAGTAACGCGACATCAGTGGTATTAGCGGTATACATCCAGGTGTCTGGCCAAAACCAGCCCTCAATCCACTCTGGATTTTCAAGTTCCAGGGCCTGCGCCACGGTAGCGTATTTATCGTCGCTTAACGTGTGCGTGATATAGGGTGCCTCACGCAATTGTTTGAGGTAGTCGCTCAGACGCATCCCTTCTACCAGACGTAGCGGAAACTGCGCTTCTTTCCCGCTTTTCAGCAGCTGTAACATTTCGCGCACGGTCATCTGCGGCGTAAAGCGATAAGTCCCGGCTTTGAAATGGGAAAGGTCCGGCTCAATACGCAGCAACCACTGAAAGACGCGGGGGCGATTGATGATTTTATCGGCATACAATTGTTCACCGAGAGCCATTCTTCCGGTTCCAGGTTTCAGGGTGAATATCGTCTCTTCTTTAATAAGTAATTTGCTGTCGGCAAGATGGCGAACCTTCCAGACGCCCACACCAGCGGCGATACCCAGTACCATCAGCAATAACAGGATAATCAATAACACTTTTTTCATGACTAATTCGGGTGCTCACAAAGTGGGGCTAAATATTCATATAGCGTTGTTGACGAAAAGAAGACATCATCACAGGCACGCACAGGCATAACTGGCATCAGCGCATTACAAACCATCACTTCATCTGCCTGCATCACATCTTCCAACGAGGCTTGCACTTCGGCAATCTGATAGGAGGATTGTGCCAGTAAACGGATACAGAATTGTCGCATAATACCGTTAACTCCAGCCTGATCCAGACGCGGCGTGTAGACCACGTTGCCTTTACGCCAGAACAAATTAGCTGCACAGCATTCCGTAACCCACCCTTCACTGTCAAGAACCAGCGCCTCGTCGGCGTTTGTCTGCTCAAGATGAGAGCGAATCAACACTTGCTCAAGACGATTAAGATGTTTAATTCCCGCAAGATGAGGATTGCGTCCCAGGCGTATCGGGCTTAGTGCCAGCAGCATTCCCTCTTTGCGTAAGCGGTCGTAATGCGTTGGGTAAGCCGTAACTGAGAGCATGCGCGTTGCCGGTCCGCTGTTTAACGTACTGTAACCTCGCCCACCACTGCCACGACTGATCACCACTTTCAGCACTCCATTCTGCTGCTCTGCCGCCAGAGTTGCCATCTCGTGCTCAAGCTGCACCCAGAAGTCACAAACGATCATTAACCGCTGACAGGCTTCCTGTAGTCGCGTAATGTGCGCGGATAATAAGCTGACTTTACCGTCGATAATTCTGGCTGTCGTGAAACAGCCATCGCCAAATTGTATGGCCCGATCGCTTGCTGCCAGCGAATCCTGTTTATGACCGTTAATTAAGAACATACCGGCTCCTTATAATAGGATTGTAAGTGTGGCAGCATGTTCACTGCGGAACAAGTCTGAATAAAATCTAAGAAAAAAAGGCCCGCAAGCGGACCTTTTATGTAGGTGGGAAATGGCGACTTAGATCTTTTTGAAGATCAAAGAACCATTGGTGCCACCGAAGCCGAAGGAGTTACACAGGGTGTATTCCATTCCGCTGACCTGACGCGCTTCATGCGGCACAAAATCCAGATCGCAACCTTCATCCGGGTTATCCAGGTTGATGGTCGGCGGAACAGCCTGATCGCGCAGCGCCAGGATGGAGTAGATAGACTCTACTGCACCTGCTGCACCTAACAGGTGACCGGTCATGGATTTCGTGGAGCTTACCAGCACACGGCTTGCAGCTTCACCGAAGATAGTTTTCACGGCCTGCGCTTCAGCTTTATCGCCAGCTGGCGTAGAAGTACCGTGCGCATTCACGTAGCCAATCTGGCCAGGCTCAATTCCTGCGTCACGCAGAGCATTTGCCATTGCCAGTGCTGCGCCTGCGCCGTTTTCCGGCGGCGACGTCATATGGTAAGCATCGCTGCTCATACCAAAGCCGACGAGTTCAGCGTAAATTTTCGCACCGCGTTTTTTCGCGTGTTCGTACTCTTCAAGTACCAGCATACCGGCGCCATCGCCCAGTACGAAACCATCACGCTCTTTATCCCACGGACGGCTAGCCGCTTGCGGGTTATCATTGCGGGTAGATAATGCACGTGCCGCGCCAAAACCACCAACGCCCAGCGGCGTACTGGCTTTCTCTGCGCCACCTGCAACCATCACGTCAGCATCGCCATACGCGATAATACGCGCAGCTTGACCGATGTTGTGCACGCCAGAAGTACAGGCGGTCGCGATAGAGATGCTTGGGCCACGCAGGCCATACATGATAGTCAGGTGACCTGCCACCATGTTCACAATCGTTGACGGAACGAAGAATGGGCTGATCTTACGCGGACCACCGTTCATCAGAGATGTGTGGTTTTCTTCGATCAGTCCGAGGCCGCCAATCCCGGAGCCAATTGCGGCACCAATGCGGGTTGCGTTCTCTTCCGTTATTTCAAGGCCAGAATCCTGCATGGCCTGAACGCCAGCGACAATTCCATATTGAATGAAGGCATCCATCTTGCGCTGTTCTTTGCGCGAGATAATGTCCTCACAGTTAAAATCCTTTACTAAGCCAGCAAATTTCGTTGCATAGGCGCTAGTATCGAAATGGTCGATTAGGCTGATGCCACTCTGACCGGCAAGCAGAGCTTTCCAGGTAGACTCTACGGTATTGCCGACAGGAGACAACATGCCCAGTCCGGTCACAACTACACGACGCTTAGACACGTTTGTCCTCCAGGGAGGGAAAAAAATGATTCTAGTGGGACAAAAAAGAAAAAACTCAGGCGGTCGAACGACCGCCTGGAGATGTTCACTTACGCCTGGTGGCCGTTGATGTAATCAATGGCAGCCTGAACGGTGGTGATTTTCTCAGCTTCTTCGTCCGGAATCTCAGTATCAAACTCTTCTTCCAGAGCCATTACCAGCTCAACGGTGTCAAGAGAATCCGCGCCCAGGTCTTCAACGAAAGAAGCATTGTTGGTAACTTCTTCCTGCTTAACGCCCAGCTGTTCGCCGATAATTTTCTTAACGCGTTCTTCGATAGTGCTCATACTCTTAAATTTCCTATCAAAACTCGCTTTCGCGATGGTTTTCGTAGTGTATAAAATGTTGAAAAATTTGCAACTAAATCCCGGCAGGTCTTACCACGATTTTGCGTTATTTTGAGGCCATACCCCCCAACAACGCAAATCATTTTGCACTTATTATTACTCATAACCACGCAGACTGCGCGCAACATGAGCATTTTGTGCAAATCGCGGTCAGACCATGTACATCCCGCCGTTCACATGCAAAGTTTCACCCGTGATGTAAGCTGCTTCGTCGGATGCCAGGAATGCAACCGCGTTGGCGATTTCCTGTGCGCCGCCGAGGCGACCCGCAGGAACCTGCGCCAGGATACCCGCACGCTGGTCATCGCTCAGCGCACGTGTCATGTCCGTTTCAATAAAGCCCGGAGCAACAACGTTTACAGTAATACCGCGTGACGCAACTTCGCGCGCCAGTGATTTACTGAAGCCGATCAAGCCCGCTTTCGCCGCAGCGTAGTTGGCCTGACCGCCATTTCCCATGGTACCAACCACAGAACCGATAGTGATAATACGACCATGACGCTTTTTCATCATAGCGCGCATTACCGCTTTTGACAGACGGAAAACAGATGAAAGGTTGGTTTCGATAATATCGTTCCACTCATCATCTTTCATTCGCATTAACAGGTTATCACGAGTGATACCGGCATTATTGACCAGGATATCGACTTCACCAAATTCTGCGCGAATTTTTTCCAGAACAGATTCGATAGATGCCGGGTCGGTCACATTCAACATCAGACCTTTACCGTTGGCGCCTAAATAATCACTGATCGCCTGAGCGCCGCTTTCACTGGTCGCAGTACCGATAACTTTCGCGCCACGAGCCGCGAGCGTTTCAGCGATTGCACGGCCAATCCCGCGGCTAGCACCGGTTACCAGTGCGATTTTTCCTTCAAAATTCATGTTGTTCCTCTTTTAAAGCTCGAGCGCCGCTGCCATCGCTGAAGGTTCGTTCAGCGCCGAGGCGGTCAGGGTGTCGACAATACGTTTCGTCAGGCCAGTAAGCACTTTGCCCGGCCCCACTTCATAAAGATGCTCAACGCCTTGCGCTGCCATGTATTCAACGGATTTCGTCCATTGAACCGGGTTATACAACTGACGTACCAATGCATCACGAATGGCATCGCCATTGGTTTCGCATTTGACATCAACGTTATTCACAACCGGAACGGTCGGCGCATTAAAGGTGATTTTCGCTAATTCAACCGCCAGTTTGTCGGCAGCAGGTTTCATCAGCGCACAGTGAGAAGGTACGCTCACCGGCAACGGCAGCGCACGTTTCGCGCCCGCAGCTTTACAGGCAGCGCCAGCACGTTCAACCGCTTCTTTGTGACCAGCAATAACCACCTGGCCCGGAGAGTTGAAGTTTACCGGAGAAACGACCTGACCTTCTGCTGCATCTTCACAAGCTTTCGCAATAGACGCATCATCCAGACCGATGATTGCCGCCATTGCGCCAGTTCCTTCCGGTACGGCTTCTTGCATGAACTTGCCGCGCATCTCAACCAGACGTACCGCATCAGCAAAATCAATCACACCAGCGCAAACCAGCGCGGAGTATTCACCCAGGCTGTGACCGGCCATCATCGCCGGTGCTTTACCGCCCTGCTGCTGCCATACACGGTACAGTGCAACAGAGGCAGTTAACAGTGCTGGCTGAGTTTGCCAGGTTTTATTCAGTTCTTCGGCTGGCCCCTGCTGGGTCAGCGCCCACAGGTCATAGCCCAGCGCCGCAGAAGCTTCAGCAAAGGTTTCTTCGACAATTGGATAGCTCGCCGCCATATCAGCCAGCATGCCAACGGTTTGAGAACCCTGACCAGGGAACACAAATGCAAATTGCGTCATGTTTAAATCCTTATCCTAGAAACGAACCAGCGCGGAGCCCCAGGTGAATCCACCGCCAAAGGCTTCAAGCAGAACCAACTGCCCTGGCTTAATACGCCCGTCGCGTACGGCTTCATCCAGCGCGCACGGTACAGAAGCGGCAGAGGTATTACCATGACGGTCCAGCGTCACAACGACATTGTCCATTGACATGCCGAGTTTTTTCGCCGTTGCGCTGATAATACGCAGGTTCGCCTGATGTGGAACCAGCCAGTCCAGTTGGGAACGGTCAAGATTATTTGCTTCCAGCGTCTCATCAACGATGTGCGCCAGCTCCGTTACCGCAACTTTGAAGACTTCGTTGCCCGCCATGGTCAGATGAATTGAATTCTCTGGATTCACGCGGTCGGCGTTTGGCAGCGTCAGCAATTCACCATAACTACCGTCGGCATGCAGATGGGTAGAGATGATTCCCGGCTCTTCAGAGGCAGCCAACACCGCAGCGCCCGCGCCATCGCCAAAAATGATAATGGTCCCACGATCTGTGGGATCGCAGGTGCGCGCCAGTACATCGGAACCGACGACCAGAGCATACTTCACCGCGCCAGATTTCACGTATTGATCGGCCACGCTCAATGCATAGGTGAAACCTGCGCAGGCTGCGGCAACGTCAAACGCCGGGCAGCCTTTGATGCCCAGCATGCTTTGGATCTGACATGCTGCGCTCGGGAAGGCGTGGGTGGCAGAAGTCGTTGCCACAACAATCAGGCCAATCTGGTCTTTATCGATGCCTGCCATTTCAATTGCACGCGTTGCCGCTTCAAACCCATGGTTGAAACGGTTTCGTTTGGCGCAGCAATATGGCGTTCGCGAATACCGGTACGAGTAACAATCCACTCGTCAGAAGTATCCACCATTTTTTCCAGATCGGCGTTTGTCCGCACTTGTTCGGGCAGATAGCTGCCAGTACCAATAATCTTCGTATACATGTACGCTCAGTCACTTTTCGGTTATATACCGTCACTTGCAAACTGCGAGTTCGCTGGCAGCGTCCTGCTACCGCAGAGTTCCGCTTTTGCCATCGTCCAGCAGCTCAAAACCAGCTGGGTATACAGATTTCAGGCGAGCGGCAATTCGCTGAGGAACTTGTCGCTGCACCGCCTGCACTGCCTGTTCAATCGCGACCGCAAAAGCTCGCTGATTGGCCGCACCATGACTTTTTATCACCGTGCCGCGCAATCCTAACAGACAGGCGCCGTTATACTGGTCGGGGTTGAGGTGACTGAATCGCCTCGTCAGGCTCTTTTGTAGCCAACGCTTTAATAACAGTAGCCACCACGACCGTTTTTTTCCTTCACCCTGAGATTTCAGCAGAGAAAGGAACATCCTGACAACACCTTCCATCGTCTTTAATGTGACATTTCCTGTAAAGCCGTCACAGACCAGCACATCTGTCTTGCCAGTTAATAACTCATTGGCTTCAAGATAGCCGATGTAATTAATAGAAGGGATTGTTTTCAGCACAGCTGAGGCATCCTGAATGCTGTCAAGACCCTTCACTTCTTCTTCACCAATATTGAGCAACGCCACGCGAGGGTTGGGAATTTCCACCACCTCTTCAGCCAAAACAGAGCCCATAATGGCGAATTGCACCAACATTGTGCTATCACAATCGACGTTGGCCCCTAAATCAAGGACCACCGTTTTGCCCTTTTGCTGATGCGGCAGCACCGTCACCAACGCAGGACGCTCAATCCCCTCAAGGGGCTTGAGTAATAATTTTGCCAGTCCCATCAACGCTCCGGTATTACCGGCGCTGACGCAGGCTTGTGCTCTACCTTCTTTAACCAACTCCAGCGCCACGCGCATTGAGCTACCACGACTGGCGCGAATAGCTTGCGAAGGCCGGGCATCACTGGCGATAACTGACTGCGCAGGGATAATCTGCAGACGCGAACGTTGTTCAAAGTCAGCTTTAGCAAGTAATGGCGTGATGGCGTCGGGATTACCGACTAAAAGAAGAGTGAGTTGCGAATTAGAATTCAGTGCCTGCAAAGCTGCAGGCACTGTCACGGAAGGACCGAAATCCCCTCCCATGACATCTAACGCCAGGGTTAGACGTGTCAAGGTATCGTCGCCGCCCGGTTTGGTCTTTCCCCAGTTGCCTGGGGAAAATCCTCACTAAGCTTCATCACGCAGACGCGTGATTACTTAGCGATGACCTTGCGGCCGCGGTAGTAACCGTCGGCAGTGATGTGGTGACGCAGGTGTTTTTCACCAGAAGTTTTGTCTACAGACAGGCTGGTGACTGCGGTCAGCGCGTCATGGGAACGACGCATGCCACGTTTGGAACGGGTTGGTTTATTCTGTTGTACGGCCATGGACCTTACTCCTCAATTACGGTTTATCCCCGATCCAACGGGGAGCACCAATTACTTACGCTTTAAGCTGGCTAATACGGCAAATGGGTTTGGCTTTTGCGCTTCTTCAGGCAGTTCACCAAAGACCATGTCCGCTTCGGACACTTCACAGTGTTCAGAATCATGCACCGGAACTACCGGCAAGGCGAGGATGATTTCATCTTCAACCATTGCAAGCAGATCGATTTCACCGAATTCGTTAACCTCAATCGGTTCATACGCTTCCGGCAGTGCTTCAGCCTGTTCGTCTGAACGCACAGGACTAAAACAATACGTTGTGTAGACCTGATGAGTAAACGGCTTCCCGCAACGCTGACACTCGAGCGTTACCGTCACCTTCGCATCGCCGTTTAACACCGCGAGACGTTGGTTATCGATAGCGAACGACATGGAGCATTCCACATCACTGTCCACACTGACCACAGATTCGGCGACGCGCTCAACCTGATCAGGAGTATAAATACCCTGGTAATCAAGGCGTTTTTGAGCCGTACGAACCGGATCGAGAGTCAGGGGTAATTTTACCTTTTGCATAGGGCGCGCATATTAACTTTGTAACGTCATAGAGTCAAAGAAAAAGGCAGCCTGTGGTTGCCTTTTGCCAATAATTCGCACACATTGCGGGTTACTGCTTTATTTTCGTTCAGTGCTGACAACGAACATCAACCTGCAAAACGAAGCGCATAGTTTAAAATGGCTATCATCAATACGCTATATCTGATGGAAAAAAATATGCCTAAACTTATTTTAGCCTCCACATCGCCCTGGCGCCGCGTCCTACTGGAAAAACTGCAAATCTCTTTCGAATGTGCCGCGCCGGAGGTCGACGAAACCCCGCACAGCGAAGAATCACCGCGCCAGTTGGTGCTTCGACTGGCGCAGGAAAAAGCGCAATCCCTGGCGTCACGTTATCCGGATCATTTAATTATTGGTTCTGATCAGGTGTGTGTACTGGACGGTGAAATCACTGGCAAACCGTTAACGGAAGAAAATGCCCGTCTGCAATTACGTAAAGCCAGTGGCAATATTGTCACCTTCTATACCGGGCTGGCGCTGTTTAATTCGGCGAATGGGCATCTGCAAACAGAAGTTGAACCTTTTGACGTCCATTTCCGTCACCTGAGCGAGGCGGAGATTGATAATTACGTGCGTAAAGAACATCCCCTGCACTGCGCAGGCAGCTTTAAGAGTGAAGGGTTTGGTATTACGCTGTTTGAGCGCTTAGAGGGGCGTGACCCTAACACGCTGGTTGGTTTGCCGCTTATTGCGCTCTGTCAGATGTTGCGCCGGGAAGGGCAAAACCCGCTGATGGGATAATTTTATGGGCCGGACGCGTTTACGCCGCATCCGGCAATTGGTGCTGACTGCCTGATGCGGCGTAAACGCCTTATCAGGCCTACCGCCGACTACCAGGTTTATATGCTCGCATTAACGCGTGTTACGCAGTTTCTGCAAACAACGCTTCAAACCATCATCCATTGGCGCTTCAATACGCATCACCTCACCGGTCCCCGGATGCGTAAACTTCAACGCCGCCGCATGCAGGAACAAACGATTTAACCCCGTTCCCGATTCAGTTAGTTGTTTATCGAATTCACGGTCGCCGTAACGATCGTCAAACGCTATCGGATGACCGGCATACTGAGTATGCACACGGATCTGATGAGTACGTCCGGTAACCGGGCTACAACGCACCAGGGTGGCAAACGCATAGCGTTCCTCCACTTTAAAACGCGTTTCGGATGGTTTACCTTCCTGACTCACACGCACAATGCGCTCACCGCTTTGCAAAATATTCTTCAATAACGGCGCTTGTACACTCTTCACGTGTGACTGCCACTGGCCGCGCACCAGCGCCAGGTAATCTTTCTGCATGCCTTTTTCACGTAACTGCTCATGCAGCGAACGTAACGCCGAGCGTTTTTTTCGCCACCAGCAGCACGCCTGAAGTGTCCCTGTCGAGTCGATGCACCAGTTCGAGGAACCGCGCTTCAGGGCGCAACGCCCGCAAACCTTCAATAACGCCGAAACTTAAACCACTGCCGCCATGTACCGCCGTGCCGGACGGTTTATTCAGCACCAGAATATGCTCATCTTCATATAAGATGACATCCGCCAGCGCCGCCACTTTTTTGCAGATGTGGCGACACCGCATTTTCTTCCCGTTCGGCAACGCGAACTGGCGGAATACGCACTTCATCGCCAGCTTCGAGTTTATATTCAGGTTTAATACGTTTTTTTGTTCACCCGTACTTCACCTTTACGCAAAATACGGTAGATCATACTTTTTGGTACGCCTTTCAGTTGGGTACGCAAAAAATTATCGATACGTTGCCCTGCTTCGTCAGCAGTGATAGCAACGATTTTTACGGATGGAGTCTCTGTTTTCATGGTGGGCGATTCTAAATAGCCAGCAGGATTCGCGCCACTCATTTTTCTATGCTTATATTTAGTTTTGCACCTTATTACTTCGCAGGGTGATCACCTAATTGGTGGTTATTAAACCAATCGCCAGCAAGAAGTGAAAAAACTGTGAGTAAGTGGGTGATAAATGGTAAAAGTCATCTTGCTATAACAAGGCTTGCAATGGAATAATGAGAACGTTTCCGTGTCCAACCTTGTTAAAACAAGAAATTTTACGGAATAACCCATTTTGCCCGACCGATCATCAACGCAGCAATGGCGTAAGACGTATTGATCTTTCAGGCAGTTAGCGGGCTGCGGGTTGCAGTCCTTACCGGTAGATGGAAATATTTCTGGAGAGTAATACCCAGTCTGTTTCTCTGATAATTGCGCTGTTTTTCCGCATGAAAAACGGGCAACCGACACTCTGCGCCTCTTTGAGCTGACGATAACCGTGAGGTTGGCGACGCGACTAGACACGAGGCCATCGGTTCACACCCGGCAAGGCGTTACTTTGCCCGCAGCTTAGTCGTCAATGTAAGAATAATGAGTAAGTTACGATGAAAAGAATGTTAATTAACGCAACTCAGCAGGAAGAGTTGCGCGTTGCCCTTGTAGATGGGCAGCGTCTGTATGACCTGGATATCGAAAGCCCGGGGCATGAGCAGAAAAAGGCTAACATCTACAAAGGTAAAATCACCCGCATTGAACCGAGTCTGGAAGCTGCTTTTGTTGATTACGGCGCTGAACGTCACGGTTTCCTCCCTCTAAAAGAAATTGCCCGCGAATATTTCCCAGCTAACTACAGTGCTCATGGTCGCCCCAACATTAAAGATGTGTTGCGTGAAGGCCAGGAAGTTATTGTTCAGATTGATAAAGAAGAGCGCGGCAACAAAGGGGCTGCGCTGACCACCTTTATCAGCCTGGCGGGTAGCTATCTGGTTCTGATGCCGAACAACCCGCGCGCGGGTGGCATTTCTCGCCGTATTGAAGGCGACGACCGTACCGAATTAAAAGAAGCACTGGCAAGCCTGGAACTGCCGGAAGGCATGGGGCTTATCGTGCGTACCGCAGGCGTCGGCAAATCTGCCGAGGCGCTGCAATGGGATTTAAGCTTCCGTCTGAAACACTGGGAAGCGATCAAAAAGCCGCTGAAAGTCGCCCTGCTCCGTTCCTGATTCACCAGGAGAGCAACGTAATCGTTCGCGCATTCCGCGATTACTTACGCCAGGACATCGGCGAAATTCTTATCGATAATCCGAAAGTGCTCGAACTGGCGCGTCAGCATATCGCTGCATTAGGTCGCCCGGATTTCAGTAGCAAAATCAAACTGTACACCGGTGAAATTCCGCTGTTCAGCCACTACCAGATTGAATCCCAGATTGAGTCCGCCTTCCAGCGTGAAGTCCGTCTGCCGTCTGGTGGCTCTATTGTTATCGACAGCACCGAAGCGTTAACCGCCATCGACATCAACTCCGCACGTGCAACTCGCGGCGGCGATATCGAAGAAACTGCGTTTAACACCAACCTGGAAGCTGCTGATGAAATTGCTCGTCAGCTGCGTTTGCGTGACCTCGGTGGTCTGATTGTTATCGACTTCATCGACATGACGCCAGTACGCCACCAGCGTGCGGTAGAAAACCGTCTGCGCGAAGCGGTACGTCAGGACCGTGCGCGTATTCAAATCAGCCATATTTCTCGCTTTGGCCTGCTGGAAATGTCCCGTCAGCGCCTGAGTCCGTCGCTGGGTGAATCCAGTCATCACGTTTGTCCGCGTTGTTCCGGTACTGGCACCGTGCGTGACAATGAATCCCTGTCGCTCTCTATTCTGCGTCTGATTGAAGAAGAAGCGCTGAAAGAGAACACTCAGGAAGTCCACGCCATTGTTCCTGTGCCAATCGCTTCTTACCTGCTGAACGAAAAACGTTCTGCGGTAAATGCCATTGAAACTCGTCAGGACGGCGTACGCTGTGTGATTGTACCAAACGATCAGATGGAAACTCCGCACTACCACGTGCTGCGCGTGCGTAAAGGGGAAGAAACGCCGACCTTAAGCTACATGCTGCCGAAACTGCATGAAGAAGCGATGGCGTTGCCGTCTGAAGAAGAGTTCGCTGAACGTAAGCGTCCTGAACAACCTGCACTGGCAACCTTTGCTATGCCGGATGTGCCACCAGCGCCAGCTCCGGCTGAACCTGTAGCGCCTGCAGCAGCCCCGGCACCTAAAGCTGCACCAGCAACGCCTGCAGCTCCGGCACAACCGGGTCTGTTGAGCCGCCTTTTCAGTGTACTGAAATCGCTGTTCAGTGGCGGTGAAGAAACCAAATCGGTCGAGCAACCTGCACCAAAAGAGGAAGCGAAACCGGAACGCCAACAGGATCGCCGTAAGCCTCGTCAGAACAACCGCCGTGATCGTAATGAACGCCGCGACACGCGTAGCGAACGTACGGAGGGTAGCGATAATCGCGAAGAAAACCGTCGTAATCGTCGCCAGGCGCAGCAGCAAACGGCTGAGACGCGTGATAGCCGTCAGCAGGCTGATGTAACGGAAAAAGCGCGTACCACTGACGAACAGCAAGCGCCGCGTCGTGAACGTAGCCGCCGCCGTAACGATGATAAACGTCAGGCGCAACAAGAAGTGAAGGCGCTGAATGTTGAAGAGCAATCTGTTCAGGAAACCGAACAGGAAGAACGTGTACGTCCGGTTCAGCCGCGTCGTAAACAACGTCAGCTGAATCAGAAAGTGCGCTATGAACAAAGCGTTGCAGAAGAAGTGGTAGCCGCACCGGTGGTTGAAGAAACTGTCGCTGCCGAGCCTGTTACTCAGGAAGCACAAGCCCCGAGCACTGAACTGGTGAAAATACCGCTGCCAGTCGTAGCGCAAACTGCGCCGGAACAGCAAGAAGAGAACAACGCCGATAACCGTGACAACGGTGGCATGCCGCGTCGTTCTCGTCGCTCGCCTCGTCACCTGCGCGTGAGTGGTCAGCGTCGTCGTCGCTATCGTGACGAGCGTTATCCAACCCAGTCGCCAATGCCGTTGACCGTAGCGTGCGCATCTCCGGAACTGGCCTCTGGCAAAGTCTGGATCCGTTATCCGGTTGTACGTCCGCAAGATGTACAGGTTGAGGAGCAACGCGAACAGGAAGAAGTGCAGGTGCAGCCGATGGTGACAGAAGTCCCTGTTGCTGCCGCTGTCGAGCCTGTTGTTGCCGCGCCGATTGTTGAAGAGGTGGCTGAAGTTGTAGAAACACCTGTTCAGGTTGCAGAACCGCAACCTGAAGTTGTTGAAACAACGCATCCCGAAGTGATTGCCGCAGCGGTAACTGAACAGCCTCAGGTGATAGCCGAGGCCGATGTTGCCGTAGCGCAGGACGTTGCAGAGCACGCAGAACCGGTAGTTGAACCGCAGGAAGAGACGGCAGACATTGAAGAAGTTGCCGAAACTGCCGAGGTTGTGGTTGCCGAACCTGAAGTTGTTGCTCAACCTGCCGCCCCGGTCGTCGCTGAAGTCGCAGCAGAGGTTGAAACGGTAGCTCCTGTTGTATCCGAGGTAATCGTTGAACATAACCACGCCACTGCGCCGATGACACGCGCTCCGGCACCGGAATATGTTCCGGAAGCACCGCGTCACAGTGACTGGCAGCGCCCAAGCTTTGCCTTTGAAGGTAAAGGTGCCGCAGGTGGTCATGCAGCAACACATCATGCATCTGCTGGCCCTGCGCGTCCGCAACCTGTTGAGTAAAACTTAACTCAAAGTGATCAAGCCCTGGCAACCGCCAGGGCTTTTTTTATTTCAGGGGCAGTGCCTTTGCTGTAATGACATTAGCGTTACATATGTTGTATAATTATTATCCATATAAAGCTGAAGGATTTTTTTATGCCAGCCGCCAACAACATTCCAGCCAGGCGCGAATCTTTAAATCTGCGCATAAAACCCGCAGAACGCGATCTTATCGACCGGGCCGCTAAAGCCCGAGGAAAAAATCGCACCGAATTTGTCCTTGAGGCCGCCAGAGCCGCAGCTGAAGAGGCGCTCATTGAGCAGCGAATTTTCAGGATGGATTCTGATGATTATCAGCTATTTTTGAATCGGCTGGATCAGCCACCCGCGCCCAATTCTGCATTACGCAAAACCATGCAAACACCCGCGCCGTGGGAACAGAAAAAATGATTCAGGCCCCCGAACCACTCCAGGCAAAGCATCAATTCACCTCTTTTTGCTCGGGGGTAGAAACGATGGATAACTGGCTAAAGCAGAGGGCCCTAAAAAATCAGCTTGCAGGTGCATCACGTACATTTGTTGGCTGTGATACTCATAGCAACGTTTTGGCTTATTATTCGCTTGCCTCAAGCGCCGTCGAAATGCATGTCGCAACAGGACGATTTCGCCGTAATATGCCAGAACCGATCCCTGTTGTAGTACTTGGTCGTTTGGCAATAGATAAATCATTACAGGGTCAGGGTATCGGTCGCGCGATGGTCAGAGATGCCGGTCTACGAGTACTACAGGCAGCTGAAGTCATTGGTATTCGCGGAATGTTGGTCCATGCGTTATCAGACCAGGCCCGCGAGTTTTATCTGCGAGTGGGTTTTGAGCCGTCCCCCGTCCGATTCTATGATACTGATGGCAACATTGGCTGATTTGCAGGCATGTCTGTAATAGTTCTTTATGCCTCATAGCAAAAAAATGCCCGCCCCGGCGATCCCAGAGCAGGCAGACAAAACATACCCAGTTTCAAGATATGCTTAAAAACGAGCTTATTTGTTGAGCTGGAAAAGCGACAATCCTTGCATATCTGTAAACGCTTTGTACGACGCCTGCAACGCCGTTTGCTGCATGATGTAAGATGAAATAGTCGCATTCCAGTCCACATCAACCAGATCGCTCATCTGCTGCGTTTGCCCTAAAGCGCGATCGCTACCTAATGAATCCAGAGACTCAAGTTCATTCAGTTGCGTGCCGAGTTCCGCGCGTACGGTCAGGACATTATTCAGTGAGTTTTTCAAGCCACGGTTGGTTTTATCCAATGCCGCAGCGGCGGTTTCTTTATCCGCTTCGCTATCCGCGACTGGCGTTTTTAGCGCCGCGATGGCGCTATCCAGCATAGCAAACAGGTTAGTTTCAGAATCGCTACCGTCAGGTTCCGCTACCGCGTTGCTGGTGATGCTGTTGAAAATTTTGTCACCAGTATGCCCTATCACCATTGAGCGAGAGGCATCGACCTGCTGCTTAATACTTTCTGTTCCGCCGACATAATCACCGTCAGCCTCACTAAACGGCGCGGATTCTGTTTTATAACCGGCAAAAATGTAGCGCCCGTTCCCATCCGTGGTATTCGCCAGGTTTAACAACTGGTCGCGGATCCCCTGAATATCCGTTGCCAACGATGCCCGGTCATCATCACTTAACGTGCCGTTGCTGGCATAAACAATTTTTTCCTGGGCATTCTGGATTGCCGTCGTCACCTGGCCAAGTACGCTTTCTTCCAGCGACACCTTTTGGGTTGCAAAAGTCCGCGCCAGTGTGTACTGGCTGTTTTGCGCCTGCGCCTGGGAGAGAACTACGGCTTGTGATGCTGCAATGGGATCGTCAGAAGGGTTAACGACTCGCTTACCCGTCGACATCTGTTCGCCGTACTTCATCCATTCCGCCTGAGAATTGGTGATACCACGCATATTTTGCTGGTACATCATCTGGGTACTGAAACGCATCTTATCTCCCCTTAGCGAATGTTAATCAGCGCATCAAAAATGGCATTCGCCGTCTGCAGAACCTGGGCATTGGCCAGGTAATACTGCTGAAAACGTTGCAGATTGCCGTACTCTTCGTCGAGATTGACGCCAGAGATAGACTGCTGCTGATTAGAAAGTTGCGTCACCACATTACTTTGGGTAGTGCTGCTGGTTTTCAACGTGGCGGTTTTATTCCCGATATCGCTAACCAACGAGGCATAAGCATCGTTAAAGGATTTCCCCCCGCCGACCGTTTTGCCATTAGTTTGCAAATCCAGCAGCGCCTGACCATTGCGGTTGTCGCTTTCACCGGCAGTTTCGTCGCTGGCCATGGCGATTTTCGCTTCGTCAGTGATTAGTACATCCATATTGACGATGGCATCGCTTACCGGTTTCAACGTGAAGCTGTCGTTTGGTTTTGGCGTTCCGGTGAAGGTCAGTTCCAGACCATCAAATGAGACTTTACCGTCGGCATCCGGCACCACCGTAAAAGTGGTATTGCTGGCCAGACGGGTGACCTGCCACTGATTATCTTTGAACGAGATTTTGTAATCTGTCGCCAGCACAGCGGAACTATCGGTTACCGTAGCACCGATCGCGGAGCTTCCTTTGTTTTTGCTATTTTCCAGAACAGCAGGCTTACCAATAGCAAAGAAATCCTCCCCTTCTTTACCATTGGCATCATATCCCTTGTTATGTTGGGCATTGAAAGCCTCAACAAATGCCAGCGCCAGTTGCCCGAGCGTATTACGCGTCTGGTCCAGGTCCTGAGAACGAAATGTCAGAATACCGCCCAGTGACCCCGTATTCAGCAATTTCTCTGGGATCTCGATATTTTCCGCCGTCCCATCAACATAAGCGACTGTCGTACGAGAAGGATCGGCACTGGATGGGACTGCTGCAAGCTGACGTGCCGAACTGCCCTGAACCAGCGAATACCCATTGGCCATGGTGATATTGTAAGTACCGCCATCCTGAACGCTGACCTCAACACCAACGATCTGGTTTAATTCACTCACCAGTTGATCGCGTTGATCAAGGAGATCGTTGGGTGAAGCCCCTGCTCCCACACCTGTTAAACGGGAGATCTGATCGTTCAGACTGGCGATTTGTTTGGCATAATTATTGATCTGGTCGACGCTGGCACCTATCGCGATATTGACCTGTTTGTCCTGGTCGCGCAGATACTGGTCGGTGGTTTTAAACTGATTTACCAGACCTTCTGCCTTGCCAATCAACGCCTGCCGCGCAGCCGGATCTTCTGCGTTACTGACCAGCGTTTGCAAACTGGTAAAAAAGTCCTGCATTTGCGTTGCCAGCGACGTGGTGCTGCCAGAGAGCATATTGTCGATTTTCGACATCTGCTCATAACGGGAAGTCAGGCCGCTACTCTGGGTCTGGGCCGCACGTAACTGATTGGTAATAAACGCATCGTATTCACGTTGGACGCCAGAAACATAGACGCCATTGCCTCCCCAACCGCCCGCACCTAACGTACTGTTAGCCTGCGCCATAATGGTGGTTTGTCGGGTATATCCGGCAACGTTATAGCTGGAAATATTATTACTCGCCGTATTTAACGCCGCCTGGGCAGCGTTAAGTCCGCTCATGGCGTTATTAATCAAGCTGGACATGGAGGTTCCTTGTAAGCCTTCAATTACAGAGCATTATCGGCAGACACCCGCCGGACTTGAATTATTCAGAACAGATTATCGATACTCATACTGTAGGTTTTGCTCACCTTGTCGCTTACCGATTTCAATTGCTGAATCATATTGGTGAGTTTGCGGGCATACTCAGGATCGGTAGCATAGCCCGCGTCCTGTAATGCCTGCGCCCCCAACTCGGCGCTGGCAGCGCGAGTCACGGCGGCATAGCGTGGATTACGGGTTAACAGCCCAACGTAATCTGACAATGCTTCGAAATAAGAACTGTAAACACGAAACTTCGCCTTAACTTTCTTCGCTTCGCCGTTTTCATATTCGGTAGTAGTGATTTCAGTAACTGGCCCCTTCCAGTTACCTGACGCTTTTACGCCAAACACGTTGTAGCTCGGCTCGCCATTTTCGCGACGAATTTGTCGTTGTCCCCAGCCTGATTCCAGTGCAGCCTGGGCGAGAATCAGGTGATGTGGCACACCGCTTTGCTGACTTGCCAATTGAGCTGGCTGCGAGAGCTGTGCAAGGAACGCTTTGCTGTCACCAGGCAACAAAGCATCGAAATTGTGCGGTAAAGCTTTTTGCACCATCTGCGTGAGCGCTTTATTTTGAAAACTCATCACTGTTTCAAGTGGGAATTTCATCGGTCCGGCAGGCATTTCTTCTGCTGATAATGGCTGCTCTGGCGTCATCTGTTTTACCATCATCTCCGCAAGTCCCAGACCTTTGCCTGCTGTCATCTGTTGGGCTATCTGCTGGTCATACATGCTGGTGTAGAGCCGGGTATTCTCGCTGCTGAACAGGCCATCTTTCGGTAAGGCTTCACGCATACTTTTTAGCATCATCTGCACAAACATCCCTTCCACCTGGCGAGCTACCGGGCGAATATTTGCTGCTGGATCTTCGCCCGCTTTCGCTTTCAGATCGTTAAGTGATTGTGCATCCCAGGCGGCGCTCGCCAGCAGTTTGCTGTCGCTAATCATCAGATGATTTCCAGTTTTGCCCGCAGACATCCCGCGCTTTGCATAGATTGCAGTATGGACATTAAATCCATCGGGGTGGCTCCCAAGGCGTTGAGCGCGCGCACCACGTTATTGAGGCTGGCGCTGGAACGCACGCTTTGCAGCGAACCGCCGCTCTGGCGTAAGTCGATCTGTGTTTGTGGCGTTACCACGGTCTGCCCGCCACCAAACGGCGTATCTGGTTGGCTGACATTGGCCTGACGATTTACCGTAACCGAGAGATTGCCCTGCGCCACCGCGCAGCTGTCGAGGGTCACTTCACGATTCATCACCACCGAACCGGTGCGCGAGTTAATCACTACTTTGGCGTCCTGCGGGGTGACATTGACCTGCATATTCTGGATATCGGCAAGGAAACGCACCTGGGAACTATTACCGTTCGGCACGCGAACCTGAATAGTTCGGGCATCTAACGCCGTGGCACTGCCGAATCCTCGGGTGCGGTTGATGGTATCGGCGATCTGCTGCGCCATCGCGAAGTCTTCGTCATTTAGCTGCAAATTGAGGGTATTGCCAGCGCCGAATTGGCTGGGCAATTCGCGCTCAATAATCGCACCGTTGGTGATCCGCCCGCCATTCAGTTGGTTAACCTGAACACTGCTGCCACCCGCCGATGCCCCCGCGCCACCGACCAGAATATTGCCCTGCGCCAGCGCATAAACCTGGCTGTCGACGCCCTTAAGCGGTGTCATCAACAACGTACCGCCACGCAAGCTTTTGGCATTACCCATGGAAGAAACCACCACATCGATGGTTTGCCCCTGGCGTCCAAACGGCGGAAGTGACGCCGTCACCATTACCGCAGCGACGTTTTTTTAGCTGCATATTGGTGCCAGTCGGAACGGTAATTCCCAACTGTGAGAGCATGTTATTAAGTGTTTGAGTGGTAAACGGCGTCTGGGTCGTCTGATCGCCCGTACCGTCAAGGCCAACAACAAGACCATAACCAATCAGCGAGTTTTGTCGTACGCCCTGTACGCTGGTGAGATCGCGGATGCGGTCAGCCTGTGCAACGGTCGCTACCAGCAGAAGAATGAATACAGAGAGAAATTTAATCACCACAGCCTCACTTACATTGGCGACAGGTTAAGGAAGAAACGCTGTAACCAGCCCATGTTTTGTGCTTCGTTAATGTAGCCATTGCCAACGTACTCAATGCGCGCGTCTGCCACCTGGGTTGACGGTACAGTGTTGCTGCCACTGATGGTGCGTGGATTGACCACGCCGGAGAAACGAATAAATTCCGTACCCTGATTAATGGCTATCTGTTTTTCGCCCACCACATGCAGGTTGCCGTTGACCAGCACCTGATCAACCGTCACGGTCAAGGTACCGCTAAAGGTATTGCTGGCATTTGCCCCGCCTTTACCATTGAAGCTATTACCGCCAGAGGCATCGACGTCGGCACGGGCATTACCAAACAGCCCCTGCAAATAGCGCGGCACAGTATCAAACCCGAAGTTGGTTTTTCCGTCGCGGCTGGCATTAGCAGACGAACTCTTGCTGGCGCTGACGTTTTCCTGCAACACAATAGTCAGCGTATCGCCGATATTGCGTGGTCGGCGATCTTCAAATAACGGCTGATAGCCATAATTAATCGGCTGGGCAGACTGAAAAATGGAACCATTGGCGACGGGCGTCGGGCCGGGTACAGGTTGTGCCGTGGTCACCCCCTGCACCAGCGGGGTAGACGGGATCCAGGCGCAGCCGGTCAGTGAAAGCACCAACAAGGTGGAAATGCCGTATTTTTTTCGCATGGCTATCATCTTCAAAAATCAATAAACCGGTAAGTTGCCCTACCGGTATGCTTTAGAGTTGCGTCAGTTTTTGCAGCATCTGGTCGGTGGTGGATACCGCTTTACTGTTGATTTCGTAGGCACGCTGTACCTGAATCATGTTGACCAGTTCCTCCGCCACGTTGACGTTAGACGTTTCAACATATCCTTGATACAACAGCCCCGCGCCGTTCAGACCTGGCGTGCTTTCGTTCGGTGCGCCGGAGGATTGTGTTTCGGTGTAGAGGTTTTCGCCAATGCTCTCCAGGCCAGTGTCGTTCATAAACGTGGTCAGATTGAGTTGTCCAACCTGAACCGGAGCAGCCTGGCCTTGCTGGGTAACGCTGACCACGCCATCACGACCAATGGTAATACTTAACGCATTCGCCGGAATGGTGATTGCTGGCTGCACCTGAAAACCGCCCGCCGTCACCAGTTGTCCGTTCTGATCCACCTGAAAAGAGCCGTCGCGTGTATAGGCTGATGAGCCATCCGGCAGCATGACCTGGAAAAAGCCCTGCCCTTTAATCGCCACATCTTTGCTGTTATTGGTTTGCGACAGGTTGCCCTGGCTGTGTAAGCGTTCAGTGGCGACCGGACGCACCCCCGTACCGATTTGTAACCCGGATGGCAAGGTAGTTTGTTCGGAAGACTGCGCGCCAGGCTGGCGAATAGTTTGATAAAGTAAATCTTCAAACACCGCCCGCTGGCGCTTGAAACCATTGGTACTGACGTTTGCCAGGTTGTTGGCAATGACGTCCATATTGGTTTGCTGGGCGTCAAGGCCCGTTTTGGCGATCCATAATGAACTGATCATAAAATGTCCTGTAGTGGATTGCTGACAAATCGCATATGTCTTCTTGCCGGATGCGGCGTAAACGCCTTATCCGGCCTACAAGAGCTCGCAAAATCAATAAATTGCGAATCATCCCGCAGGCCCGTCGGGCAACTTATGTTTGTCATGTATCCTTTCAATTAACTCATCGACAGCAGTTGGTTGGCGCGACCAGCGTTATCATCGACGCTGCTTATTACCTTCATCTGCATTTCAAAACGCCGCGCACTGGCAATCATGTCGCTCATTGCCGAAACGGCATTGACGTTGCTACCTTCCAGCACGCCCGACATCACCCGTAACGTCGGGTCAGCCTGTAACACCGGACCACGCGTGGCCTGACTTTCCGCACTCAAACGAAAGATCCCGTCATCACCACGCTGCACTTCACTGCCCATGGCTTTCACCAGTTTCAATCGTCCTACTGGCGCAACGGTATTTGCCGGATCGCCCGGATTGAGCGCCGAAATGGTGCCATCGGCGGCGATAGTAATTTCCGCCCCTTCCGGCACGGCAATCGGCCCCGCCTCGCCAATCACCGGATACCCCTGAATCGTCAGTTGTCCACCGGGATCAACCTGAATGCTGCCATTACGCGTATACCCCTCGCTGCCGTCAGCGGTTTGCACGGCCAGCCAGCCATCCTGCTGCAACGCAACATCCAGGGGGCGCGAGGTGTAATCCATCTTGCCGGACGTCATATCTGCACCTGGCGTAGAGGCCGTCACCAGAGTGCGTGTGGGAAGAGAAAGCCCTTCCACCGGCACCGCGCGCAAGGCGTTTAACTGCGCGCGAAAACCGGGCGTGGAGGCATTCGCCAGATTGCTGGCGGTCACCGCCTGTTGATTCAGCGTCTGGCTGGCGGCGCCCATCGCGGTATAGATTGCGTGATCCATCGAGCTATCCCGTCAGCAATTAGCGTAAGTTAACCAGCGTGTTGAGGATCTGGTCCTGAGTTTTGATGGTCTGAGCGTTAGACTGATAGTTACGCTGGGCGACAATCATATTGACCAGTTCTTTGCTGAGATCGACGTTGGACGCTTCCAGGGCGCCGTTGGTCAGTGCGCCAAAATTGCCAGTCCCGGCGGTTCCCAGCAGCGCGACACCAGAAGATTGCGTTGCAGACCAGACGTTGTCCCCCTCTGATGCCAGCCCTTCGTTGTTGGCAAAGTTGGCCAGCACAATCTGCCCCAGCAATTGGGTTTGTTCGTTCGAATAGTTCCCGACTACCGTGCCGTCATCGTTGATTTGATAACTCACCAGATCGCCCGGTTTGTAACCGTTCTGGGTGGTTGCCACAATATTGTTAGCGCCGGTGTTTTGCTGCATAGAGTTGAGGAAGCTGAGGGAGAATGTCGCAGGATCCGCGCCATTAATCGCGCCAGTGGTAATATCCTTTGTTGGATCCGACGTCAGAAGACCATTGGCATCAAATTCCAGTGTTGTCGCTATCGTTGCAATGCTGTTTGGAGCACTACTATCCTGGGTGTAGACATCCCAGGTATTATCTTGCGTCTTCACAAAGTAGACGCTCATGTCATGGGCATTACCCTGACTGTCATACACCGTTACCGAACCTTTTTTGTTATAGCTATCGGCATCACTGGCGCTGAATGGCGTAACGGTAGGAAGCGTATCACTGGAGTTAAGGTTAATCTGCATGGACGCCGTGGTCGTGGTCTTCGCCGCCATCAAGGTATTTGGAATCGAAATATTGCCCGGATTCGCCCCTTGCTGGATGGTCGGAGGCGTACCGGTTGCCGGATACCCGGTCAACTGTAAACCTTGCATATTCACAAGGTTACGGTTTTCATCCAGTTTGAATTGCCCGTTACGGCTGTAAAACACCGAACCATTGCTGTCTACCAGACGGAAAAAACCGTTCTGGCTGATAGCGACGTCCAGGCCACGGCCAGTATTTGTGGTCGTGCCATCGGTAAAATCCTGAGTGATGCCAGCAACTTTTACCCCCAGTCCCACTTTCGAACCAGCAAACATATCAGCAAAAGAAGCCGTGCCGGATTTAAAGCCATAGGTGGCGGAGTTGGCGATATTGTTGCCAATGACATCGAGATTGGTGGCGGCAGCATTTAATCCGCTAACCGCTTGAGAAAAGGCCATGACTGACTCCTGAAATGTGAAGGCTTAAATTATCTGCCGTACTTCGTCGAGGGTGGTGGTGCCGTAAGTGCCGAGATCCAGCGTGTTACCGTTATTGCCGCGAATCACGCCCTGTACCAGCGCAAACTGCAATGGCTGGGCAACCAACTGCGTACCGCCGTTGCTGGCACTAATTGCCACGTTATAAGAACCGTTCGGCGCGGTCGTACCATCGGTCAACGTGCCGTCCCAGGTGAAACTGTGGACTCCGGCGCTGAGCTCACCAATATCAATGGTGCGCACAACTGCGCCATTTTTATCGGTTATGGTCGCGGTCACTTTGTCTGCGGCCTGTTGCAGCTCAACACCAAACGGCGTGGTGGTGGTCACCGCCCCTTCTTCACTGCCAGTACCGGCAAGAATGGTGGTGCCGGGGATCATCACGCCGTGACCAATCAGGTTGCTGGCCTGTAGCGACTGGCTGTTATCAATCTGCCCGGAAATCGAACCGAGTGTGGTGTTGAGCTTTTCAATCCCGCTGACCGTGCTGATTTGCGCCAGTTGTGACGTCAGCTCGTTGTTTTCCATTGGATTGGTCGGATCCTGGTTTTTCAGTTGCGCCACCAGCAAAGTCAGAAAGCTGCTCTGTAAATCGGCGGCGTTACTGCCCGTAATCGAACTACTGCTGGTAGTGCTGACGCCGGTATTTGTCGGATCGGTGGTGGTTACCGCAATGGACATGACTTTCTCCTTTATTGACCGAGCGTGAGGGTTTTCAGCATCATGCTTTTCACCGTATTGAGTACTTCAACGTTGGCCTGATAGCTGCGCGACGCCGACATGGTGTTAACCATCTCGCCTACCACATCAACGTTTGGCATTTTCACGTAGCCCTTCGCGTCCGCCAGCGGATTACCCGGTTCATAGACCAGTTTGTCCGGGGCCTGGCTTTCAATCACGTCAGCCACTTTGACTCCGCCCGTCGCAGCCCCTGGCGCGGCGTTCACCTGGAACACCACCTGTTTTGCCCGGTACGGCTGACCATCTGGCCCCGTCACGCTGTCGGCGTTGGCCAGGTTGCTGGCAGCCACGTTCAGACGCTGAGACTGAGCGGTTAACGCCGATCCGGCGATATCAAAAATATTCAGCAGTGCCATCCGTTAATTTCCGCTTTGTAATACGTTCATCATGCCTTTGATTTGCCCGCTCAACGCGCTAAGGCTCATCTGGTATTGCAGGCTGTTATCGGCAAACTGGGTGCGTTCGCGATCCATATCCACGGTATTGCCGTCCAGTGAAGGCTGGTCCGGAATACGGTATTGCAATTCTGTGGCAGGAGGTGACAACGCCTGTGCTGGAATATGCTGCGACGAGGTCAACGTCAGCGCGACCACGCTGGTTTCATCTCTCCCGCGCTGCATCACTTTTTTAAGTTCACTGGCAAAATCCATATCGCGCGCCTGATAACCAGGGGTATCGGCATTGGCGATATTTGCCGCCAGCACTTCCTGACGCTGGGCGCGCAGATTGAGTGCCTCTTGTTGAAAACGTAAGGCGGCGTCGAGCTTATCGAGCATATCTCCTCCGCAGATATCAAAATTCTGCCGTCAGCTTAAAGGCTTTACGCGCGCGTTATCGGCGGAATAAAAGCAAAATGGGTTGCTATTTATGCCGTTGATGGTCATTGCGTACGGGTACAATTCAGGCTGTGAAAATGGCCGGGGGCAAAAATGCTGACAATAATGCGCTGTGTGGCGATCATCTCGATGTTGTTCAGTCCACTTAGTGCGGCTGGCGATTTTCCCTCACAATTGCAAACCTTTTTCGTTGCACAACTGGCAGGGCTAAGTGATGAGGTCAACGTCTCTATTCGTACTGCTCCCAATTTATTGCCGCCATGCGAACAGCCGCTGCTTTCCATGACTAATAACGCCCGCCTGTGGGGCAATGTGAATGTGCTGGCACGTTGTGGCAACGATAAGCATTACGTGCAAGTGAATGTACAGGCGACAGGGAATTATGTTGTTGCAGCAATGCCTGTTGTGCGTGGGGGAAAGCTTGACGCTGGCAGTGTAAAACTTAAACGTGGCAGACTGGATACACTACCGCCGCGTACCGTTCTGGATGTTAATCAACTGGTTGATGCGGTTAGCCTGCGCGATTTGGTCCCCGAACAACCTATACAGCTGACTATGCTGCGTCAGGCCTGGCAGGTAAAAGCAGGACAACGCGTTAACGTGATTGCCAGTGGCGATGGGTTCAGTGCAAATGCTGAAGGTCTGGCGCTGAATAACGCTTCTGTCGCGCAAAAAGCCCGCGTGAGAATGATATCGGGTCAGGTAGTCAGTGGCGTAGTGGATGCCGATGGGAATATTCTTATAAACCTGTAAGCTATTAAAGATTGCCCGTCCATTGCCGATAAATAAGCAACAAATGATAAAGCGCCCTCAATGAGGAATAAACCATGAGTATTGACCGCACTTCCCCCCTGAAGCCTGTAAGCACCGTTCAGCCACGTGAAACCAGTGACGCTCCGGTAGCCAATACCCGCGCAGCAAAAACGACGCTACCGCCAGTACTAACGTCAAGTTAAGCGATGCGCAGGCCACACTGATGCAACCGGGCAGCAGTGATATCAATCTTGAACGCGTTGAAGCATTAAAATTGGCGATTCGTAATGGTGAACTAAAAATGGATGTCGGCAAAATTGCCGATGCGCTGATCAACGAAGTGCAACAAGATTTAATGAGTAAATAATCAGATGCCGCGTCTTGCTGAGATTCTCAACCAGATGTCTGTGGTGCTTAACGAGCTTAATATAGTGATGGTCCAGGAGCAGCAACATCTCTCTATGGGGCTGTTCACCGGTAGCCAGTTGCAACATATTACAGAACAAAAAAGCTCAATGCTGGCGACTCTGGATTACCTGGAACAGCTGCGTCGACAGGCACCGGATACAGAAATAAGTGAAGATATTGCGCAATGCTGGCAGGAAATCACCGAGAAAACGCAGCAATTGCGCCAGTTAAATCAGCATAACGGCTGGCTACTGGAAGGGCAGATTGAGCGCAATCAACAGGCACTGGAAATGCTGAAACCGCATCAGGAGCCGACACTGTACGGGGCGAACGGTCAGACCTCAACACCCTGGCGCGGTGGTAAAAAGATTTCTATTTGAAGATTTTCTCCGGCCTGCGATGCAGGCCGGAATTCTACGTTAAGCAGTGCGACGAGCAAATTCTTTTACTTTGAAGCCCAACACGGCCAGTGCGGCAAAGTACGCTGCAATTCCCGCAACAACGACCGCCATCAAACGCAGTAAACGCCAGGGCATAGTGCCTAACGACCAGTCCGGCATAATATGCAACATGCCTAAAAGCACACCAGACATCACCAGAACCGCCACGAGTAAACGCAGCAGAAACGCAGTCCAGCCGGGTTGTGGAGTAAAGATTTTCTGCTTACGCAACTGCCAGTAAAGCAGCGAAGCATTCAGACACGCCGCCAGACCAATGGAAAGCGACAGTCCGGCATGTTTCAACGGGCCGATAAATGCAAGGTTCATCAATTGCGTCAAAATCAGCGTGACGATGGCAATTTTCACCGGCGTTTTAATATCCTGCCGTGAATAAAAGCCCGGAGCCAGCACTTTCACCACAATCAGGCCAATCAAACCTACCGAGTAGGCAATTAACGCCCGCTGGGTCATCAACGCATCAAAGGCGGTAAATTTACCGTACTGGAACAGCGAAACAGTTAACGGACCGGAGAGGATGCCCAGCGCCACCGCACTTGGCAGCGCCAGCAGGAAACAAAGACGCAGCCCCCAGTCCATCAGACGGTTGTATTCATCGTGATTACCGCTGGCAAAACTTTTCGACAGCGACGGCAGCAAAATGGTCCCCAGCGCCACGCCCAGTACACCAGACGGAAACTCCATCAAACGGTCGGCGTAATACATCCATGACACCGAGCCGGAGGCAAGAAATGAGGCAAAAATAGTGTTGATGATTAAGGAAATCTGGCTAACAGAGACGCCAAGAATCGCCGGCCCCATCTGTTTCACTACGCGCATCGCCCCGGCATCGTGGAAGTTAATGCGCGGCAATACCAACATGCCAATCTTCTTCAGATGCGGTAGCTGATAAACCAGTTGCAGGATGCCGCCCACCGTAACTGCCCACGCCAGCGCCAGCACGGGTGGATTAAAGTACGGCGCAGCAAACAGCGCAAAGCCAATCATGCTGATGTTGAGTAACGTTGGGGCAAATGCCGGAATCGAGAAACGGTTCCAGGTATTCAGAATTGCCCCCACCAGCGATGCCAGTGAAATCAATAAGATATAAGGAAAGGTAATCTGTAATAACTGGCTGGTAAGTGCGAATTTGTCGGCAGTATCCGCAAAGCCCGGCGCAGTTACCATGATCACCCACGGTGCGGCGAGCATACCGGCGACCGTCACAACCGCCAGCGCCAGTGTCAGCAGGCCAGAGACATAGGAGACAAAGACCCGCGTAGCATCTTCACCCTGCTTGCTTTTATATTCCGCCAGAATCGGCACGAAAGCCTGGGAGAATGCGCCTTCTGCAAAGATACGGCGTAACAAGTTAGGAAGTTTGAACGCGACAAAAAAGGCGTCGGTTGCCATCCCTGCGCCAAATATTCTGGCGACAATAGCGTCGCGTGCGAAGCCAAGCACACGCGAAAACATGGTCATCGAGCTGACGGCGGCCAGCGATTTTAATAAATTCATCGGTGTTCTAATCCAGACCCACGGGCAAAACGCCTGCAAGGCAGGCGCTGAAAGAGGCGAATAGTCTACCTGGATTATGGTGAATTGCTACCGCCAGATGTTACAGGGTTTATTCACTCATCGCATCGCGCCAGATCTTATCAACGATGCGCTGCGCCAGCACCGCCTGTTCACCCGCGGTTTGCGGAACTGTCTGATTTTGCACGCATTCAATGAAATGGCGCGCACAACCGACAAATCCACGCTGCTCGAGGGTACTTTGCCAGCCAGGAATCGGTTTATGCACCACGCCCTGACCACGCTCCTCACGCCATTCACGCATATCGGTGATGTCGATTAATGCCCCTTCAGTCACTGCCAGCACCGCTTCACGCTGACTTCCGGCACGACGATGCATACAGGTGGTGATTTGTAACTGACCTGCCGAAAAATGGTGCTCGGCAAACAGCATTTCGCCGGACTCATTGGTCAGCAACGTACCGCTTTCGAGAGTTGCATTGCCGCCAGACAACCACAGCGCGGTATCAACCACATGCAAATAATCATCCAGCAAGGTGAAATAAAGATCGTGTGGCCCGACGCTATTGGTACGATGTTTATCCATTCTTAGCGAGGACGCGCTGGCAAGTTGTGTTTTTAGCTCACAGTACAGCGGCGCGAAACGGCGGTTAAAGCCGACCATCAGTGTCAGTTTTTTGCGCGCTGCGAGTTCAACCAGTCGCTCGGCATCGCGCAGATTTTCCGCCAGCGGTTTATCGACACAGACATGTACACCTGCATTTAATAACGCACTGACCACCTCAAAATGACTGGCGGTGCTGGAGTGGACAAATACCGCATCGCAACTGGCGGCAAGGTTAGATAACGAATCGGCGTAAGGAATGCGCCAGCTTTCACAAATTGAGATGGCTTTCTCACGCGTTGGCGACCACGCCCCTTGTAGCGTCCAGTCAGACGCCGCTGCCAGCACTGGCAGCCACGCTTTTTGCGCGATGCCGCCTAAACCCACTACGCCGATACGTAATTTTTTCACGTTAATCTCCCAGATGGGCCAGCAACGAATCAAGACGCTGTTTCAGTTCTGCCACCTCGATTTCCAGGGCTTCGACGCGGGATTGTAAATCACCGCCAACCGCGTCCGACGTTTCTGTAAGCACAGGCTGATCATCCACCTCGCCACTGAAAAGATGCATATAGCGGCTTTCGCGTTTACCCGGTTCGCGAGCCAGACGAACGACAAAAGGCCCATCTTCGCGATTAGCCAGTTGTTCCAGCGTCGTTTCTACTTCCGTCATATCGCTGAATTCATACATCCGCGCCGCGCGACTGCGCAGTTCACCTGGCGTCTGAGCACCGCGCAACAACAAGGTGGTAATTAATGCGACTTCCGCGGCGCTAAGTTTCAGGTCACCAAACTCAGAGTTGCAGAAACGCTGTTCATATTTGGTGACTCGATTACCAAAGCCACTCACCGTGCGCAGATAATGGCGTTTTACCAGATTATCCAGTTGCTCCTGTACCTCGGATTCGCTCAGATTCATTACCGGTTCACGGTTTGTTTTCTGGTTACAGGCCGTTACCACGCCATTCACGGAAAGCGGGTATTGCTCCGGCGTCGTCACCTGTTTTTCCAGCAAACAGCCCATCACACGGGCTTCCAGTGCGGTAAGTTGATACTTCATGAAATTCTCCTTAGCGGCCGGGCGTCCAGTCCGGGGTGGTTAATGCCGTCAGTACGTGATCGCGCCATTTTCCATCAATCAACAAATAATCTTTCGCATAGCCTTCTTTTTCAAACCCCAACCGCGCCAGCAAATCACCGCTGCGTTTATTGTGCGGCATATAGTTGGCCATAATGCGATGAATATGTTGGGTACGTTGCATATAGCGAATGGCGGCGGTCAGAGCTTCAAACATCAGTCCTTTACCCTGCCATTTTTGTCCGATCGAATAACCGAGATAACAGGCGTGAAAAGAGCCGCGTACCACATTGGAAAAATTGGCTACGCCAATAATCTCTTTCTCATCTGGATCAAATAATCCAAAGTAAAAGGCTGAGCCCTGTTTATGAAATTCGTTAATCATGCTTAACCTGGCCTGCCAGCCTGAAGGATAGCAGTGGCTTTCATCGCGCACCGGCTCCCAGGGCTTCAGGAAATGGCGATTCTCTGCGTAATAATCCGCCAGTCGCCAGGCATCACGCTCATGCACCAGACGCACGACCAGTCGGTCGGTGGTTAAGCGCACTTTTGGCACGTTACTGCGATAGCCAAACATTCTATACCTACTCCTTCCCGTAACGTCTTTAATACGCTGTAAGTATTACTATACCTGCGCAACCAGAGCCTGTGAAAAGTCCAAAATGCCATTTTCTGCATTATTCACATATTGGATAAAAATTCTCTATCAAAGCGACGTTTTGAATAAATAAATATTGTCCCCGATATGATGGGAAAAATCTTAGCAGCAATGCAGAATAGAAAGTGCTCATCTTTTATTTCCCGGGAGGGGAAATGTCGCGCGTGTCGCAGGCGAGGAACCTGGGTAAATATTTCCTTCTCGTCGATAATATGCTGGTCGTGCTGGGGTTCTTTGTTGTCTTCCCGCTGATCTCTATCCGCTTCGTTGATCAAATGGGCTGGGCCGCCGTAATGGTCGGTATTGCCCTCGGTCTGCGTCAGTTCATTCAGCAAGGATTAGGCATTTTCGGTGGTGCTATTGCCGACCGTTTTGGCGCTAAACCGATGATCGTTACCGGTATGCTGATGCGCGCCGCCGGATTCGCCACCATGGGCATCGCCCATGAGCCCTGGATGCTGTGGTTTTCTTGTTTGCTCTCGGGCCTCGGCGGTACGTTATTTGATCCGCCGCGTTCGGCGCTGGTGGTGAAATTAATTCGTCCGGAACAACGGGGCCGTTTTTTCTCCCTGTTGATGATGCAGGACAGTGCCGGTGCGGTCATTGGCGCGCTGTTGGGGAGTTGGTTATTGCAATACGATTTTCGCCTGGTCTGCGCCACGGGGGCAGTTCTGTTTGTATTGTGTGCAGCGTTTAACGCCTGGCTGTTGCCCGCATGGAAACTCTCTACCGTGCGTACGCCAGTCCGCGAAGGCATGACCCGCGTGATGCGCGATAAACGTTTTGTCACCTATGTCCTGACACTCGCGGGCTACTACATGCTGGCTGTGCAGGTGATGTTGATGCTGCCAATTATGGTCAACGACGTTGCCGGAGCGCCCTCTGCCGTTAAATGGATGTATGCCATCGAAGCGTGTCTGTCGTTAACGTTGCTCTACCCTATCGCCCGCTGGAGCGAAAAGCGTTTTCGTCTGGAACACCGGTTGATGGCGGGGCTACTGGTGATGTCATTAAGCATGATACCCGTGGGCATGGTCAGCGGCCTGCAACAACTTTTCACCCTGATTTGTCTGTTTTATATTGGCTCGATCATTGCCGAACCTGCGCGTGAAACTCTTAGCGCCTCGTTAGCAGATGCACGAGCGCGCGGCAGTTATATGGGATTTAGTCGGCTGGGCCTGGCGATAGGCGGCGCTATTGGCTATATCGGCGGCGGCTGGCTGTTTGACCTGGGTAAATCCACGCAACAACCGGAGTTGCCGTGGATGATGTTGGGCGTTATTGGCATCATCACCTTCCTTGCGTTGGGCTGGCAATTTAGCCATAAACGTGCCGCGCGTCGGTTGCTGGAACACGACGCCTGATTTGATACTCCCCCCTGACTCCTCCATACTGAAAGTGAACTGACAGCCAAATGGAGGAGTCACGTGAAGCTATATATTTACGATCACTGCCCTTACTGCCTCAAAGCCCGCATGATTTTCGGCCTGAAAAATATCCCCGTCGAATTACACGTTCTGCTCAACGACGATGCAGAAACACCCACCCGGATGGTCGGTCAAAAACAGGTTCCCATTCTGCAAAAAGATGACAGCCGCTATATGCCAGAAAGCATGGACATTGTTCACTATGTTGATAAGCTCGACGGCAAACCGTTACTGACGGGTAAACGCTCCCCTGCCATTGAAGAGTGGCTGCGCAAGGTCAACGGCTATGCCAATAAACTGCTGTTGCCGCGTTTTGCCAAATCGGCTTTTGATGAGTTTTCTACTCCCGCCGCACGCAAATACTTCATCGACAAGAAAGAGGCCAGCGCGGGTAATTTTGCCGAGCTTCTCTCTCATTCTGATGGGTTAATTAAAAATATCAGCGATGATTTTCGTGCACTGGATAAACTCATCGTCAAGCCAAACGCCGTGAATGGCGAGCTTTCGGAAGATGACATTCAACTTTTTCCGCTGCTGCGTAATCTGACGCTGGTTGCAGGAATAAACTGGCCAAGCCGCGTCGCTGATTGCCGCGATAACATGGCTAAACAGACGCAAATCAATTTACTATCATCAATGGCGATTTAATCCTGACCCGCCGCGGCAGCCTGTATTCGCGGGTTGCCGCTGTTTTCAGTTTTTTCTGCTGGCGAGTTTATCGCTGGTGACACATGCTGCGTTGTGTCAGGATATTGACGCAGATTTCATGTCGAGGACTACCATGAACAAGTTTTTATTTGCCGCTGCATTAATCGTCAGTGGCCTGCTCGTTGGCTGTAATCAACTCACCCAATACACCATCACCGAACAAGAGATTAACCAGTCGCTTGCGAAACATAATAATTTCTCAAAAGATATCGGTTTGCCCGGCGTGGCTGACGCCCATATAGTGCTGACAAACCTGACCAGCCAAATTGGTCGTGAAGAACCTAATAAGGTTACCCTAACCGGGGACGCCAATCTGGATATGAACTCTCTGTTCGGTAGCCAAAAAGCAACCATGAAACTGAAGCTAAAAGCGCTGCCTGTGTTTGATAAAGAGAAAGGCGCTATCTTCCTGAAAGAGATGGAAGTGGTCGACGCGACCGTGCAGCCGGAAAAAATGCAAACCGTGATGCAAACGTTACTTCCCTATTTGAATCAGGCATTACGCAATTACTTTAACCAGCAGCCGGCTTACATCCTGCGCGAAGATGGCAGCAAAGGCGAAGCAATGGCTAAAAAACTGGCAAAAGGCATTGAAGTGAAACCAGGAGAAATAGTCATTCCGTTCACTGATTAATTACGAGGGCGTATTTGCGCCCTTTATTTTTCGTGCAAAGGAAAACGTTTCCGCTTATCCTTTGTGTCCGGCAAAAACATCCCTTCAGCCGGAGCATAGAAATTAATGACTGCACCATCCCAGGTATTAAAGATCCGCCGCCCAGACGACTGGCACCTTCACCTCCGCGATGGCGACATGTTAAAAACTGTCGTGCCGTATACCAGCGAAACCTATGGTCGGGCCATCGTTATGCCCAATCTGGCACCGCCTGTAACAACCGTTGAGGCTGCTGTGGCTTATCGCCAACGTATTCTTGACGCCGTACCGGACGGACACGATTTCACCCCGCTGATGACCTGTTATTTAACAGATTCGCTGGACCCCAATGAGCTGGAGCGTGGATTTAACGAAGGCGTGTTCACCGCCGCAAAACTTTACCCTGCGAACGCCACCACCAACTCCAGCCATGGTGTGACGTCGGTTGACGCTATCATGCCAGTACTTGAGCGCATGGAAAAAATCGGCATGCCGCTGCTGGTGCATGGTGAAGTGACCCATACTGACATCGACATTTTTGACCGTGAAGCGCGCTTTATTGAGACGGTCATGGAGCCGTTACGCCAGCGCCTGACCGCGCTGAAAGTCGTTTTTGAGCACATCACCACCAAAGACGCTGCCGACTATGTCCGTGACGGAAATGAACTATTGGCTGCCACCATTACTCCCCAGCATCTGATGTTTAACCGTAACCATATGCTGGTTGGCGGTGTGCGTCCGCATCTCTACTGTCTGCCGATCCTCAAACGCAATATTCACCAACAGGCGCTGCGTGAGCTGGTCGCCAGTGGTTTTGATCGCGTTTTTTCTGGGTACCGATTCCGCGCCTCATGCTCGTCATCGTAAAGAGAGTAGCTGCGGCTGTGCAGGTTGCTTTAATGCGCCATCGGCACTGGGTAGCTATGCAACCGTATTTGAAGAGATGAATGCACTACAGCATTTTGAAGCATTCTGTTCTTTAAACGGGCCGAAATTCTATGGATTACCGGTCAACGACACATTCATCGAACTGGTACGTGAAGAGCAACAGGTTGCTGAAAGCATCGCACTGACTGATGACACACTGGTGCCATTCCTCGCCGGGGAAACGGTACGCTGGTCCGTTAAACAATAAAAATCGTAGCTTCCTGTTGTCATTAGGTTATTTTACCTGTATAAATAACCAGTATATTCAACAGGGGGCTATTATGCGAATTGAAGTCACCATAGCGAAAACTTCTCCACTACCCACTGGGGCCATTGACGCTCTGGCGGGTGAACTTTCTCGTCGCATTCAGTATGCGTTTCCGGACAATGAAGGTCACGTATCGGTACGATATGCTGCGGCAAATAATTTATCGGTTATTGGCGCAACAAAAGAAGATAAACAGCGCATTAGCGAAATTCTACAAGAAACGTGGGAAAGCGCCGATGACTGGTTTGTTAGCGAATAATATGCAGTGATGTTTGTTTTTGCCGGGTCGCCCCGGCTTTTTTATATTTTTAAGATTGTTCGTACAAATTTTACACTCCCTCAAAATAATTGCACAATATGCTAAAAAAATATGAACGACATGCTGTTTTATTGTTCATATAAATCTTAAAAGCAAAAAAATATCTCACTACCCCTTTAAAATTTCGGTGAATAGCCATATTTATTGATATACTGAAGTTGCTTCAGATAAAAACGCATTGAACCTCGAATAACGTTGTCTAGTAACACGAATTAGGGGGCCATGATGGAAAAAAACAATGAAGTCATTCAGACTCATCCGCTCGTAGGGTGGGACATCAGCACCGTTGATAGCTATGATGCGCTGATGTTGCGTTTGCACTACCAGACCCCAAATAAGTCCGAGCAGGAAGGGACTGAAGTTGGTCAGACACTCTGGTTAACTACTGATGTTGCCAGACAATTTATTTCGATATTAGAAGCAGGAATCGCCAAAATTGAATCTGGTGATTTCCATGTCAATGAGTATCGGCGTCATTAACATGACATGACCATCCACCCAAAAGGCACCTTAACGGTGCCTTTACCATTTCTGGGTTGTATATCGTTTGTTACTTATTTACTCTGCTTAAACCATGAGAGCAGAGAGAAAAAAATGAAATACGATCTCATCATTATTGGCAGCGGTTCCGTAGGCGCTGCAGCCGGGTATTATGCCACCCAGGCCGGTTTGAAAGTGCTGATGACCGACAGCCATATGCCGCCACATCAACACGGCAGCCACCACGGAGATACGCGATTAATTCGCCATGCTTATGGCGAAGGCGAAAAGTATGTCCCGCTAGTACTCCGTGCGCAAACCCTGTGGGATGAACTCTCCCGTCACAACGAAGAAGACCCCGTTTTTGTGCGCTCCGGCGTCATCAACCTCGGCCCTGCCGACTCCGAGTTTCTCGCCAATGTCGCCCACAGCGCGGAACAATGGCAACTCAACGTCGAAAAACTGGATGCACAGACAATTATGGCCCGCTGGCCGGAAATACGCGTTCCTGACAACTATATCGGGCTATTTGAGGCCGATTCCGGTTTTTTACGCAGCGAACTGGCGATTAAAACCTGGATCAAACTGGCGAATGAAGCTGGCTGCGCACAGCTGTTTAACTGTCCGGTCACCGCAATTCGTCATGACGATAACGGCGTAACTATTGAAACGGCGGACGGCGAGTACCAGGCGAAGAAAGCGATCGTCTGTGCGGGTACCTGGGTAAAAGAGCTGCTACCAGAACTGCCCATCCAGCCCGTACGTAAAGTATTCGCCTGGTATCAGGCCGATGGCCGCTATAGCGTGAAGAATAAATTCCCGGCCTTTACCGGTGAATTACCCAATGGCGATCAATACTACGGTTTTCCGGCGGAAAACGATGCTCTGAAGATTGGGAAACATAACGGTGGTCAGGTCATTCATTCAGCGGATGAACGTGTTCCGTTTGCGGAAATCGACAGTGACGGTTCCGAAGCTTTCCCATTCTTACGTAGTGTGTTGCCTGGTATCGGCTGCTGCCTGTATGGCGCGGCTTGCACCTATGATAATTCGCCTGACGAAGATTTTATTATCGATACCCTACCAGGACACGCTAATACGCTACTGATTACCGGCCTGAGTGGGCATGGCTTTAAATTTGCTTCGGTATTAGGGGAAATAGCCGCTGACTTTGCGCAAGACAAAAAAATCGATTTTGATTTAACGCCATTCCGGCTTTCCCGCTTTCAATAACCATCATCACGGCCTCTAAGTTGAGGCCGTTTTTACAGGAGCTTTTAATGCGTCGCCTGGTGAACTATCTCATCAATAATATTCGCGAACAT
This sequence comes from Escherichia sp. E2661, assembly GCF_004745185.1. Taxonomy (NCBI): domain Bacteria; kingdom Pseudomonadati; phylum Pseudomonadota; class Gammaproteobacteria; order Enterobacterales; family Enterobacteriaceae; genus Escherichia; species Escherichia sp. E2661. The sequence goes on from NZ_PDIG01000001.1 coordinate 203,871, forward strand.
CTCATGCTTTATCTTTTTCTCTGGGGGGTATTGGCGATTATGGATCTGATCTATGTGTTTTATTTTTAATCACCAGGCGCTGACACAAACTGACAAAAATTTAATTTCCCTTTCATTTGGCGTGAAAATTTGAATAAGCTCATTCCAGTCGCAACAGCATTCACCAGATATCCCTCACCCTGAAACCACTAAACTTATGAAGGTTCTTTCATTATTAAATCAAAATTATTGAAATAAAAATAAATATCATTCGGATTGTTGTTTTTAAGTTGCAATTCATCTCATGACAGGCCATTTTCATTACCTCGTGAATATGTTCTGGATGCAGTTATGCAATTCATAAATTCCCCTCAACGCTATGGTGTTATTTCTGCCGCTTTACATTGGCTGACGGCAATTATTGTCTATGGCATGTTTGCTTTAGGTTTGTGGATGGTAACGTTAAGTTATTACGACGGTTGGTATCACAAGGCGCCAGAGTTGCATAAAAGTATCGGTATTCTGTTAATGATGGGGCTGGTTATTCGCGTTCTCTGGCGTTTGATTTCTCCTCCGCCTGGCCCATTGAAAAGCTATTCCCCCGGTATACGTTACGGAGCGAAAGCAGGCCATCTGGCACTTTATCTTTTGCTCTTTGCTATTGGCTTGAGCGGCTACCTTATTTCGACCGCCGATGGCAAACCCATCAGCATCTTTGGTTGGTTTGAAATCCCCGCAACGCTTGCCGACGCAGGCACGCAAGCTGACTTAGCAGGAGCTCTACATTTCTGGTTTGCCTGGAGTGTCGTCGTCCTGTCAGTTATGCACGGATTTATGGCGCTGAAACATCATTTCATCGATAAAGACGACACCCTGAAGCGCATGCTGGGAAAGTCGTCATCTGACTATGGAGTATAAAAAATGAAAAAAAGCCTGCTTGGTTTAACCTTCGCTTCCCTGTTGTTCTCTGCCGGTTCAGCTATTGCTGCCGATTACAAAATTGACAAAGAAGGCCAGCACGCCTTTGTCAATTTCCGCATACAACATCTGGGCTACAGCTGGGTTTACGGCACGTTTAAAGATTTCGACGGTACTTTTACGTTTGATGAAAAGAATCCGGCTGCCGATAAAGTCAATGTCACCATTAACACCACCAGCGTAGATACCAACCATGCCGAGCGCGATAAACATCTGCGCAGCGCGGATTTCCTCAACACAGCAAAATATCCGCAGGCAACCTTTACGTCCACTAGCGTAAAGAAAGACGGTGACGAGCTGGATATCACAGGTGATCTGACACTGAATGGCGTAACTAAACCAGTAACGCTGGAAGCGAAGTTGATTGGCCAGGGCGACGATCCGTGGGGCGGTAAACGTGCTGGCTTCGAAGCTGAAGGTAAAATTAAGCTGAAAGACTTCAATATCAAGTCAGATTTAGGTCCAGCCTCTCAGGAAGTTGATCTGATTATTTCGGTGGAAGGTGTACAGCAGAAATAATGCTGAAATGTTGCCGGATGACGCGCATCCGGCAATGATGTTTATTCCGCTGGATCAGGTATGCCCAGTGTCGTATTCAGGCGTCCCCGCGACTTATTGAAGATTTTATTGCCATTTTCTCGCCCGGCTCGACGGCGTCGCTGTTCTTCTGGCGGTAACGCGCTCTCTTCGCAGCAAATCTCACTACAACACCCCTTGAATTTCTCAGCACATGTCGGACACTGGATAAACAGCAAGTGACAGCCATCATTTTTACAGTTGGTATGGCTGTCACATGGCGTGCCGCACTGATGGCAATGCGCAATAACTTCATCAGAGATGCGCTCGCCCATCCGTTCGTCAAAAACGAAATTTTTGCCAACAAAACGCACTGGTAAGCCTTGTTCACGCGCCTTACGGGCGTATTCAATAATGCCGCCTTCAATATGCCAGACTTTATTAAAGCCGTTATGCTTCATCCAGGCACTGGCCTTTTCGCAACGAATGCCACCAGTGCAGTACATGACGATTTTTTTATCTTTATGCGTCTGCATCATCTCAACCGCTTTCGGCAGTTGTTCACGAAAGGTATCAGCCGGAATTTCTAACGCATTTTCGAAATGACCGACTTCATATTCATAGTGGTTGCGCATGTCGATAAACAGCGTATCGGGATCATCAAGCATGGCATTCACTTCCGCCGCTTGCAGGTATTCCCCGACATTAGTGGCATCAAATTGAGGATCGTCAATCCCGTCAGCGACAATCCGCTCGCGGACCTTCATGCGCAGCACCCAGAAGGATTTCCCGTCATCATCCAACGCAATATTCAGGCGTAAACCCTCTAACGCAGGATCAAAAGCATAAAGCTGTGCGCGAAATGTCTCGACGTTGCTCCCTGGTACACTAATTTGCGCGTTGATCCCCTCATGAGCCAGATAGACCCGGCCAAAAACATTCAACGAAGCAAATAGCTGATATAAAGCATCGCGGGTCACTTTAGGATCGGCAATATGGAAATATTTATAAAACGAAATGGTGGTGCGCGGTTCACTCTCGGCCAGCATTTTGGCTTTCAGTGCGTCGTTGGAAATGCGGTTGTGTAACACTGGCATGGTGTACGGTTCCTGCGAGGTGGGAAAGTAAAATCCGGCGCATGATATAGCAATAATCGCAAATTAACATCCACACTTTTTACGCTACATTTGCGCATTAAAAATTATTAATAGTTTACATGCGCGGCATTTTCGCCCAGTCTTCAGCCTCAAATTTTGGTTGAGGGCGAAAAAATGCGACAATACATACAATTGCCCGTATAGGTTGAAAGACAGGATTGATATGACGAATCTACCCAAGTTCTCCACCGCACTGCTTCATCCGCGTTATTGGTTAACCTGGTTGGGTATTGGCGTACTTTGGTTGGTCGTGCAATTGCCCTACCCGATTATCTATCGCCTCGGCTGTGTGACAGGACGACTGGCGTTACGTTTTATGAAACGACGCGCCAAAATTGTGCATCGCAACCTGGAACTGTGCTTCCCGGAAATGAGCGAACAAGAGCGCCAGCAGATGGTGATTAAGAATTTTGAATCCGTTGGCATGGGACTGATGGAAACCGGCATGGCATGGTTCTGGCCAGAAAGTCGGGTTGCCCGCTGGACGGAAGTTATCGGCATGGAGCATGTCCGTGACGTGCAGGCGCAAAAGCGTGGCATCCTGTTAGTTGGCATCCATTTTCTGACGCTGGAACTCGGTGCGCGACAATTTGGAATGCAGGAGCCGGGGATCGGGGTTTATCGCCCAAATGACAATCCATTGATCGACTGGCTGCAAACCTGGGGGCGCCTGCGTTCGAATAAATCAATGCTCGATCGCAAAGATTTAAAAGGGATGATTAAAGCCCTGAAAAAAGGTGAAGTCGTCTGGTATGCGCCGGATCACGATTACGGTCCGCGCTCGAGCGTTTTTGTGCCATTGTTCGCCGTTGAGCAGGCGGCAACCACCAGCGGCACCTGGATGTTGGCACGAATGTCCGGCGCATGTCTGGTGCCATTTGTCCCTCGTCGTAAGCCGGACGGCAAAGGTTATCAGTTGATCATGCTACCGCCAGAGTGCTCACCGCCTCTGGATAACGCTGAAACCACCGCCGCGTGGATGAACAAAGTGGTCGAAAAATGCATCATGATGGCGCCAGAACAATACATGTGGTTGCATCGCCGCTTCAAAACGCGCCCGGAAGGCGTTCCTTCACGTTACTAACCTTCTTTATGCCGGATGCGCAGCATCGCATCCGGCACATCAACATCCCCCCTTGATTTAGCGATAAAAGCTCTCTGCATTGCGTCACTTATAAGTCAGGCGCATAATTAGTGTGCTTATCTTTTATTCTCTTGTTCACCGCGTCCTGGCGCACCAACAGCGGATTGCTATGTCACTCTGTGAAAATGACACTCCCATAAACTGGAAACGAAACCTGCTCGTTGCCTGGCTTGGCTGTTTTCTTACCGGCGCCGCCTTCAGTCTGGTAATGCCGTTCTTACCCCTCTACGTTGAGCAACTTGGCGTTACGGGCCACTCGGCGCTAAATATGTGGTCAGGGATTGTCTTCAGTATTACCTTTCTATTTTCCGCCATTGCATCTCCGTTCTGGGGAGGATTAGCTGACCGCAAAGGTCGAAAAATTATGCTCCTGCGCTCTGCCCTCGGGATGGGTATCGTGATGGTGCTGATGGGGGTAGTGCAAAATATCTGGCAATTTCTGATCCTGCGAGCATTGCTGGGTCTGCTCGGTGGATTTGTCCCTAATGCCAACGCACTAATCGCCACTCAGGTCCCACGCAATAAAAGCGGCTGGGCGCTGGGTACACTCTCTACCGGTGGGGTTAGCGGCGCGCTGCTCGGCCCCATGGCTGGCGGCCTGCTCGCCGATAACTACGGCTTACGTCCGGTATTTTTTATTACCGCCAGTGTGCTAATACTCTGCTTTTTCGTCACCCTATTTTGTATCAAAGAGAAATTCCAGCCAGTCAGCAAAAAAGAGATGCTGCACATGCGGGATGTCGTGACATCGCTTAAAAACCCGAAGCTGGTACTTAGCCTGTTTGTCACAACATTAATCATCCAGGTCGCCACCGGTTCAATCGCGCCAATCCTGACACTCTATGTCCGCGAACTGGCGGGGAATGTCAGTAATGTTGCTTTTATCAGTGGCATGATTGCCTCGGTCCCCGGCGTGGCTGCGCTACTTAGCGCGCCACGGCTTGGCAAACTGGGGGATCGTATCGGGCCAGAGAAGATCCTGATAACGGCGCTGCTCTTTTCTGTGCTGCTGTTAATCCCCATGTCTTACGTCCAGACACCATTCCAACTGGGGGTTTTACGCTTTTTACTTGGAGCCGCTGATGGCGCGTTACTCCCCGCGGTACAAACGCTACTGGTCTATAACTCAACAAACCAAATCGCCGGACGAATTTTCAGCTACAACCAGTCATTTCGTGATATTGGCAACGTTACGGGACCATTGATGGGCGCGGCTATCTCGGCAAACTATGGTTTCCGCGCAGTGTTTCTGGTCACCGCAGGAGTTGTGTTGTTTAACGCGGTTTATTCCTGGAACAGTTTGCGTCGCCGCCGATTGCCCCAAGTGACAGGCTGATTTTTCGCCTTTCATACTTGCAAAAGCGCATAATCAGCTATTCTTTCCCTGAATACATCATCAAATCAAAGGGAGAATCGTGATGACTATGTACGCAACGCTTGAAGAAGCCATTGATGCCGCACGGGAAGAATTTCTTGCTGACAACCCCGGAATCGATGCAGATGAAGCAAATGTGCAACAGTTCAATGTCCAGAAATACATTCTGCAAGATGGCGACATTATGTGGCAGGTTGAGTTTTTTGCTGATGAAGGCGAAGAAGGTGAATGTCTGCCAATGTTCAGCGGTGAAGCTGCACAAAGCGTCTTTGACGGCGATTATGATGAAATTGAAATCCGCCAGGAATGGCAGGATGAAAATACGCTGCATGAATGGGACGAAGGCGAATTTCAGCTTGAGCCGCCTCTGGATACTGAAGAAGGACGCGCTGCCGCCGATGAATGGGATGAGCGTTAATTACTCATATGGCCCATGTTGAATATCAATGGGCAGGAGTAAGGTATCAAAGACGAGGGAGAACGGCAGATCGAGGATCGTAACATAGCGCCATGCGGAGTCACGAACATCCCATTGCACTCCGGGATAATATTGGTTGCCATGCCCCTGCCCCGGTAAAGTGCGGCTAATGATGCTGCCACAGCCACTCAGTAAGGTAACCATGATGCCTACCACAATGAAACGCATTTGATACCTCTTTCCTAAAAAAATACCGGCATTACGCCGGTATTTTTATTGGCTCGTTGTTTTTGCCGGATGCAGCGTGAACGCCTTATCCGACCTACAAAATCTTGCAAACTCAATATATTGCAGGAACGATGTAGGCCTGATAAGCGTAGCGCATCAGGCAACTACGTTTTTATTGCGAAGCCGCATCCGGGTTACGCAATGCCTGTGGATTCAGCTTTATCCCTTCATAGTAACTCACCCATGAAGAATATTTCTCCGGAGAGTTCCATACGCGGAAATGCAAACGTGCCATCGTTACCGGGTCGCTCAAAAGCACCAGACGACGATCGCGGTTCAGCTTCTCTGGCGTCTCGTTCAGCGCCTGTTCAACGTGGCGGTCACGGGCGATTTCCAGCACCTTACTGGCGCGGTGACGCGCGGTCGCCATTGCCGTTGCCAGGGCGTTAAACGACGGGTTAAATACCGCGTGCATAAAGCCATCGTCGAGAGAACGTTGACGGTTCATCTCAAGGAAACGATCGGTATCTACCAGCACCTGCGGCGGTGAATACTCTTCCGGGATCAGGAACAGTTTCCAGCGTTTAGCACGCAGCCCTACGGTCGCACGGCTGGAGATCACCGAAACAAACGGTGACAGGATCAGCGAGAAGACAATCGGCGCCAGCCAGAACAGGAATCTCAGATCCAGCCATGCCATACCAACCGCCCACACCAGGCCCAGTAACAGTTGCGAACCGTGACGTTTAAACGCTTCTCCCCAGGAAGTGGAGTCATCATCACGTTGCGGTGAATTCCACACCACCTCCCAGCCGAGGAAGGCACTGACCACGAATACCGTATGAAACAGCATGCGCACCGGCGCCAGCAGTACGGAGAACAGCACTTCCAGCAGCAGCGACAAAGTGACGCGCCAGAAGCCACCATACTCTTTAGTCCCTTTGCACCAGATGAGCAAAATACTCAACAATTTTGGCAGGAACAGCAGCACCATTGTTGAGGCAAACAGTGCAATCGCCAGTTCAGGACGCCATTGCGGCCACACAGGGAACAACTGCCGTGGTTGCAGGAAGTATTGCGGTTCGGTCAACGCATGCACTACCTGTAATGCGGTCGAGAGCGCGAGGAACATAAACCACAGCGGCGCAGAGAGATAAGACATTACCCCCGTCAGGAACACCGCACGGTGTACCGGGTGCATCCCTTTGACCAGGAACAGGCGGAAGTTCATCAGGTTGCCGTGACACCAGCGACGGTCACGCTTTAGCTCGTCCAGCAAGTTTGGTGGCAACTCTTCATAAGAGCCTGGGAGATCGTACGCAATCCATACTCCCCAACCTGCACGGCGCATCAGTGCCGCTTCTACAAAGTCGTGCGACAGGATTGAACCGGCAAAAGAGCCTTCACCCGGCAACGGCGCCAGCGCGCAGTGCTCGATAAAGGGTTTCACGCGGATAATCGCGTTATGCCCCCAGTAGTGCGACTCGCCAAGTTGCCAGAAGTGCAGACCGGCAGTGAACAATGGTCCATAAACACGGGTCGCAAACTGCTGGCAGCGCGCGTACAGCGTATCCATACCAGATGCTTTCGGCGAAGACTGGATAATCCCGGCGTTCGGGTTGGCTTCCATCAGGCGCACCAGGCCGCACAAGCAATCACCGGTCATCACTGAATCGGCATCCAGCACTACCATGTAGCTGTACTGACTGCCCCAGCGACGGCAGAAGTCATCGATATTACCGCTTTTACGCTTTACACGACGGCGGCGGCGGCGATAGAAAATCTGCCCTTCGCCGCCGACTTCAGCGATAAGCTCCATCCAGGCTTTTTGCTCTGCGACGCAGATATCCGGGTTGTAACTATCACTCAGAATGTAGACATCAAAGTGTTTAGCATTGCCGGTGGCTTTTACCGATTCCCACGTTGCGCGCAAGCCTGCAAAGACGCGATTCACGTCTTCATTACAGATGGGCATGATCAATGCCGTACGATGCTCCGGGTTTAGCGGTTCATCGCCAACGGTCGACGCAGAAATACTGTATTTATCGCGACCAATGAGCAGTTGCAGGAACCCCATTAACGCGGTCCAGAAACCGGCAGACACCCAGCAGAAAAGAACAGCAAAGAGGATCAGAATGCCGGTTTGCAGCATATAAGGCAGGAGCTGCATAAAGGAAACCCACAGATCCTGATCGACCATATCAACCGGATTAATAAACGCCCACCCCTGGTACGGAAGAATCGTCTTCATGTACCAGGTGGCGACAACGGTTTGCGCCAGTGTCAGGATAAGCAGGATATAACGACGGATTGTCCCGACGGTACGCCATTTTTGCTCGCTTTCCTGTTCTTCTTTGGTCAACCGAGCCAGATAGCGCGGTGTCACATCGCGCCCGCGCAGACGATCCCAGAATCGCCCTACCGGGTTAGTTCGCCACGGGTCGGGAAACATAGAGGAACGTTTTGCTTTCGGCATGGCCTGCAGCTGATCGCGTCCTTCGTCGTCTTTAATTAACTGCCCATCAGCCAGTGAATCCGGCCAGGCTTGTTCAAGACGCGCCTTCACCGACCCTTGCGGGGAGTCATCCTCCCGCGCCCAGGTGCGGTGTTCGGCATCCAGCGCCTGATGAACGGCGCGGATATCGGTCTTCGGCAATGCCGCTTTCTCACTGGCGGAGATGGGCATTGCGTCAATGTACTCAGTTGTTTTATTCATTGGCAGGTAACTGGTAGCTCCAGGTTTCACTCAACGTCTGATCGGCATTCACCAGCGCAGCACGCATTTCAGTGGTTTTCTTGGCATCTTTCACTTTCACGCGCATTACCAGACGCCAGCCTTTGGTGACCGGGTTATAACGCACTGTACTCTCTACAATCTCACCATTATCGCCAATACTGGTTTGTGCGGTGACTGGCGTATCCGCTGGCAGTTTTTTCATTTCTGCACCAGTAAAATCGACCACAAAGGCGATAGTACCGTCAGGTTGACGAATCAGGTTTGATTGTTTCACATCCCCCGTTGAACGACGCGTCTGCTGTACCCAGGCGTTATCTGGCGCATGCAATTTGTCTTCGTCCCGGCTGAAGGTGATGGTGTATTTAAAGTTCATCTCTTTACCCGGTTCCGGCAGCTGGTCCGGCGTCCAGTAAGCGACGATGTTATCGTTAGTTTCATCGTTAGTCGGGATTTCTACCAACTCAACGCTACCTTTGCCCCACTCCCCTTTCGGTGTTACCCAGGCGCTTGGACGCAGATCGTAACGGTCGTCGAGATCTTCAAAACGAGAGAAGTTGCGGCCACGTTGTAACAGACCAAACCCTTGCGGATTCTCCATAGAGAAGCTGCTAACCGCCAGATGTTTCGGGTTATTCAGCGGACGCCAGATCCACTCGCCGTTACCGGCATGGATAGACAAGCCGTTTGAGTCGTGCAATTCCGGACGATAGTTATTCGCCGGAGACGGCTGGTTCGGTCCGAACAGGAACATACTGGTTAGCGGCGCAACACCCAGTTTGCCGACTTTGTCGCGCAGATAAATTTTAGACTGCACATCAACAACCGTGTCACGTCCTGGCATAACCACAAACTTGTAAGCGCCTGTCGCTCGCGGTGAGTCAAGCAATGCATAAATGGTTAAACGTTTATCAGTCGGTTTTGGACGCTCGATCCAAAACTCTTTAAAGCGCGGAAATTCTTCACCGGATGGCAACGCGGTATCAATTGCCAGGCCGCGGGCAGAAAGGCCATAAACCTGACCTGCACCAATCACGCGGAAATAGCTAGCCCCGAGCATGCTGACGATTTCATCGTTTTTATCTTTGCTGTTGATCGGGTAAAGCACTTTAAAACCGGCAAAACCAAGGTCTTTTACCGTGTCTTTGTCATGCTGAACATCGCCGAATGTAAAATAATCCGGACTGTATTTGATTCTTTTTACTGCCGTTGCAGTAACTTCATTGATTTTGACCGGCGTGTCGAAGTACATACCCTGATGGTAGAACTCGAGCTTGAATGGGGTCTTCAGATTGTTCCAGTAGGCTTTGTCATGATTAAACTGGATCTGCTGATAATCCGCGTATTTCATGTCGCGGAAAACGGAGGGCAAGTTGCTTTTAGGCGTCTCATAGCCTTTTCCGGCTAAGGATTGAGCTTGCTTTGCAACATCGTCAATGCTGAACGCCCAGCTTGAAGAGGTATACAGGGTTAACATTACTGCAGCACTCAACCAACGCATTTTCATCATTTGTAGTTTATGTTTCATAATAAGTAAGCACTTCCCCCTTTGTGTGCTTATATCGATCCGATCTATTTTAATGGATAACCAGCCATTACGACAACAGAATCCCGGTGTTATTCAGCATGCTGGCTCATGGATTAAGCACTTGATTGCGACCGTTTTCACTTTCCGTGCTTCTCCTAAAGACAGAAGCAGCGAGTTCGTGTAGGGTTTGCCAGCAAATTTATTTATCAACAGTCTTACAGACGCTTCCATTTTGGTTAGTGGTAGTGACTATGCCGCGCAAAAACACCCGTGAAGCCTGTGCCAGATGCGGTCAGGTCGATGTTGTTATGGCAAAAGCCTAAAGGCATTACCCGGCAGGGATAAGACGAAAAATCCGAGATTAGTTAATCATATATGAATCCAGTACCCGCGCAGCGTGAATATTTCCTCGACTCCATCCGCGCCTGGTTGATGTTGTTAGGGATCCCTTTTCATATTTCTTTAATCTATTCAAGCCACACCTGGCATGTGAATAGCGCAGAACCATCCTGGTGGCTGACACTTTTTAACGATTTCATCCACTCGTTCCGCATGCAGGTATTTTTCGTTATTTCTGGTTATTTTTCCTACATGCTTTTTTTGCGCTACCCATTGAAAAAATGGTGGAAAGTTCGCGTCGAACGCGTGGGGATCCCGATGTTAACGGCCATTCCTCTGCTGACCTTGCCGCAATTCATTATGCTGCAGTATGTCAAAGGCAAAGCAGAAAGCTGGCCTGGCCTGTCATTATATGACAAATATAATACACTGGCCTGGGAATTAATTTCGCACCTGTGGTTTTTACTGGTATTGGTGGTCATGACGACACTTTGCATATGGATATTTAAGCGCATCAAAGATAATTTAGATAATTCCGATAACAAAAATAAAAAATTCTCAATGGCTAAACTATCGGTGATCTTCTTATGCCTCGGCATCGGCTATGCGGCAATAAGAAGAACGCTCTTTATCGTTTATCCGCCTATTTTAAGCGATGGCATGTTCAATTTTATTTTCATGCAGACGCTGTTTTATATGCCGTTTTTTATCCTTGGCGCATTAGCTTTTATTTTCCCTAATCTTAAAGCCTTGTTTACCACACCTTCTCGTGGTTGCACACTCGCTGCAGCAATGGCATTTGTCGCATATTTGCTCAATCAACGTTACGGTAGCGGCGATGCCTGGATGTATGAAACCGAGTCGGTGATCACGATGGTACTCGGCTTGTGGATGGTGAATGTGGTTTTCTCCTTTGGTCACCGTTTGCTCAATTTTCAGTCGGCGCGGGTGACCTATTTTGTAAACGCATCGCTGTTTATCTACCTGGTTCACCACCCGTTAACGCTGTTTTTCGGCGCATACATCACCCCGCATATCACCTCAAATTGGCTTGGTTTTCTCTGCGGCCTGATATTTGTGATAGGGATTGCGATAATTCTGTATGAAATTCATTTACGCATTCCGTTGTTGAAGTTTTTGTTCTCCGGAAAACCGGCCATTAAGCGCGAGAATGATAAAGCGCCAGCCCGCTGAGCCACACTTACAATAACCATTCAACGGGTAATATTGACGCCAGTCTGACCAAAACCCGCTTCCAGAAACTGGTTGCGGGTTCTTTTTTGAGAATAATTTTTTCCTTCCCGTGGCGATCGACCCAGTTAATCCGCCCCCACCGATCCAAACGCAACTGCCAGGCCGCATCATACTGACTCTGAATAAAGCGTTTATCGATCAGTTGCGCCAGCGTTTTGCTCTCTATTACCAGGCCCATTTCAGTGTTGAGTAATGTAGAACGCGGGTCGAAATTGAATGAACCAATAAATACGGTTTTGCCATCGACACTGAAGGTCTTGGCATGCAGACTGGCACCGGAATTCCCGGTTATTCCACGGTCGTGCAGTGTACCGGGTTGTTCCTGCGTCGGCTTCAGTTCATAGAGTTCCACGCCATAACGGAGCAATTTTTTGCGCCAGCGTGCGTAGCCAGCATGCACCACAGCGACATCATTGGCGGCAAGTGAGTTGGTTAAGATTGCTATCTTTACCCCTTTTCTTACCATTCCGTAACAGTTGCGCTACACCTGCACGCGTCGGCACAAAATAGGAAGAGATAATATCAATCCGCTCGCCGGGTGACCCCATGATATCGAACAAACGCTGCGGCAGAAGGGAATGGCGTTTTGCTTTGCCCTCCCCTTTCGCAGGATCATCACTTAATAAACGCGTTTTTGCCCAAATAAGCGGTAACGCCCCCTCAACGAGTTGATTCATAAAAGGGCTTGATTCCAGTTTATGCAAATAGCGATGCGTGATGCTGTCATTATGCCAGGATGCGGGTAGCTCAATACGATCAGCCATTTCACCTTCTGGCACATCCAGAACATGCTGCAAGGGTGAAACTGATTTGCAATACCAGTAGCGGGCGAAATCATCAGCGACGTCCTCAACAACCGGCCCCATTGCCATCACATCTAAATCTGAAAAAAGCGGTTCTTCTCCTGCTCCAAAATATGCATCGCCGATGTTTCTCCCCCCCACCAGCGTCACCACGCCATCGACGGTAAAACTCTTATTGTGCATACGTCGATTGAGACGGGAAAAATCGGTGATATAGCCAAGCGGACGCAATAAGCGAAATGAGAAAGGATTGAAAAGTCGAACTTCAATCCGCGGATGACTATCGAGCAAGCGTAAAATGTCATCAAGTCCGGGTGTATTGTTGTCATCAAGCAACAAACGAACGCGAACGCCACGCTTCGCGGCGGCTAACAGAGCGGAAAACAGTAACCGCCCCGACATATCGTCCTGCCAGATGTAATACTGAACATCCAGCGTATGTTCCGCCATTTCTGCCAGGCGATAACGTGCGGCAAACGCATCCAGACCTTTATCAAGGGGGAAAATGCCGCACAGTCCTGGATGTTGCGAACACAAGGGCAACACCGCGCTCGCCAGCCGGGGCAAATCATTCATCTCCTTGTTGGGTAAGGAGTCTTTCGTAGAGATGGGCGTTTTCTTCATCATAACAGACAAAGTATACCTGCTCGGGTAAAGCGTGACGGGTAATAAATTCCGAAACGGTTTTTACTGCTATTTCAGCCGCTGCAGCGCGTGGGTATCCATAAACACCAGTACTAATGGCAGGGAAAGCTACCGATGTATAACTGTTCGCCGCCACCAGTCGCAGACTATTGAGATAGGCATCCTGCAATAGCTGATCTTCATTTTGTTCTCCGCCGCGCCACACGGGTCCAACAGTATGTACAACAGCTTTGGCGGGGAGATCGCCTGCGAGGGTAATTACTGCGTGTCCCGTAGGGCAATCGCCCTGTTGTTGTCTGACTTTTAAACAGGCATCCAGCAGCGCCGGACCGGCAGCGCGATGTATAGCGCCATCGACGCCGCCTCCCCCCATCAACGATGGATTTGCCGCATTAACAATCACATCAACGGCCAGTTTGGTAATATCGCCCTGTACAACATGAATACGCGATTTCATAACGCCTCCTTACACCATCTTGTTTCTTAAGTGTACAGCAGGGTTTTTAGAGAAATCGCATTTTTCTTGTCAGCGACGTGAGTGATTCAGAAACTTAGTTATATTCGATATTCATCACAGCCAGCTTTTTCTGCTCATCAAGATACTGCACTTTTACTGAGGCAATTTGCGCATTTTTAACTTTGCCGCTCATTAGCTCTTTGCTGGAATACGTTTTGCTCTGTACAGGACCATTTTGCATACAGGTCATTTCAACTGGCGCTTGTAGGGAGCTCACGTCACACGCCGGTTCCACAATTTGACCATAAAAATGAATCACGCCACCTTGCGCATTACTTTCCGCTGTTGCAAAGAAAGGAAAAACCAGGCTGCCAAGCATAAGGGAGTTTAATAACGGTCTGAACATCTCTTCTATTTCCTCAATGATTAATCATCCTTGAGGGTGTGTTATCCATGCTTTCAGGTGGCCGATTCGTATCAGACCATTCTCTTCTGGCTCATTTTATGCTCAACTATCAATACATTAAGACTTTCCTGAAGAGGGCGGCCATTGTTGTGATAAATGAAGTGACTGTCCATCAGAAACAGTAACAACTATTTTCACCCGATCGTCCGGGGAAATATTTAAACTCAACTTCGTCAAGGCAATGGGTTGATTAGCGGGTAATGAAAGGGTCTTTTCTTGCTTCGTCTGACTTTGTCCCGAACTGCCTTCACGCAGAGATAATATTTGCACCCGGCACAAGCATGATTGCGTCAGAGTAACCTCAGGAATAATGGTGTACATGTCACCTTGCTGGGTTGTATTAAAGGTTATCTGGCTGGAAAGCGCCGCGAGAAGTAATAACGCGTTCATACTATTCTCCCGAAAAAAAAACAGGGCTTGCGCCCTGTTTCTGTAATACAAATTCTGTATTAGTACTGATGAGCGGTCGCGTTGTTACCAAAGCCAACCTGAGTTACGTTGACGCTGGAGTTAGATGCAGTCTGGTCAACTGCTGCACCGTTGCCGCCACCGAACTGTTTAACAGTCATTTCAGAGTTTTTACCCGTTCCACTGATCCAGTGTCGCGCTGTTACCAAAGCCACGTTGGGTCAGTTCAATTGAGCTGTCATCAGAACCTTGTCCCACATCTGCGCCGTTACCGCCGCCGTGCTGGGTAATTGTCAGATCAGAGTTGCGGGCATCAGCCTGCAATGCAACAGCAGAGTTACCGCCACCGTATTGGTAAATATTCAGTTCTGAATTCGGGCCGCTGTTATTACCGCCACCACCGTGGTTGCCGCCGCCACCGCCGTACTGAGGAATAGAACCTGCCAGAGCGCTACCGGAGAATACGATTGCTGCAATTGCTGCTACTTTTAAAAGTTTCATGTAAAACCCCCATCGGATTGATTTAAAAGTCGAATGGAAATTAACGCTGTGTTACGCGAATAGCCATTTGCGACTGTCTCTGCACTACAATTGCCGTTTTTTGAGTACCATGCTGCGTAATATTTGCTTTATTACCAGAACCTTTCTGGATAATCATTGCAGTATTACCATATGCGCCCTGCGAAATACTGGCATCGTTGGCATTGCCCGCCTGATCAATATACGCAAGGTTATAATCTCCTGTCTGGTCAATCTTTGCCCGGTTGTTATTACCATCTTGCGAAACAACCGACAAAAGTTTAGAGCCTCCCTGCCGTAACTGTGCACTATTATTAGCACCAGCTTGACCAATTATGGCTGCCTGATTAAATGAAGACTTACTCAATTCATTTACCGCAAAGTTATACTCTGAATTAGCTAAATCATAACCTGCCGCGGCTGCAATCCCAGGCGCACCCAGTACTGTTAACATCATAAATAACAATCTGTTTTTCATGTTGTCACCCTGGACCTGGTCGTACATTTAAGAAATTTAAATCATTTCAACTTGGTTGTTAACGCAAACCGTTTTTTGTTAACGCTGCGTTACGATGGAAAGTATGTCTGCGGAAATATTTTTAATAACTCACCCGCGCGTTGTATTTTTCTTTTTTTACTCATGCCAAAGTATTAAAACTCGCGTAAATACGCTGTTATTTACGCAAAAATTATTTTGTTTACTTTTTAAACCGTCGTTTTTTTGACCACGAAAATTCGACAAACTATCTCTCCTCATGATTCACGAAGATTCTGTCGATATGTTTGCCTGACAAGCCGTCACAAACATCGTTTTTTTGCAGCCAAAAATTGTCCATGAAGAGAATATGAAAATGCAGACAATTTTAGCGCAACAAAAGGACCAGAGATAAATAAATTTTATAAAAACAATCATGTAGTTACGCGTATTTGTATGACTTTTCAAAATTGTGCAATAAAAGCCATATGTACAACTTTTCTATCATTACCAAACTTAACAACCCCCCAATGTTAACAAATTTAATTACCAGATTACATTTTGTTACATGTTTAACACTTGATTTAAGATTTGTAATGGCTAGATTGAAATCAGATGTAATCCATTAGTTTTATTTTTTACCCATTTAGGGTTGATTTATTACTACACACAGCAGTGCAACATCTGTCAGTACTTCTGGTGCCTTTATTGAATAAAGGCAGCTGTCAGGTGTGCGATTAATAAAAAGAGCGGGGTTTCATCATGTTTAATGAAGTCCATAGTATTCATGGTCATACATTACTGTTAATCACTAAACCTTCCTTGCAAGCGACTGCGTTATTGCAGCATTTAAAACAATCGCTGGCAATCACAGGAAAACTACATAACATTCAACGTTCTCTGGACGATATATCTTCTGGCTGCATTATTCTGTTGGATATGATGGAAGCAGATAAAAAACTCATCCATTACTGGCAGGATACATTAAGCAGAAAACACAACAACATCAAAACACTGTTGTTAAATACTCCAGACGATTACCCGTACCGCGACATTGAAAACTGGCCTCATATCAACGGTGTTTTTTACGCCCTGGAGGATCAAGAACGCGTCATCAATGGGTTGCAAGGCGTCTTACGCGGCGAATGCTACTTTACGCAAAAACTTGCCAGCTATCTGATTACACATTCAGGTAACTATCGTTATAACAGCACGGAATCTGCCCTCCTTACTCATAGGGAAAAAGAGATCCTTAATAAACTGCGTATCGGCGCCTCCAATAACGAGATTGCTCGTTCGCTGTTCATCAGCGAAAATACGGTTAAAACGCATCTTTATAATCTTTTCAAGAAGATAGCAGTCAAAAACCGGACTCAAGCAGTCTCATGGGCAAACGATAACCTCAGGCGATAAAGCCATGAAACGTTATTTATGCTGGATTGTAGCAGCGAATATTTTCTTCGCTGCGGGGAATGTTCACGCCGTAGAGGTAGAAGTACCGGGATTGTTAACTGACCATACTGTTTCATCCATTGGACATGATTTTTATCGTGCCTTTAGTGATAAATGGGAAAGTAGCTATACCGGGAACTTGACGATTAATGAAAGGCCCAGTGCACGATGGGGAAGCTGGATCACCATAACGGTAAATCAGGACGTTATTTTCCAGACTTTTTTATTCCCATTGAAAAGAGACTTCGAGAAAACTGTTGTCTTTGCACTGGCACAAACTGAAGAAGCACTGAACCGTCGACAGATTAGTCAGGCTTTACTGAGTACGGGCGATTTAGCGCCTGATGAATTTTAAATTAAATTGTCCGGAGGCTGCAATGCGTGTCAAACATGCAGTAATTCTACTCATGCTAATTTCGCCAATAAGTTGGGCCGGGAATATGACCTTCCAGTTCCGCAATCCTAATTTTGGTGGCAACCCCAATAATGGCGCTTTTTTACTAAACAGCGCCCAGGCACAGAACTCGTATAAAGATCCAAGCTATGATGATGACTTTGGTATTGAAACGCCCTCGGCGTTAGATAACTTCACCCAGGCCATTCAGTCACAAATATTAGGTGGGCTGCTGACAAATATTAATACGGGTCAGCCAGGACGAATGGTGACTAACGAATATATCGTCGATATTGCCAACCGGGATGGTCAGCTGCAACTGAACGTAACCGATCGTAAAACGGGTCAAACGTCCACGATTCAGGTTTCGGGATTACAAAATAACTCAACCGATTTTTAAGCCCCAGCTTTGTAAGGAAAATAATATGCAGCGCTTATTTGTTTTGGTTGCAGTCATGTTGCTGAGTGGATGCTTAACAGCACCACCAAAAGAAGCCGCCAAGCCGACATTAATGCCTCGAGCTCAAAGCTACAAAGATTTAACCCATTTGCCTTCGCCAACGGGCAAAATCTTTGTCTCGGTATACAACATCCAGGATGAAACTGGACAATTTAAACCCTATCCGGCGAGTAACTTCTCCACCGCAGTTCCGCAAAGCGCGACCGCCATGTTGGTCACCGCATTGAAAGATTCGCGTTGGTTTGTACCACTGGAGCGTCAGGGCCTACAAAACTTACTCAACGAACGTAAGATTATTCGTGCGGCACAAGAAAACGGCACTGTTGCGCTCAATAACCGGATCCCGCTACAGTCGCTGACGGCAGCCAATATCATGGTTGAAGGGTCGATTATTGGTTATGAAAGTAATGTGAAATCGGGCGGTGCCGGGGCGAGATACTTCGGTATTGGCGCCGATACGCAGTACCAACTTGACCAAATCGCGGTGAACTTGCGTGTCGTTAATGTCAGCACCGGTGAAATCCTGTCATCAGTGAACACCAGTAAGACCATTCTTTCCTATGAAGTCCAGGCCGGCGTCTTCCGCTTTATCGACTACCAGCGGTTACTGGAAGGGGAAGTAGGATATACCTCGAACGAACCCGTTATGCTATGCCTGATGTCGGCGATTGAAACCGGTGTTATCTTCCTGATTAATGATGGTATCGACCGCGGTCTGTGGGATTTGCAGAATAAAGCAGATCTGCAGAATGACATTCTGGTGAAATACCGCCATCTGTCAGTACCGCCGGAATCCTGATCCATAAAAAAGCCGGAGTATTAATCCGGCCTTTACGTATTCAATATAAAGCGTGATTCTCTCACGCTTTATTTTTTACTTGTTGCTCATGGTTAGCGGTCTTGGCACTGCGCGCCGCCAACCAAAGCCCACTGTTTTTCATCGCGTAACCAAACACCAGCCCAAGCGCCAGAGATGGCAATACCAGTTTCCAGTTTCCCTGCGCGGCAAACGTCGCACACGCACCGATAAATGTACCCGGAACAAATGACAGCAATAGCTGTTTGGCCTGAATACACATCAGGAAAGCGACAATGCCAGTCATGACATAGCCAACTATTTCCAGATGGGGTGCCAGCGCACTACCGTAAATAATGACCATTGCCCACACCACACCGCTAAGCAGCGTTGCAGCGGAGATCGCCAACCCTTTCAGGCCACCTTGCGGACAGGCAAAGTAGGCCGTGCAGCCAAGGAAACCCGCCCAGCTGAGTAAACCAAGGGAAACGGCCACCCATCCCCAGATACCGGAGAGAATGCCTGTTGTGATTGCAATAGAGAGAAGTATGTTCATGCCGCGAATGATAGCAGAAAACGCGGCCATGAATGAGATCGAGCACACATTTTATGCAACGTAGAGTTTGATGTTGCATTCATTAGTGACCACGATCACACTTATTCTTCTTTTTCTTCCTCAAGTTCATCCCACATTGCGCCGATAGCATCGCGGGTCAGTGGTGCCATAGTGCGCCAGAACGGCGTGGTTGCATGGGCCTCAATTTTACCGAGAAATGCGCCACACCACGGCAACAGATACTCGCTGAACAACGTTTCCAGTGCTTCGCTTTCATCTTCCGTTGACTGATCTTCCAGCCAGGAAGCCGCAAGCAGTAACGTGCCGATGTGATCGGCTGGCGTATCTGCTAACGGCATCCCGCGTTCTGAAAGAAAAGCACGCACTTCCGCTTCCGTCGCGCCCTCAACCCAGGCACTGCGGTAAGGCGGTACTGCACATTCATCGCCGATAAACAGCGCATTGTAATCGGCAGATACTTGCGCCATATCACAACTTTTCTGCAAGCGTGCCAGCAACTCATCCTGCTCCAGAGGCCAGCTCGCCGCCAATTTTCCCTCACGAATCAGGGTAAACAGCGGAACCAGTAAAGGGTCCTGCGGTTGGCGGTAATAAAGTGACCCCAGTACACGACACAGGATAGAAAACTCGTTCATTTATTTATTTCCATAAAAGCAATTAAAGTTCAGCAAATTCCGCAATCGGCGCCATACCGCGGGATTCCAGGAAGTTGAGTAAACGGCGCGGTGAAACATTCAAAATGCGTTCTTCTGGAAAATCAACCGCGTCAAGAATTTTACGACACTCTTCAAAATCACCCATAGTAAACGCAGTATGAGAATCCGAGCCTAATGCCACCCAACCGCCAGCATCGCGCACCGCAGCGGCAACTGCACGGCAGTTATCTTCACTGCCTTTGCGCGAGTGTAGGAAGGACGAATTATTGATTTCCAGCGCGACCTGGTGTTTCGCGGCTGCTTCCGCAACGGCTTTGAAATCAATGGAATATTTCGGATTGCCCGGATGGCTTATTATGTGCACATTGCCGCTGGCGATAGTCGCGATCATCGCTTGCGTATTGGTCGCTTCATCATGTGGTGCAAAAACCGGTTCATGAAAACCAGCAATGATTAAATCCAGCGACTCAAACATTTTGCCGCTACAGTCAATTTCACCGTCAACATTTTTAATGTTGGCTTCAATGCCGCGCAGGATCCCTACCCCATCAACCACTCGTGGCCAAATACGCATATTAATGAAATGCCAGTGATGCGGCGCATCTTCCATATCCGGGCCGTGATCGGTAATTGCAAAAAGCTTGATTCCCTTTTGTTTAGCCTGGGCAATGTAGTCACTTAATGTGCTGTATGCATGCGTGCTGGCAACGGTATGCATATGTAGGTCGACGGGATACATAACTCTCTCCTGTATTCAATTCTTGCCAAGGATAGCAGGAATCCTGGCGCTTTATTAGTAGCCTCGAACTCGGTCGACTTGCCCGCTGACGGCCTCACCTCTTTCTAGCTGGGAAATGGTGCGCGAAATATACTCCACTGCTTCGACGGGGCGAGTAATAGCTGCCACATGTGGCGTTATCGTGACGCGTGGATGTTGCCAGAGCGGGCTTTCCGGCGGTAAAGGTTCACGATTAAAAACATCCAGCATGGCTCCTTTAATCTTGCCACTTTCCAGCGCCGCGAGCAGGTCATCTTCCACCACATGGACGCCACGCGCCAGATTGAGAAGATACGCGCCATCCGGTAATTGATTGAATAATTGTTGATTAATAATGCCGACGGTTTCGGGCGTATTCGGTAACAGATTAATCAGTACCCGGCATTGACTCAGAAATGCCTTCAGCTCTTCGCCTCCAGCAAAGCTTTGTACATCTGGCCAGGATTTACGACTGCGACTCCAGCAACGCAGCGGAAAGCGCCATGTTTGTAGACTCTGTGCGACTTTACTGCCCAACACGCCAGCGCCCAGGATGCCAATTGTAAAATCTTCCCGATGATATTCAGGCAGCGGTTGCCAGTGTGAAGCATTTTGCTGGATTCGATAATCGTCAAAACGTCGGAACCAATGTAGCACCTGGCTGACAGCATATTCCTGCATTTGCTCGCCCATACCGGTATCTTCCAGGCGGAAAAGCGGAATGGAGGGTTTAAGCATTTCAGGGTGTGCCTGTAGTTTACTCAATATAGAATCCACACCGGCGCCTAGTGCAAACACTGCTTTAAGATCGCGTCCTGCCAGCATTTCAACAGGAGGATGCCAGACTAATGCATAATCCGCGCCCTGGTTATCTCCGTTTTTCCAGGCTCTGACCCTGGCATGAGGTATCGCTTTACTCAGCGCCTCAATCCACCATTTTGAGTCAAAGGTTGGGTGATAAAAGATGATATCCATATTGGCTCCCGAAAAGAGTTGAGCGGAATTTATTCGCGCTTATTGTTATGATCTGCAAGGAACATCAGAATAGCAAATCTGCTGTCGGTGGCAAAAAAAGCAAAACTTGCTTATTTAAGCCACAAATTGATTGAAGTTTGAATAAACGCACTTTTTTTTTAAAAAAGTTTGTTGACCCGAGGCGACTATTTCCCTAAATTAGCGCCCGTTCCAGCAAGACAGGAACAACAATTTGGTGAGGTGTCCGAGTGGCTGAAGGAGCACGCCTGGAAAGTGTGTATACGGCAACGTATCCGGGGTTCGAATCCCCGCCTCACCGCCATATTTTAAGAAGAGCTCGTACGAAAGTACGGGCTTTTTTTTTCGCATGTTGCACAGCCCGGCGGGGATGAGAAGCCCGGACCCGGGTTCGACAACTGGCGCCAGCCAGTTGGACAGACCGTGAACGCAGTGAACGGGCTGCCCACAGGGCGAGCGAAGCGAGTCAATCCCCGCCTCACCGCCATATTTTAAGAAGAGCTCGTACGAAAGTACGGGCTTTTTTTTTCGCATATTGCACAGTCTGGCGGGGATGAGAAGCCCGGACCCGGGTTCGACAACTGCCTACAGCCAGTTGGACAGACCGCGAACGCAGTGAACGGGCTGCCCGCAGGGCGACGAGGAATTTCCCAAAATAGTCTCCTGTTGCGTTCAGAAAGGATGAGGTGAGCGATACCTTGTTTTGTAAAATCATTTTTGCATTAGATAATACCGAAATAATATTTATTATTTACCAAGGCAAAAGCTGAATATAAATGTACAAAGTGATTCAATTCTAACTATTGTGGGTAAATGGATGGGAGTATCCTTTAATAACAGACAGCATGACTATGCTCTTCTGAAGCGAGCACAAGACAAAAGAGTTTCCGATATTGCTTTAGGAACTCTTGATACAAAAGATCCTGATGCTGATACTCACCTGCTTCTTGTTGAAGCAAAATAAATCTTAACTCTTACGAAACAGGTTGGCATTCAGGCACTCCAGACTCGCATATGTTCATGATCTACAAACAAAGACTCAAGATGTCATATCTGCGATGAATTCTACAAATTCTAAAATGGAGGATAAAGCATGAACTTAACTGAAATTTCAAAAGAAATTGAAAAATTAAAATACCATATAAGTATCCTTGGTGACATAATCGATTACCATAATCATCCCGTGGAGTCATTAACTATTTCAATGGATTGGAATGAAAGAAACATTAATCGTACACATGATATATTTGAAAAATACGATGAAAAATTAAGCAACAATGAAAAATTAAAATGGTATGAATTTGAAAACGACTTAAAAGATGAACTCGATATTGAATACCAAATGGTAAAACAAGTTATTCTTGCTTTTTACAAAAACCATCAGTGGACAGATGTTTGTTATCAATATGCGCTGAGTTTTGGCCCCAACATACCTGCCGAGTTTTACCAAATTATCCGCCATAATAACTGATTGTTTATCTGGTAGTAGGCTAAATCTATTACCAGATAAATGCATTTGTTCATAATCATTTATTTATCAACTAATTTAATGCACAAACTGATATGGAATTGATTCGGGCGATGAGGCAGTAAATTATATACGATATTAATAATAATCTTACGCATGCATTAATATCAATTAGTATAGTTTTCATAGTAAATCAATTTAAGGATAGAACCATGTATAATACAAAGCGGATTGCCTGGCGTGCATATAAAAAAGGGTATCATACAGGGGAAAGTATAAAATGGTTTTCATATTTTCACTCAATTCTTACTGGAGCCTGCTTTACCTTTTTTATTGGGCTTTTTAGTGTACCCCCTGTTAATATCTCCAATAGTTTTCCGCTGTGGTGGGCTACGTTAGGTTTCGCAATATCAACATTACTGAACACAGGCTTCTCATTATTTTACATCTTCGCAAGTGGCGAAAGGGAATTCATTTTTGAACTACACTCATATAGTAAAGTCGGTAACTTATTGATTACTACCTCATTAGCACTACCAGTAATTTCATTTATCATGTTACTTTTTTATTACTCCACACATATTGGCGTAATTATTTTATTTGTCACGGCCATCATTTTATTGATAATAAAAAGAATGTTTTCAGAGATAAAATCAACGAAGGATAAAATAGAAAAGAGAAAGTTATGGTCAATTGAAAACGAAAAGTTTGATGATTATGATACAATATGTGAACATTATGACTTCCCAATTTTCACACCAGAAGAACAAACCCAGAGGAATATTGAGTTTTATTTCCTTATCAAAATAAATAAAATCATAAAAAAAATTTCAAGACAACAATCCTCAAATCGACAACATGGATAATATTGACTTTTTTAATAGCGAACTGCTCAACATTCTTCATGAAATGTATAACAGCAGAAATTTCCACCCTGGAATTTTATCAAAAAAATCAAAGGAATTGATTTTATTAACCATGACTGACAACAATGAATTGAACAAGGAAAAAATCGCAGAAGAGCTGACAAAACTGAATGAATATATTGAGAACAGACTTTATTATTTAAAATAGCTATCCTGCATTGCAACTAAACCGGCTGTAGGTGGTTTTAGATAAATTTGCACTCCGGGCATAAACAGCAAAAACAAAGCCCGGTTAGCCCGGGCTCTGCGTTTGTAATACGCTTAACTATAGGCATGTAGCGTACGTTGGCAAAGTGCCGAACGTACGCAATCATTTTTGCCGAACCGGACGATCCCGACCATTTCATCTTCTTCGAAACGTTCCAGCGCATCACTTAATCCGGAGCGCACGCCGCGAGGCAGATCGCATTGCGTGATATCACCATTGACGATAACCGTTACGTTTTCCCCGAGGCGGGTTAAAAACATTTTCATTTGCGCGGCAGTCACATTCTGCGCCTCGTCAAGAATGACAACTGCATTTTCAAAGGTACGTCCACGCATATAGGCGAACGGCGCGATTTCCACCTTCCCTATTTCCGGTCGCAGGCAATACTGCATAAAGGAAGCCCCCAGGCGCCGGACCAGCACGTCGTAGACCGGACGAAAATAGGGAGCAAACTTTTCTGCGATATCCCCAGGTAAGAAGCCAAGATCTTCATCGGCTTGCAAAACTGGACGGGTGACGATGATCCTGTCGACATCCTTATGTATCAGGGCCTCTGCCGCTTTTGCCGCACTGATCCAGGTTTTACCGCACCCGGCTTCGCCCGTAGCGAATATCAGCTGCTTACTCTCAATAGCCTTCAGATAGTGCAATTGCGCTTCATTTCGCGCCACGATTGGCGAAGTATCGCGACTGTCGCGGGCCATACCAATGGCTTCTACGCCGCTCATCTGCACAAGCGAGGTGACCGATTCTTCTTCACGCTGTTTATGGCTGCGTGAATCCCGTCTCAGCACACGTTTTGCTTCGCGACGAGCTTTGATCACTGCTTTTTGTCTTCCCATGGAGAGCACCTTGAGTTGTTTGTATTCATCACACGCGCCGTTGGCAGCGCGATTATGCGCACGAACATCAGAGGGTTGGCTTCCTTGTAAGCCATAGTTTGCTTTTGGAAATAACACCGAAAACGGCTACGCGCACCGTTCACGGCGTCGGTAACACGAGAAAAGGGAGGAAGTGAGTAAAAATACAGAGTGACGAAGTTGCTACCGGAGGAGAAATCTCCGCGTTTGGTCGAGCGTTGATTGTCAAAAACATGTCCAGTACAGGACGTTACCATCCGCGATCTCCATAGTGACTGACTATCACTGCCGGGAACTACCGCTGTTACTTAATAAGTACAACAGTTTTCGCATTCATTGCAACAATATATTTACTTATATTTAACCATAAAACACCATTTCAGTGACATTAGTTTCTACTGGAAAGATGACAGAGTAATGACAGTGATGAAAAAAGCTGTGTGCTTTCAGCAGGATTCGCATCAGGCATCTGCGCACGAACGCCGGATGCGGCGTAAACGCCTTATCCAGCCTACCGAGCCAGCACCGATTGTAGGCCTGATAAGATGCGCCAGCATCGCATCAGGCATCAGTGCACGAACGCCGGATGCGCCGAACGCCTTATCCGCCTAAAAACATTAAACCCGCAATAACGCGCTTCCGAGATAATCATTCGCGTCATTCACCCCCGGCAACGCAAAAAAATAACCGCCGCCGATGGGTTTAACGTATTCTTCCAGCGCTTCGCCATTAAGCCTTTTTTGTACTGTCAGGAAGCCCTTTTCCAGATCGTGTTGGTAGCAGACAAACAATAACCCCATATCCAGTTGCCCGGAGTTGGTGACGCCCAACGAATAACTGTAGCCACGACGCAGCATCAGGCTGGATTCACTCTCCGCCGTGCGGGGATTCGCCAGACGAATATGGCTGTCCAGCGCAATCACCTTCCCTTCCGGATCGCTGGCGTAATCCGGCACATCGTGCTCATGCTTCATCCCCAGCGGCGCACCGGTTTGCTTATCACGACCAAAAATCGTCTGCTGTTCTTTCAGCGGCGTTCTGTCCCAAAACTCCACCCGAAACTGAATCAAGCGCACCGCCTGGTAGCTGCCGCCGATAGCCCACGCAGGCTCCTGCTGCTCTGCCGTCACCCACACCACTATTTGCATCAACTTATCATTCTGGCTATCGGGATTGGCGGTGCCGTCTTTAAAGCCCAGCAAATTTATCGGCGTCTCTTTGCCTTTACTACGCGCCGCGTGATCGGAAATAAACCCTTCCCGCTTCCAGCGCACGCTGAGCAAATCCGGCGTGTGTTTGATGATATCGCGCAGCGCATGGATCACCGTGTCCTGGGTGTTGGCGCAAATTTGTAGCAACACATCACCATGACATAACGCCGCATCCAGCGAGTCGTTGGGGAAACGTGCCATCTTCTGCAACTTTTTCGGCATCTGCGGCGCAAGCCCAAACCGTTCATCAAACAATGAGTGGCCCACCGATAACGTGATGGTGAGATTATCGGGCGCAATGTAGTCGCCAAGAATGCCAGAATCGAGTGGTGGCAGGCGCGGATTTGGCGTTTCAGGTGCCGCTCCGCCCTGAGTCAGAAACGCAAAACGCTGAGTCAACAAGCGAAACAGCCGTTCAAGATCGGCTTTATCACTGGCAAGCACATCAAATGCCACCAGCATCATTGCGGCCTGTTGTGGCGTCAGGATCCCTGCCTGATGCTCACCATAAAACGGCTGTTTCTCATTACGTGCATCCGGTGAAAGCGTACCCGGCGCACTTTGCGGTTTTTGTGCATGAGCGACCGGACAACTTCCCGCCAGCGCCAGTGCACCAATCCCTTTCAGTAAACGTCGGCGTGACGGTTCATTCACGCCGTTTTCATCTTCATACTGCATAACGCTTAGTCCAGCCCCAGCACACCGCGAAGTTGCGCCAGATCTTCCGCCAGCGCAGTAATCGGCCCTTTCAGCGCGTTACGGTCGGCATCGGTCAGTTTGTCGTAGGTTTCAAAACCGTCTTTGGTACGGTATTTCGCCAGAATGGTATCGACCTTTTTGAAGTTAGCATCGACTTTTGCCAGCAGCTCCGGGTTGGCTTTTTGTAGTTGTGGACGCAGCAGATCGACAATTTTCTGCGAGCCTTCAACGTTAGCCTGGAAATCCCACAGATCGGTGTGGCTATAGCGATCTTCTTCACCGCTGATTTTGCTGGCTGCCACTTCCTCAATCAGTCCGGCTGCGCCGCCGACCACTTTTGAAGGTGGGAAAGCCAGTTCACTGATGCGTTTTTGCAAATCGACCACATCGGTATAAAGCTGGTCAGCGTACTGATCCATTCCTTTGGTGGTGTTGTCGCCAAACAATGCTTTTTCCAGACGGTGGAAACCAGTGAATTTCGGATCGGCGGCTTTTTGCTCGTAATCATCTTCACGGGCGTCAATGCTGCCATCCAGATCGGAGAACAGTTCAGCAATCGGTTCGATGCGCTCATAGTGCTGGCGCGTCGGCGCATACAGTGCTTTCGCTTTTTCGATATCGCCTGCTTTAATAGCGTCAGTAAAGGCTTTCGTGTCGGTCACCAGCTGCGTGGTTTCCGCCATGACATACGCTTTATATGCAGTAATTGCACCACCAAGACTTAACAGCGCATCACTTTGCGCCGCATCCGCCGTTGCCTCACCTTTGACGATTAACTTCCCTTTCGGGTTAGTCAGCAGGCCGCAGGTCATATCGTATTCGCCAGGCTGTAAATTCGCCGTCATTTTCTGGCTAAAGCCAGGGGCGATATTTTCCCGCTCTTCCACCACCATCACGCCTTTAAGGATCTCCCACTCCAGCGCCTTCTGGCTGTGGTTCTGAATAATGAACTGTGTTTTCCCGGCGTTAACCGTAATGGTCATCGGTTCACACTGCTTATCCGTCACAGTGACTTTGACTTGCGGAATATCAGCGGCGTTAGCCATAAAAGCAGAAGAGAACAGCGCAGCCACGCTCAACTGCAATGCGTTACGGCGGAAGTTAATGGTCATGACGAGACTATCCCTTTAAAGTATGTTGTAACTAAGCAAGAGTTTGCGTCGTATTTGCTACGCAGAACGAGACGCTGTCGCCCCTGCGCGTGGTGGCAGGGCAAATGCCACCAGCGCCGGGATGAGATAAATAAACCAGACGGCGACTTCGCTGACACTTGGCGCTTCCTGATAGCCAAAAATCCCTTCCATCAGCGTGCCAAACAGCGAGTGAGTTGAGAGCACCGCGCTCATATCGAAGGCGATTCCCTGAAAGTGGTTCCACAATCCGGCTTCATGAAATGCGCGAATAGCACCAGCTGCCAGCCCAGCGGCGACGAAGAGAATAAACAGGCTGGTCCATTTAAAAAATGCACCAAGATTGAGGCGAATACCGCCCCAGTAGAGCAGGAAGCCGAGCACCACGGCTGTAGCAAGACCGAGCATTGCACCCAGCGGCGGCCAGATCCCGACATCTTGTTGAAATGCCGCCAGCAGGAAAAAGACCGACTCCAGCCCTTCCCTTGCAACGGCAAAAAACCATCATCACCAGCGCCCAGCCATGATGATTTCCACGCTGCAATGCGCTATCGACTGCCTGTTCCAGTTGCACTTTGACGTTGCGCGACACTTTACGCATCCAGAAAACCATCCAGGTAAGGATCACCACGCGATCACCGCCACGATACCTTCAAACAGTTCCTGTTCTTTTTGTGGAAATTCGCCGGTAGTTTCATTAATGAAAATACCCAAGCCCAGGCACAACGCAGCGGCAAGCAATACGCCAATCCACATCACACCAATCCACCGGCCTCGCTGGGTACGCTTAAGATAGCTGGCAATCAAACTGACAATCAGCGCGGCTTCAAGTCCTTCGCGCAACATAATGAGAAACGGAACAAACATGCCACCACCCTTAAACGTTTTTCTGAGTCAATCTATGCAAAGAAAAGTAAATCGCAGTGATAGCGATTATCATTACGGCGAGGAAAAACACAAGCAGAATGTAGTAATAATGATGAGAAAATGTAAAATTTTTTTGAGAGAAAACACAGAGGGCAATCACCGATTGCCCTCTGCTTGCTTCCCATTATAACGTGGGATTTTCGTTAAAACGCCTTCCCTTAGCTTTCCTGCAACCGTGACGGCGGCGCCGAATGATAGTGCGCATCGGCCTCGGCAAAGCGTTTTTGCATCGCCGCTGACGGCGCTTTACCCAGCAAACTAAACACCACAATCCCGATACTGCCGAAGATGAAGCCCGGAATAATTTCGTACAGACCCAGCCAACCGAACTGCTTCCAGACGATAACCGTCAGCGCACCGATGATCATCCCCGCCAGCGCACCGTTGCGCGTCATGCGTGACCACATCACCGAGAACAGCACCACCGGACCAAACGCCGCGCCAAAGCCTGCCCACGCGTAGCTCACTAAGCCCAGCACGCGGTTTTCCGGGTTTGCCGCCAGCGCAATCGCCACCAGCGCCACTACCAGCACCATCACACGCCCTACCCACACCAGTTCTTTCTGGCTGGCATGTTTACGCAGAAACGCTTTGTACAAATCTTCAGTAATCGCACTGGAACATACCAGCAACTGGCAGCTTAAGGTTGACATCACCGCCGCCAGAATCGCCGACAGCAGAATCCCGGCAATCCACGGGTTAAACAGAATTTGCGCCAGTTCGATAAACACACGCTCGGCGTTCTGATTTACCGCACCAGCCAACGCCGGATGATCGTTAAAGTAAGCAATCCCAAAGAAGCCAACAGCCACCGCCCCTGCCAGGCAGAGGATCATCCAGGTCATACTGATACGACGCGCATGGACAATACTATGGTGAGAATCCGCCGCCATAAAACGCGCCAGAATGTGCGGCTGACCGAAGTAACCTAGCCCCCAGCCCATCAGCGAGATAATGGCAACAAAGTTCAGCCCTTTGAGCATATCCACGTTTTTCGATGCTCTTTTGTTTGATCACTTCCAGCGAGTCGCCAAAGCCACCGACACTGATAATGACGATAACCGGCGTCAGGATCAGGGCAAAAATCATCAGGCTGGCCTGTACAGTGTCAGTCCAGCTCACCGCGAGGAAACCGCCAATAAAGGTGTAAAGGATCGTCGCCGCAGCTCCTGCCCACAGAGCCGTTTCGTAGCTCATGCCGAAGGTGCTTTCAAACAGACGCGCGCCTGCCACAATGCCCGAAGCGCAATAAATGGTGAAGAACAGCAAAATAACCAGCGCGGAGATAATGCGCAAAATGCGGCTTTTATCTTCAAAGCGCCCGGTGAAATAATCCGGCAGAGTTAAGGCGTTATTATTGTATTCGGTATGAACACGCAACCGCCCGGCCACCAGTTTCCAGTTAATCCACGCGCCTAATGTCAGGCCAATGGCGATCCAGCTTTCGGAAATCCCGGAAAGAAAAACTGCGCCTGGCAACCCCATTAACAGCCAGCCGCTCATATCCGACGCACCCGCCGATAATGCCGTCACGAATGGCCCAAGGCTACGACCGCCCAGAATATAATCGTCAAAGTTTTTCGTTGATCGCCAGGCGATAAACCCAATCAATATCATGCCAAAGATATAGACACAAAATGTCACCAACATCGGTGTGCTAATAGCCATCTAAAGTCTCCAAAAATTATTATCGGCAATGTCGAAACTTGCCGTTATATCTGCCACCGGAACGGGGTAACAGAGTTTATGTTTTACCAGGGCGACCGTATCCTGCCGGAAGTGCTGGTTATTCACAATCGATTTAACACATCATTTACATCAAATTTTATTACCCAGCGATACTATTTTTCATCAGGTTGCACTTCCTCACATTTTTTTACGGTTGCACCTTTCAAAAATGTTAACTGCCGCAGAGAAAAAGTCTGCATTACTTTTTTAATCCCTGTCATATCGATTTCTTTTATTAACATTTCATTCATTTTTAAGCTTGCTACGTAAGTCACATTTAACGTGGTTGCACAAAGTTGCAACATAATAGATATTTCACGATAACGTTAAGTTGCACTTTTCAGAACAACAGGAGCAATGGCATGGGAACCACCACCATGGGGGTTAAGCTGGACGACGCGACGCGTGAACGTATTAAGTCTGCCGCGACACGTATCGATCGCACACCGCACTGGTTAATTAAGCAGGCGATTTTTTCTTATCTTGAACAACTGGAAAATAGCGATACCTTGCCGGAGCTGCCTGCACTGCTTTCTGGCGCAGCCAATGAGAGCGATGAAGCGCCGAATCCGGCAGAGGAACCACACCAGCCTTTCCTCGACTTTGCCGAGCAAATTTTGCCCCAGTCGGTTTCCCGCGCCGCTATCACCGCCGCGTATCGCCGCCCGGAAACCGAAGCGGTTTCTATGCTGTTGGAACAAGCTCGCCTGCCGCAGCCAGTTGCTGAACAGGCGCACAAACTGGCGTATCAACTGGCCGATAAACTGCGTAATCAAAAAAATGCCAGTGGCCGCGCAGGTATGGTCCAGGGGTTATTGCAGGAGTTTTCGCTGTCATCGCAGGAAGGCGTGGCGCTGATGTGTCTGGCAGAAGCGTTGTTGCGTATTCCCGACAAAGCCACCCGGGATGCGTTAATTCGCGACAAAATCAGCAACGGTAACTGGCAGTCACACATTGGTCGTAGCCCGTCTTTGTTTGTTAATGCCGCCACCTGGGGGCTGCTGTTTACCGGCAAACTGGTTTCTACCCATAACGAAGCCAGCCTCTCCCGCTCGCTGAATCGCATTATCGGTAAGAGCGGTGAACCGCTGATCCGCAAAGGTGTGGATATGGCGATGCGCCTGATGGGCGAGCAGTTCGTCACGGGTGAGACTATTGCGGAAGCGTTAGCCAATGCCCGCAAGCTGGAAGAGAAAGGTTTCCGTTACTCTTACGATATGCTGGGCGAAGCCGCGCTGACTGCCGCGGACGCGCAAGCGTATATGGTTTCCTATCAGCAGGCGATTCACGCCATTGGTAAAGCGTCCAATGGTCGTGGCATCTATGAAGGGCCGGGCATTTCAATCAAACTGTCGGCGCTGCATCCGCGTTACAGCCGCGCCCAGTATGACCGGGTAATGGAAGAGCTTTACCCGCGTCTGAAATCACTCACCCTGCTGGCGCGTCAGTACGATATTGGTATCAACATTGACGCCGAAGAGGCCGATCGTCTGGAGATCTCCCTCGATCTGCTGGAAAAACTCTGTTTCGAACCAGAACTGGCAGGCTGGAACGGCATCGGTTTTGTTATTCAGGCTTATCAAAAACGCTGCCCATTGGTGATTGATTATCTGATTGATCTCGCCACCCGCAGCCGTCGCCGTCTGATGATTCGCCTGGTGAAAGGCGCGTACTGGGATAGTGAAATCAAGCGTGCGCAGATGGACGGCCTTGAAGGCTATCCGGTTTATACCCGCAAGGTGTATACCGACGTTTCTTATCTCGCCTGTGCGAAAAAGCTGCTGGCGGTGCCGAATCTAATCTACCCGCAGTTCGCGACGCACAACGCCCATACGCTGGCGGCGATTTATCAACTGGCGGGTCAGAACTACTACCCGGGTCAGTACGAGTTCCAGTGCCTGCATGGTATGGGCGAGCCACTGTATGAGCAGGTCACCGGGAAAGTTGCCGACGGCAAACTTAACCGTCCGTGTCGTATTTATGCCCCGGTTGGCACACATGAAACGCTGCTGGCGTATCTGGTGCGCCGCCTGCTGGAAAACGGTGCTAACACCTCGTTTGTTAACCGTATTGCCGACACCTCTTTGCCACTGGATGAACTGGTCGCCGATCCGGTCACTGCTGTAGAAAAACTGGCGCAACAGGAAGGGCAAACGGGATTACCGCATCCGAAAATTCCCCTGCCGCGCGATCTTTACGGTCACGGGCGCGACAACTCGGCAGGGCTGGATCTCGCCAATGAACACCGACTGGCCTCGCTCTCTTCTGCCCTGCTCAATAGTGCACTGCAAAAATGGCAGGCCTTGCCAATGCTGGAACAACCGGTCACGGCTGGTGAGATGTCGCCCGTTATTAACCCTGCGGAACCGAAAGATATTGTGGGCTATGTGCGTGAAGCCACGCCGCGTGAAGTAGAACTGGCGCTGGAAAGTGCGGTTAATAACGCGCCAATCTGGTTTGCCACTCCTCCGGCTGAACGCGCAGCGATTTTGCACCGCGCTGCCGTGCTAATGGAAAGCCAGATGCAGCAACTGATTGGTATTCTGGTGCGTGAAGCCGGAAAAACCTTCAGTAACGCCATCGCCGAAGTGCGCGAAGCGGTCGATTTTCTCCACTACTACGCAGGACAGGTGCGGGATGATTTCGCTAACGAAACCCACCGTCCATTAGGGCCTGTGGTGTGTATCAGTCCGTGGAACTTCCCGTTGGCTATTTTCACCGGGCAGATCGCCGCCGCACTGGCGGCAGGTAACAGCGTGCTGGCAAAACCGGCAGAACAAACGCCGCTGATTGCCGCGCAAGGGATCGCCATTTTGCTGGAAGCGGGTGTACCGCCAGGCGTGGTGCAATTGCTGCCAGGTCGGGGTGAAACCGTGGGCGCGCAACTGACGGGTGATGATCGCGTGCGCGGGGTGATGTTTACCGGTTCAACCGAAGTCGCTACGTTACTGCAACGCAATATCGCCAGCCGCCTGGACGCTCAGGGTCGCCCTATTCCGCTCATCGCTGAAACCGGCGGCATGAACGCGATGATTGTCGATTCTTCAGCACTGACCGAACAAGTCGTAATAGATGTACTGGCCTCGGCGTTCGACAGTGCGGGTCAGCGTTGTTCGGCACTGCGCGTGCTGTGCCTGCAAGATGAGATTGCCGACCACACGTTGAAAATGCTGCGCGGCGCAATGGCCGAATGCCGGATGGGTAATCCGGGTCGCCTGACCACCGATATCGGTCCGGTGATTGATAGCGAAGCGAAAGCCAATATTGAGCGCCATATTCAGACCATGCGTAGCAAAGGCCGTCCGGTGTTCCAGGCGGTGCGGGAAAACAGCGAAGATGCCCGTGAATGGCAAAGCGGCACCTTTGTTGCTCCGACGCTGATCGAACTGGATGACTTTGCCGAATTGCAAAAAGAGGTCTTTGGTCCGGTGCTGCATGTGGTGCGTTACAACCGTAACCAGCTACCAGAGCTGATCGAGCAGATTAACGCTTCCGGCTATGGTCTGACGCTTGGCGTTCATACGCGTATTGATGAAACCATTGCCCAGGTCACTGGCTCGGCCCATGTTGGTAACCTGTATGTTAACCGTAATATGGTGGGCGCAGTGGTTGGTGTGCAGCCGTTCGGCGGCGAAGGGTTGTCCGGCACCGGGCCGAAAGCTGGCGGTCCGCTCTATCTCTACCGTCTGCTGGCGAATCGCCCGGAAAGTGCGCTGGCGGTGACGCTCGCGCGTCAGGATGCAGAGTATCCGGTCGATGCGCAGTTGAAAGCCGCATTGACTCAGCCGCTAAATGCACTGCGGGAATGGGCAGCAAATCGTCCAGAATTGCAGGCGTTATGTACGCAATATGGCGAGCTGGCGCAGGCAGGAACACAACGATTGCTGCCAGGGCCGACGGGTGAACGCAACACCTGGACGCTGCTGCCGCGTGAGCGCGTATTGTGTATTGCGGATGATGAACAGGATGCGCTGACTCAGCTCGCTGCCGTGCTGGCGGTGGGTAGCCAGGTGCTGTGGCCGGATGACGCGCTGCATCGTCAATTAGTGAAGGCATTGCCATCGGCAGTCAGCGAACGTATTCAACTGGCGAAAGCGGAAAATATAACCGCTCAACCGTTTGATGCGGTGATCTTCCACGGTGATTCGGATCAGCTTCGCGCATTGTGTGAAGCAGTTGCCGCGCGGGATGGCGCAATTGTTTCGGTGCAGGGTTTTGCCCGTGGCGAAAGCAATATCCTGCTGGAGCGGCTGTATATCGAACGTTCGCTGAGTGTGAATACCGCTGCCGCTGGCGGTAACGCCAGTTTAATGACGATCGGTTAAACAAGTAGCCGGAGGATGTTACTACCTCCTCCGGCATCTTTAACGTGGTCGAATCCCTTCAATAATAATCCGCTGCACGTTTTCAACCGTTTGATTGAAAAATACCTCATCGCGCAACGTTGCGCCTGTCACCGCCTCCACCTGAGGGGCAAAATCGGCGTAATGTTGAGTGGAAGCCCAGATCATAAAAATCAAATGCTGCGGGTCAATCGGCGCGAGTTTGCCACTCTTGACCCAGCCGGCAATCAGCGCTGATTTCTCATCAATTAACGCCTTCAAATCGCCCGTCAGTTCATCCATTAACAGCGGCGCACCTGCCAGCATCTCCATACAGAACAGGCGCGAAGCCTGCGGATAATCGCGGGAAACTTCCAGCTTCAGACGAATGTACTCTTTGATCGCCGCCAGCGGGGCGAAATCTTCACGAAACGCCTTTAACGGCGCCAACCAGATATCGAGAATTTGCCGCAGCACGGCAATATACAGTGCCTCTTTCGACGGGAAGTAATACAGCAGATTGGTTTTAGAAACGCCCGCCAACTCTGCAATTTGCTCCAGCCTTGTGCCGTGAAAACCGAATTGTGAAAAAGTGTCCAGTGCTGCGCTAAGAATCGCTTTTTTCTTCGCGCTTACTGCGCGCGAACGTTTACCCGTTGTTTTCACTGCGCCCTGCGTCATGCGCTCTCCCCTCTTGTAGATTGGCAACAGGATAGCAAAACCCCCGCCCGGCCTCGACCTTCTGCACTCTCATCGCGCACGAACGCATGTTTTATGTGCAACTGTTTTGACCGTTTAGTCCACTTTTTACCAGTCATTTCCAACAACCAAACATTAACACATTAATAACATTGAATTTTTAAAAACTGGCATCCGCTTTGCAAACAAGCCATTACGCGGCTGAAAAGGATATGCAGGATGCAGCGCCCCGTCTGACTTTCACTTTACGAGACGAAGAGAGGTTGATGATGAAAATTGGCGTATTTGTACCTATTGGCAACAACGGCTGGCTCATTTCGACCCACGCGCCGCAGTACATGCCGACCTTTGAACTGAATAAAGCCATTGTACAAAAAGCGGAGCACTACCATTTCGATTTCGCCCTGTCGATGATCAAACTGCGTGGCTTTGGCGGCAAAACTGAGTTCTGGGATCACAACCTTGAGTCGTTCACCTTGATGGCGGGGCTGGCGGCCGTGACCTCGCGCATTCAGATTTACGCCACTGCCGCCACCTTAACGTTGCCTCCGGCAATCGTCGCCCGTATGGCAGCAACCATCGACTCCATCTCTGGCGGGCGTTTTGGCGTCAACCTCGTGACTGGCTGGCAAAAGCCCGAGTATGAGCAGATGGGTATCTGGCCTGGCGATGACTATTTCTCCCGTCGTTACGACTATCTCACCGAATATGTTCAGGTGCTGCGCGACCTGTGGGGCACGGGGAAAAGCGATTTTAAAGGCGATTTTTTCACCATGAATGATTGTCGCGTCAGTCCGCAACCGAGTGTCCCCATGAAAGTGATCTGCGCCGGGCAAAGCGACGCTGGCATGGCGTTCTCCGCCCAGTATGCCGATTTCAACTTCTGTTTCGGCAAAGGCGTAAATACGCCTACGGCTTTCGCCCCGACCGCTACGCGGATGAAACAGGCCGCAGAGCAAACCGGGCGCGACGTTGGCTCTTATGTGTTGTTTATGGTGATTGCCGACGAAACCGACGATGCCGCTCGCGCCAAATGGGAACACTACAAAGCAGGCGCGGATGAAGAGGCGTTAAGCTGGCTAACCGAACAAAGTCAGAAAGATACCCGCTCCGGTACTGACACCAACGTCCGTCAAATGGCCGATCCCACTTCGGCGGTAAACATCAATATGGGGACGTTAGTCGGTTCTTACGCCAGTGTCGCGCGCATGTTAGATGAAGTCGCAAGCGTGCCTGGTGCCGAAGGCGTGCTGTTGACCTTCGATGATTTTCTGTCGGGAATCGAAACCTTCGGCGAGCGCATTCAACCACTGATGCAGTGCCGCGCCCATCTCCCTGCACTGACTCAGGAGGTGGCATGATGACAACCTTAACCGCTCGACCGGAAGCCATTACCTTCGATCCGCAGCAAACTGCGCTGATCGTGGTGGATATGCAAAACGCTTATGCCACGCCAGGCGGCTATTTAGATCTCGCCGGGTTTGATGTCTCAACCACTCGCCCGGTCATTGCCAACATTCAAACCGCCGTGACCGCAGCGCGAGCGGCAGGGATGTTAATCATCTGGTTTCAAAATGGCTGGGATGAACAGTATGTCGAGGCTGGCGGCCCCGGCTCACCGAATTTTCATAAATCGAATGCCCTGAAAACCATGCGTAAGCAGCCGCAGCTGCAAGGGAAATTGCTGGCGAAAGGCTCCTGGGATTATCAACTGGTGGATGAACTGGTGCCGCAGCCTGGCGATATAGTGCTGCCGAAGCCGCGCTACAGCGGTTTCTTCAATACGCCGCTGGACAGCATTTTGCGCAGCCGCGGAATACGCCATCTGGTTTTCACCGGCATCGCTACCAACGTCTGCGTCGAATCGACGCTACGCGACGGCTTTTTTCTGGAGTATTTCGGCGTGGTGCTGGAAGACGCAACTCACCAGGCGGGGCCGGAATTTGCGCAGAAAGCTGCGTTGTTCAATATCGAAACCTTTTTTGGCTGGGTCAGCGACGTCGGAACGTTCTGCGACGCGCTTTCGCCCACGTCTCTTGCCCGTATTGCCTGAGGAACTTACTTATGCCGAAATCCGTAATTATTCCCGCTGGCAGCAGCGCACCGCTGGCCCCCTTCGTTCCCGGCACGCTGGCTGATGGCGTGGTGTACGTCTCCGGTACGCTGGCTTTTGATCAACATAATAACGTGCTGTTTGCCGATGACCCAAAGGCGCAAACCCGCCACGTTCTGGAGACAATTCGCAAGGTGATCGAAACTGCGGGTGGCACGATGGCGGACGTGACCTTCAACAGCATATTTATTACCGACTGGAAAAATTACGCCGCGATTAACGAAATCTACGCCGAGTTTTTCCCGGGTGATAAACCGGCGCGATTCTGCATTCAGTGCGGACTGGTAAAACCTGACGCGCTGGTGGAAATCGCCACAATTGCGCATATCGCCAAGTGAGGCCGCGATGAAACTTTCACTCTCACCTCCCCCTTATGCTGATGCGCCCGTAGTGGTGTTGATTTCAGGTCTTGGCGGTAGCGGCAGTTACTGGTTACCGCAACTGGCGGTGCTGGATCAGGAGTATCAGGTAGTCTGTTACGACCAGCGCGGCACCGGCAATAATCCCGACACGCTGGCAGAAGATTACAGTATCGCCCAGATGGCAGCGGAACTGCATCAGGCGCTGGTAGCCGCAGGGATTGAGCGTTACGCGGTGGTCGGCCATGCGCTCGGTGCGCTGGTGGGAATGCAGCTGGCGCTGGATTATCCCGCGTCGGTAACTGTGCTGGTCAGCGTTAACGGCTGGCTACGAATAAACGCCCATACGCGCCGCTGTTTTCAGGTTCGCGAACGATTACTGTATAGCGGCGGCGCGCAGGCATGGGTGGAAGCGCAGCCGTTGTTCCTCTATCCCGCCGACTGGATGGCGGCCCGCGCACCTCGCCTGGAAGCAGAAGACGCGCTGGCACTGGCGCATTTTCAGGGCAAAAATAATTTACTGCGTCGACTTAACGCCCTCAAACGCGCTGACTTTAGTCACCATGCGAATCGTATCCGCTGCCCGGTGCAAATCATCTGCGCCAGTGATGATCTGCTGGTGCCATCAGCATGTTCCAGTGAACTTCATGCCGCCCTGCCCGATAGCCAGAAAATGGTGATGCGCTATGGCGGACACGCCTGCAACGTGACCGATCCCGAAACGTTTAATGCTCTGTTACTCAACGGGCTTGCCAGCCTGTTACATCACCGCGAAGCCGCCCTGTAAGGAATTGCTATGAACGAAGCCGTTAGCCCAGGTGCGCTTAGCACCTTGTTCACCGATGCCCGCACTCACAACGGCCGGCGGGAGACACCCGTCAGCGATGAGACGTTACGGGAGATTTATGCCCTGATGAAATGGGGGCCAACATCAGCTAACTGTTCTCCGGCACGGATCGTGTTTATCCGCACGGCAGAAGGAAAAGAACGTCTGCGCCCGGCGCTTTCCAGCGGCAATCTGCAAAAAACCCTGACCGCGCCCGTCACCGCTATCGTCGCCTGGGACAGTGAATTTTATGAACGGTTACCGCAACTGTTTCCTCACGGCGATGCCCGCAGTTGGTTTACTTCCAGCCCGCAACTTGCCGAAGAAACAGCGTTTCGCAACAGCTCCATGCAGGCGGCCTATCTGATCGTTGCCTGCCGTGCGCTGGGGCTGGATACCGGCCCGATGTCGGGTTTCGACCGTCAACACGTAGACGACGCTTTTTTTGCAGGCAGCACGCTGAAAAGCAACCTGCTGATTAACATCGGCTATGGCGATAGCAGCAAACTTTATCCGCGCCTGCCGCGTCTGTCCTTTGAAGAAGCCTGCGGGCTGTTATAAGGAGCAAACCATGAACATAGTTGATCAACAAACCTTTCGCGATGCGATGTCCTGTATGGGCGCGGCGGTCAATATCATCACCACGGACGGTCCAGCCGGGCGCGCCGGGTTCACCGCCAGCGCCGTCTGCAGCGTGACCGACACGCCGCCCACATTACTGGTGTGCCTGAATCGTGGGGCGTCCGTCTGGCCGGTATTCAATGAAAATCGAACGCTGTGTGTAAATACACTTAGCGCCGGGCAGGAACCGCTTTCAAACCTTTTGGCGGCAAAACGCCAATGGAACACCGCTTTGCCGCCGCCCGCTGGCAGACGGGTGTGACCGGATGCCCGCAACTGGAAGAGGCGCTGGTTTCGTTTGACTGCCGTATCAGCCAGGTGGTGAGCATCGGCACCCACGACATTCTGTTTTGCGCCATCGAGGCGATTCATCGTCACGCCACCCCCTACGGGCTGGTGTGGTTCGATCGCAGTTATCACGCGCTGATGCGCCCTGCTTGTTAACCTCCTTAAGGAGACAGCTGATGGCAATGTTCGGTTTTCCTCACTGGCAGTTAAAATCGACCTCTACAGAGAGCGGCGTGGTCGCGCCGGATGAACGATTGCCGTTTGCTCAGACGGCAGTAATGGGCGTTCAACACGTGGTGGCGATGTTTGGCGCGACGGTGTTAATGCCTATCCTGATGGGGCTGGATCCCAATCTTTCCATTTTAATGTCGGGGATCGGCACGTTACTGTTTTTCTTTATTACCGGAGGACGCGTTCCCAGTTATCTCGGTTCCAGCGCGGCTTTTGTTGGTGTGGTGATTGCTGCAACGGGCTTTAACGGCCAGGGCATTAACCCGAATATCAGCATTGCGCTGGGCGGGATTATCGCCTGTGGGCTGGTTTATACCGTCATTGGCCTGGTGGTGATGAAGATCGGTACGCGCTGGATTGAACGCCTGATGCCGCCCGTAGTGACGGGCGCGGTGGTGATGGCGATTGGCCTGAACTTAGCGCCTATCGCAGTGAAAAGTGTATCGGCTTCGGCCTTTGATAGCTGGATGGCGGTAATGACGGTGCTGTGTATTGGGCTGGTGGCGGTGTTTACCCGTGGCATGATCCAGCGGTTGTTGATTCTCGTAGGGTTAATTGTCGCCTGTCTGCTGTATGGCGTGATGACCAACGTTGTAGGGCTGGGAAAATCCGTCGATTTTACTCTTGTCAGTCATGCTGCCTGGTTCGGTCTGCCACATTTTTCCACTCCTGCTTTTAATGGTCAGGCAATGATGCTGATTGCGCCCGTGGCGGTGATTCTGGTGGCGGAAAACTTAGGTCATCTCAAGGCAGTCGCCGGGATGACCGGACGCAATATGGACCCGTATATGGGGCGGGCATTCGTCGGTGATGGTCTGGCAACGATGCTTTCCGGCTCTGTCGGCGGTAGCGGCGTGACAACCTATGCTGAAAATATCGGTGTGATGGCCGTGACAAAAGTCTACTCGACACTGGTGTTTGTTGCTGCTGCCGTCATCGCCATGCTGTTGGGCTTTTCGCCGAAATTTGGTGCGCTGATTCATACCATTCCAGCGCCAGTGATTGGTGGTGCATCAATTGTTGTGTTCGGGCTGATTGCCGTCGCAGGCGCAAGGATCTGGGTACAAAACCGTGTCGATTTAAGCCAGAACGGTAATTTGATTATGGTCGCAGTAACCTTAGTGCTGGGCGCGGGTGATTTTGCTCTCACGCTGGGCGGCTTCACGTTGGGAGGGATCGGCACGGCAACTTTTGGCGCGATTTTACTCAATGCGTTGTTAAGCAGAAAGTTGGTTGACGTTCCACCGCCAGAAGTTGTTCATCAGGAGCCATGAACAGAAAACCGCCGGGATTACCCGGCGGTGCAGATTGTTGACAACGTACGCATTGTTCATGCCGGATGCGGCGTAAACGCCTTATCCGGCCTACAAAACAGTGCAAATTCAATATATTGCAATCTTCTGGTAGGCCTGATAAGCATCGCGCATCAGGCAAGCTTACGTTTGTCATCAGTATCAACCGCCGGGTAACCGGCGGTGATGGCTTTTTGACGAGCTAGAGACAAAAATGCATTCGTCATTGATTAGCCCGGCTAGTTGTCGCTTTTGCCGTGACTGCTCTTGCCACCTTTTTTACCTGCTTCAGATGCGCGCTGCGGGTCATTCTTGAAATTACCCCCGCTGTGCTGTCCACCTTTTTTACCTGCTTCTGATGCTCTTTCGCGGTCTTCTGCAAAATTACCTGAACCGCCTCGATGGTTTGCCATTACTGACCTCCGTCTTGATGTAGACATCATATTGCATTGCATAGGATTAACGCGGCGTATGGCGGTGCCATATTTTCGCTACGTGGGACTAAGCTTAGTGAACTGACGCGGGGGGACCCGCGTTTGGTAATATCCTGCAACAGGTTCTGAGCGAGAATAAATATCATTTCCAATAATTATCCATAAGCCTCTCTTATGATTAAAAAAAACGCTATGGGATAAAAAATGTATCATTTTGCGACAAATTTACGCGCTTGTGAAAGTTGTTATAAATCAAATAAGTGGTTGTGAAATTTGCACTCTGAAAAGGACGTCTTATCTTTAAAAGAGTGGTAGCGAATCGCTACGGAATAGAGATAACACGAGGAGTGGTTAGAAATGGCTAAAGTTCTGGTGCTTTATTATTCCATGTACGGACATATCGAAACGATGGCGCGCGCAGTCGCTGAAGGCGCAAGCAAAGTCGATGGCGCAGAAGTTGTTGTTAAGCGTGTACCGGAAACCATGCAGCCGCAATTATTCGAAAAAGCAGGCGGTAAAACGCAAACTGCACCCGTTGCAACTCCGCAAGAACTGGCCGATTACGACGCCATTATTTTTGGTACGCCAACCCGCTTCGGCAATATGTCCGGGCAAATGCGTACCTTCCTCGACCAGACGGGCGGCCTGTGGGCTTCTGGCGCATTGTACGGAAAACTGGCGAGCGTCTTTAGCTCTACCGGCACTGGCGGCGGTCAGGAACAAACCATCACATCCACCTGGACGACACTTGCGCACCACGGCATGGTGATTGTCCCTATTGGCTACGCAGCGCAGGAACTTTTTGACGTCTCGCAGGTTCGCGGCGGAACGCCGTACGGCGCAACCACCATTGCAGGCGGTGACGGTTCACGCCAACCCAGCCAGGAAGAGTTGTCTATCGCACGTTATCAGGGGGAATACGTCGCTGGTCTGGCAGTTAAACTTAACGGCTAATCTTCAACAGGAGGATACGCATGCCAACTCAAGAAGCGAAAGCTCATCACGTGGGTGAATGGGCATCTCTGCGCAATACGTCGCCGGAAATAGCCGAGGCCATTTTCGAAGTCGCCGGGTATGACGAAAAAATGGCGGAAAAAATTTGGGAAGAAGGTAGCGATGAAGTGTTAGTCAAAGCCTTTGCTAAAACCGATAAAGATTCGCTTTTTTGGGGCGAACAGACCATCGAACGTAAAAACGTTTAATCAGCGACTCCCCCGCTTCTCGCGGGGGAACTTTCAAATTGTTGACAACGTGCGCTTTGTTCATGCCGGATGCGGCGTGAACGCCTTATCCGCAGCCTACATGATCGTGCAAATTCGATATAGTGCAATTCTCGGGTAGGCCTGATAAGCGTAGCGCATCAGGCAATCTCACGTTTGTCATCAGTCTCATATTCCCCCGCTTCTCGCGGGGGAGCTTTCTGTTATTTCACCGCTTCATTCAACACGTTATCAAACTTATCCATCGGGCAAAAACCGTTGGCATCTATCGGGCAGCCGGTTAATTCCAGCGTCACACGCTGCGCAGGGGCCTGCAACGTTAACGCATCGGCATTACGCAACTGTTCCGAACTCTGGTACACATATTCAATTTTCATCAAATCGCGATTGGCTTTGCTGTCATGCCAACGCTGGAAAACGATTTTGCCGCCAATCGGCGTGCGTTCGTTCTGGTCATGCAACTGATACGGTTTGAAATCCAGCGCCGTTAACAGAGAGGCAATGTTTGAGTCGTGCCCAACCAGCACTGTGATTTTCGGCGCACTGGCACGATCGGTAACCAGGGCTTTGTCGATATAACTGACCAGCGGTTTCGCGACATTACGCGCCACTTCCGGTGAAGTAAACAGGCTATCCTGGTAACCGTTTTTCAGTTTCGACAACACTTTCCATTGTTGATCTGATTTGATTTCCCCCCAGGCCACCTGATCCATCGGGAAACCTTCGTAGTATTGCAGGGTGAACGCGTCCACCAGCGAGTTGCCTACTTTCAATGGCCCGGAAACGCCCGGCTCTTGTTGATACTTCGCACTGAAGGTATTTTTGCCATCCACCAGCGAACATTGCTGCTTCTCTTTACAGGCTGGAGAGTCTTTATAGTTAACGATTTTTTCCAGTAACTGGTAGCTGTCGGTAAGCTGAAGTTTGCCGAGCTCTTTTTCCATTGCCGCCACCGCCTGCTCACTGAATGCGGCGGAATCATCGGTGATCACCGGGTTAAAGGTTGGGTCCATAGTGCCCATTTTTTCCTGGTGATGCACAGGAATATCACACCCCGGGAATGCGCCGGTAATAAAGAACTGTGCGGTCGCAACGGTTCGTTGCAGACTATTGGCATAGGCATAAACGGTGTCCGGCGGCGGGCATTCACCCGTTTTCACTATTCCCTGCTCTGCCAGCCACTCACGCATGTAATGGCCCATATACACTTCCAGCACGCCGCCTTTGGTCGTGAGTTGTCCACCGGGAACATCCCACTCCGGCCATTTATTCGGCGTCGACTGCTCAAGCACACTGCCATTATTTGCCAGAGGCGCACGTAAGTTATGACGGCTCATGAGTAGCACTTGCTGTAGCTGATAGCCTTCCGGCACGGTCTGTGCCTGAGCATTCGAAGAGAGTAAAACCATCCCAGC
Organism: Escherichia sp. E2661; assembly: GCF_004745185.1. Taxonomy (NCBI): domain Bacteria; kingdom Pseudomonadati; phylum Pseudomonadota; class Gammaproteobacteria; order Enterobacterales; family Enterobacteriaceae; genus Escherichia; species Escherichia sp. E2661. Next base: position 248,356 of record NZ_PDIG01000001.1, read on the forward strand.
CACGGCCGCAGCGATTAGCGTTTTTTTCATTCCCATCACCTCTTTAGTTATCAATCAATTAAGAGTGTGACAGAAATATGGCATTTTTCCGGGAACAGGTTCGCAATTTAGCAGATGACGAGGCGGGAAACCGTCAGGCGATAACGGACAGTAGTCGCGCTATCGCCTGGTTTGTATCGTTAAACTAATATCTGAAACAGCAAGGCAAAAAGAATGATATTGGCAATGACAATAGCCCAACCGTTATAAAGCATATATTTCAGGTGAGTTGATTGTGCCAGCCCCATTTGACCGAACATATCCGATGACGGGAAAGGCCCAAACCAGTCCACTTGCGATGAGGCTAATAATACTGCCGTTGTACCCTGTGGCGGCACTCCCGCAGCCATCAACATCGGACCAAATATTTTATGCGTGAAGGTCATCTGAGCAACAGCAGCACCTGGCACATGACCGATAATGTTAAAGGCAAAAATACAGAAGCAAAGCCATGCCGGAGATATCCCGGTTAACAGTGGTTGTGTGTATTCGAGCAACCCCTGATACGCCTGCAGGCTATCCATAAGTTCCAGAATCGGGTTATACAGCCAGTAGAGCAGAAACATCCACACCAGTCTGCCACAGCCTTTATACAGCGCTTGCAGGATCCCGGTTGGGCTTAATCCGCCCACCAGCCCGGTGATCAACGCCACCAACAGCATAACGATAATGGCAAAACTAAAACCTGCTTTTATCACTACGCCAATAACCGCCATCACAATAATGGTTGCAGCAAATGCCAGGGCGCTGAGTTTGCGACGACGATCGCGGGCAGGATCCTCGTCTTCCTGAGTTTTCTCAGAGAGATCCACTTCGTAGTGTAATTTTCCTTCCGTCATCTTCTGAATTCGCCCGGCCATTATCCAGCCAGCAAATAACGTCACGGCGCTCATTGGCAGCCCGACGTACATCAGGTATTGCGGATAAGTCAGGCCGCCGAGTTGTAAAATCGTCACGGTACTGGGAGTAAACGGCCCGGTAAACAATCCCACTGACCCCGCCGTCATCATCAGTGCAGCCACTGTAGGCGGTGTCAGCCGTACTGCCGCCGCCACGGGAATAATCACCGCAACAATAATGGCGTTGCCGCCTGCCATAGTACCCAGCGCGCCACAGATGAGAATGGATGAGACGACGATACCAAATTTGACCCGTGTCTGGCTGGAAAGCCCGATACGATGCACCACAAATTTGACCAGTTCAACGGCGGCTCCGGTACGTGTTGCCACTTCACCTACGCCTGCGCCAAGCATAATGATCAAACCAACAGTGGCGATAAACGATCCCGTCGATTTTGCCAGCATGGCGCCCATTTCAGGTAAGCCGGTGGAGGTCATTATCATCGCAATAATAATCGATGAAATAACCGCCAGAACAATATCGACGCCTATCAACGAGAGCACCGCTAACGCCACCAGTGGTGTAAAACCAAGCAGTCCGAGTTCATTACCGGGACGCCCCTGGCACCAGAACGCTATCAGTAAAAATGCAATCAATAACAAGCCAATAATGACATTCTTTTTGGTGATATTTTGTCTGGTTAGTGAACCACCAGCGAGCATTGAGTCACTCATATAACTCCTTAACCCCATCGAATCGACTTTCAATATCAGCCGATATATTTGGACAGCTCAGAAAATATCCCCCCTCGTTATTATTGTTAGCAAAATGCACTGAGGGTTTGTCCGGGTACTACAGGTATTATTCTGAGTTCGTAATTAACCCCTTTAGGTGGGCAAATAACGCATTGTTACCAGAACAGGCGTTACGCATTAAATTTATGTTAACTTAGTGTTACCATGAAATGACTTTTTATCTATCGTCTATAACTCTGGGTTAACTCTTAATGAAACTGCGCCACCTGGAAATCTTCTATGCTGTGATGACATGCGGGACACTTTCACGGGCAGCGGAATCGCTGAATATTTCCCAGCCGGCCGCCAGTAAAGCGTTAAAAAACGCGGAGCAAAAACTCGGTTTTCAGCTCTTTCAGCGAGTTCGTGGCAAGCTTCTTCCAACCAGCGAAGCGATCACACTTTTCGAAAAAGCGCAGTCGATTTATCACGAACTCGACAACCTGCGACTACTGGCCGATAACCTGACGCGAGATCCGCGAGCCAGAATAGCCCTGGGATGCCTGCCAAGCCTGGGATTAAGTCTGGTGCCGGAAATAGTCACGGCGTTTTACCAGCAGAATGCGAATCTGGTCATGACACTGACGACAGAGCACACTGAAACGCTGGTTAAAAAACTTGATCTGCGTGAGATTGATCTGGCCCTGACGCTACAGCCGATTCAACAGGGGGAAATTATGACGACGCTGATCGCCGAAGTTCCGCTGGTTTATATCGACCGGGACTATCGCCAGGGCGCAGTAGAAATAGACAAGATTGACCAACAACGCTGGATTTCTCCCGGCCCTCATTCCCTTTCCGATGCAATAGCTAAACGACGTGATTTTTTGACGACGCGCCTGAATGTCCAGACCTATTACATGGCCACGGAATTTGTAAAACGCGGAATGGGATGCAGTATTACCGATATTTTCTCTGCCCGTCATAACCTCCCGGCAGAGACGATTCACCCCATCGCCCCGCCAATGAAAATTGATCTTTGCTTGCTACGCCGCGCCGACGTTTCACTTAGCCCCATTACACAAAAAATTTGTCGATTTCCTTTGTCAGCAATTACGTCTCCAGCTGCGAGCCATTAACCTTGAGTTATACCCTGAAAATAAAAAGTCAATTGCTCCTCAGGCCTAAATGCTTTGACATAACCCCAACGCATTTATTAGCGGTGGATATCTCAGGTGATGAAAAAACGCATTGTAATTATTGGCGGCGGGGTAATTGGTCTGGCAACAGCATGGGTTCTGGTAAAACAGGGCCATCAGGTGCAATTGTTAGAACGCAACAGCCAGGCAGGCGTCGCCACCAGTTTCGCTAATGGCGGGCAACTCAGTTATCGCTACGTTGCTCCTCTGGCGGATAAAGGCGTACCGATGCAGGGAATTAAATGGATGGGGAAAAGCGACTCCCCCCTCAATATGCGTTTGCGCATGTCATTTAGCCAGTGGCGCTGGTTGCTGGAATTTTTACTGGCCTGCAATAGCCGGACAAATAAACTCAATGGCGACCATATTTTACGCTTATCACTGTTAAGCCGTCAGGTCATGGAAGAGTGGCTGCTGGAAGATAATCTTGATGATTTTCACTGGCGCCGTTCTGGCAAACTGATTATTCATCGCCGCCCGCAAGATTTAGCCAAAGCGGCAAAAGGCATTAATCCGCAATTTCAACAGGCTTTGTCATGCGAAGAGTGCGTTCATCTTGAACCAGCACTAAAACATATTGGTCATTCATTGTGTGGCGGTATTTACTCCCCCGGCGATGAAACGGCGGACTGCTATAAGTTCTGCCAGGCATTACTTGCCAAACTTAATGCCAGCGTAAATTTTTCGCTACAAACCGATTGTGAAGTTTTGCAGTTGAATAAAAAAGGCGAGCGCATTGATTCCATCACCACCAGCACAGGAACACTGGTTGCTGATGATTATGTCGTTGCCGCGGGTAATGGCAGTAAGCATTTACTTGCCGAAACCGGGACTCACGTACCGCTCTGCGGTCTGAAAGGTTACAGTCTGACGCTCCCCTTCCCACAAGAAATGGGGATCGCACCGCAAATCAGTGTCACCGACTATGGTCATAAAATTGTCTATGCCCGCCTCGGTGAGCGGTTGCGTATCGCCGCCATGGTCGATATTGGCTATGACGGAAATGAATTGCGCCCTGAACGAATCAATGCCTTAAAGCAGATCGTAGCTAGCAGTTTTCCGCAACTGCAAGGCATCGATGATGCCGAATTATGGACAGGTATGCGTCCATCCACCCCTGCGGGTCCGCCACTATTAGGACGGGCGAAGTATCAAAATCTGTGGATGAATCTTGGTCAGGGCAGTCTGGGCTTTACGCTGGCGGCGGGTAGTGCCGTGGTGTTAGGCGCGCTGCTATCGGGCGAAGATCCCGCAATTTCCCTTGATGGACTGACATGGAGCCAATCAGCTTGAATATCAAACGTAATAACCCACAACCTCGTCTTGCCGCCAGTGTGGAATATGTCAATCTTGTATTTCTCTCCGGTCAGACACCGAAGAGCAATACTCCTGACATCGCGCAACAAACGCGCGAAGTGCTGGAGAAAATCGACGCATTACTTGCTGAAGCGGGCAGTGATAAATTTCATCTCTTGTCCGCTCAGGTATGGCTGAAAGATATCAGCCACGATTTTGCCGATTTCAACGACGTATGGGTTAACTGGCTGCCAGAAGGATATAGCCCGGCACGTGCTGCCGTGCAGGCTGAGATGGCCCGCCCGGAGATTCTGGTTGAAGTGATGGTCACTGCGGTAAAAGCAGGATAATTCACCATTTTCCGCCCCCTGACAACGTCGTCATGGGGCATCTATGAAGGTTAAACGTCCCCTCTTTTACCTGCCAAAATTCAGGCTGAAAATATCATTTTTAGTTATGTTTTTATCACTGGCCTACGATTTTTTCTGATTTCCCCTACACTTAACTCTGATACCTTGTCAGGGGTTTCCCTTTGTCTGTATTGATTTACGCGAGATAACGCTATGGAATTAAAGGATTATTACGCCATCATGGGCGTGAAACCGACGGACGATCTCAAGACAATCAAGACCGCCTATCGTCGACTGGCCCGCAAATACCATCCTGATGTCAGCAAAGAGCCCGATGCCGAAGCCCGCTTCAAAGAGGTCGCTGAAGCCTGGGAAGTGTTAAGTGATGAACAGCGTCGCGCTGAATATGATCAGATGTGGCAGCATCGCAACGATCCGCAATTCAACCGCCAGTTCCAGCATGGCGACGGTCAGAGTTTCAATGCCGAAGATTTTGACGATATCTTCTCGTCAATTTTCGGTCAACATGCCCGCCAGAGCCGTCAACGCCCCGCCACACGTGGCCACGATATTGAAATTGAAGTTGCGGTATTCCTGGAAGAAACGCTTACTGAGCACAAACGTACCATCAGCTATAACCTGCCGGTTTATAACGCCTTTGGCATGATCGAACAGGAAATCCCGAAAACGCTGAATGTGAAGATCCCGGCGGGCGTCGGCAATGGCCAACGTATCCGCCTGAAAGGCCAGGGGACGCCAGGCGAAAACGGTGGTCCAAATGGCGACCTGTGGCTGGTGATTCATATAGCTCCGCATCCGTTGTTTGATATTGTCGGTCAGGATCTGGAAATTGTGGTGCCGGTTAGCCCGTGGGAAGCGGCTCTGGGTAGCAAAGTCACTGTACCAACCCTGAAAGAAAGCATTTTGTTGACCATTCCGCCAGGCAGTCAGGCCGGGCAACGATTGCGCATTAAAGGCAAAGGTCTGGTAAGCAAAAAACAGACTGGTGACTTGTATGCGGTGCTGAAAATCGTCATGCCGCCGAAACCGGATGAAAATACTGCCGCGCTGTGGCAACAACTGGCAGACGCCCAGTCGTCTTTTGATCCACGTAAAGATTGGGGGAAAGCATAATGGCTCATGTTACGGTGACTTTTACTATTACCGAATTTTGCCTACATACCGGCATTTCTGAAGAGGAGTTGAATGAAATTGTCGGTTTGGGGGTGGTTGAACCGAGAGAGATCCAGGAAACAACCTGGGTATTTGATGACCATGCCGCCATTGTGGTGCAACGCGCGGTACGTCTGCGTCAAGAACTGGCGCTGGACTGGCCTGGGATCGCGGTGGCGCTGACGTTAATGGATGATATTGCACATCTGAAACAGGAAAACCGTCTGTTACGCCAGCGGCTTTCCCGGTTTGTGGCTCACCCGTGAGTGTGGCTGCCGGATGCGATGCTGACGCGTCTTATCAAGCCTACAAAGATCACCGTTCCCGTAGGCCGGATAAGGCGTTAACGCCGCATCCGGCGGCGCTGCCATAATGCCTGATGCGACGCTTAACGCGTCTTATCAGGCCTACAAAAATCACCCTTTCCGTAGGCCGGAGAAGACATTCACGCCGCATCCGGCAGCGCTGCCATAATGCCTGATGCGACGCTTAACGCGTCTTATCAGGCCTACAAAAATCACCGTTCCCGTAGGCCGGATAAGGCGTTCACGCCGCATCCGGCGGCTGTGCCATAATGCCTGATGCGACGCTTAACGCGTCTTATCAGGCCTACCAATCGGCATTATCTCTATTGGTTATCGCAAGCAATAACTGGCTTAGTGCCGTGTAAAAACCAAAGCTGTCATACTGATGGCAACGCACTGCAAACTCTGGTAACCATTGCCGCAGCGACGTCAGTGTTTTTTGCCGCAGATTGTCAACTTCCTGTGCAGGTACAATCCCCTCTCCCCGGGCAAAATGCAGATGACTTAACAACTCAAGAAAAATCGCCAGATGATCTGCCGGTTCGTTGAAATTGCCACTGGTGTCCATCCCTGCCTCGGCCAGTAAGCCTTTGATCACCTGTGGGTCCTGCTGATACGCCGATGCATACGGCAGTGCCGCCTGCCTGTCAGTCATCAAAAACAGGCCGCAAAAGTCGGCGGCCAGTTCCAGACGGGCGTCGTCACGTACGGTCAATGCAGCAATACTTTTCTCCAGCTCATTCACCGCCGCAGTCAGCGGCGGCTCGCGTTTCAGCAAAGAAAACCATTCAGCCATCTGTGCACTGGCGATTTGCGTCAGTTGTTCATCGTCCAGTTCACGGGAGAACAACTGCGCCAGCCAGGCGTAGATACAGGCATTCTGTTCCACCGTTAGTGAAGTCATGATTTCACCTGCGGTGCCGGAACATATTCGCACTGCGCCACCATCTCAATCGGACCGCTAAACGCCGTTACCTTCTCTATTGGACCGGTGAATTTTTCAATTTCCACAATGGTCGTGTGTGAGCTGGTGGCCTGCGCCAGTTGCGAAGTCCCGATGTCGGGCGTTAGCACATTAGGGTTACCGTATTTACACAGCGCATTGAGCTCTCCGCCTTTATCCGGATCATACCAGGCGCCTTCATGGATCCGGATCACGCCAGGTGCATAGAGATCAGAAACCACCGCGCCCACCAGAACCTGCCCCCGATCGTTAAAGACACGCACCACATCACCGTTAGCAATCCCGCGCGCACGGGCATCCTGCGGGCTGATATATACCGGCTCTTTGCCCGCTACGCTGTAATGCTGACGCAGTGTTTCAGATTCACACAGTTGCGAGTGGACGCGATAATCAGGGTGTACCGATTGCAGATGCAGTGGATACTTCTGCGAACCTGGTCCACCGTGGGAACGTTCAATCTTCTCAAACCACATTGGATGCCCCTGACAATCGTCATAGTGCATGTCGGCGATGGTTTGCGAGTAGATCTCAATCAACCCGCTCGGCGTCCCCAGCGGTTCGAGGTCAGGATCTTCTCGGAACGCCTGATGACGCACGAACATCTGCGGATGGTCATAGACCACGTACTCTTTACTGTTCCACAGCTCATCAAAGGTCGGTAAATGGATGCCGAGTCCTTTGGCCTGCTGGAGCGCGTCCTGCCAGATGCGCTTGAGCCAGCCCATCTCATCCAGCCCTTCAGTAAAGGCTTCCTCACGGTCAAAGCGGCGGCACAACTCGCGGAAAATATCAAAGTCGTTGCGCGCCTCAAATTGCGGCTGCACCACCTGTTTAGTGGTGATAAGCCCGTGGCTGGCATAGTCACCAAACTGGTCGAGATCGTTACGCTCAAACTGAGTAGTTGCGGGTAATACAATGTCGGAAAAGCGGCAACTGGAGGTCCACTGGTTATCAATGGAAATCACCGTCTCCAGCTTGCGCCAGCCTTCGATTATGCGGTTGATCTGCTGATGGCGGTGGAACGGATTGGTCCCGGCGAAAACACACATTTTCAGCGGCGGCAACTTAACTGTTTTGCCGTCCCAGTTGATCTCTTTCCCCGGTTCCAGAATGGCGTCGATATAACGGGCCGTTGGGATGGTACTGCTGTAACCTTTGTAATCGTTGTTGTTATGAACTGGCGGAATTTTCGTGGCACCGGGAAAACCGCTCAGGATAATCCCTTTACGGCCTGGCACGCCTGAGCCGCTGCTGTGCCAACTAAAACCAAAACCGCCACCTGGCAGGCCAATCTGCCCGAGCATTGCCGCCAGCACCACAATCATCCATGACCACTGCTCGCCGTGCTGCATACGTTGGGCGCACCAGCCAGCCATAATTTGCGTTCTTGTGCCCGCCATTTTCCGCGCCAGCATGCGGATCGTTTCGGCGTCAATGCCACACAGTTTTTCTGCCCAGACGGCATCCTTCGGCTGGCCGTCTTTCTCACCCAGCAAATACGGCAGAAATTGCTCGAAACCGACGCAATAATCAGCAATGAATTGTTTGTCGTACAGATTTTCGCTGTACAGGGTATGGGCCATCGCCAGTTGTAGCGGGACATCGGTTTGCGGGTTAACAATAATATGTTTAACGTGCTCACGCCCCAGATATTCATGCGTTGAACTGACCACCGGGTCGATGCTGATAACTTCGATTTCGCCCGCCGCCACCTTTTCTTTCAGTTGCTCGTAATATTCATAAACATCGTGAGACGGGCAGCGGAAATTAACCTGCTGATTCTTCACCAAATCGGTGCCCCACATGACGATGATTTTACTGTTTTGCAACACTAACGGCCAGGATGTTTGCTGTTCGTAAACTTCCATTGATCCCACCACCCGCGGCAGGATCACCTGCGCTGCCCCGGTGGAATAGTCACCGCCGGTACTCACTTTATTGCCATGTAGTGCGATGGCTTTCGACAGCATTCCCCCGGCGCTATGAAATTTACCGGATGATTGCCCGCCGCTGGCGGTCAGTAACGCACTGGGGCCATAGGTTTTTTGCACCCGTTCCAGTTCTTCATAGAACATGTCCAGGGCTTCATCCCAAGTGACGCGGACAAAACGGTTATCGCCGCGCTGAGTGGTGTCACTCAGATGGCGCTTACGCAGCCAGTCGACTCGTACCATTGGGTAGCGAATACGCGCCGGATTGTGGACGTGATCCGGCAGCCCGGCGATAATTTTCGTCGGGTACTTATCCAGTTCGAACGGTTTCACCGCCACAAAGCGCCCGTCTTTCACCGTCGCGCGAATGGCGCCAAACCGCGAACCGGTCAGGATACCTTCTTTCGACGTAACAGCCTGCGCTGCGTTAACACGGCGTGGAGTTAACAGCGATGGCCCCAGCATCCCGGCCAGCGTTAAGCCACCAAGCTGGGTAAGAAAAACGTCGACGTGATGCCTGAAAAAATGTCTTTATTTTTCATTTATTTTCCTTCCTTATCGCTGTGAGACTTCCCTGCGGTATCCGACGCATGCATTTGCAGATATTTCAGCATGGTGCGTTCTTCCCGTTTATCCAGGCTGGTAAAACCAATCATGCCGTTGATTTGGCCGATCCAACCGTTGGCGTCGTAATGGGTGGTTGCCGACGCGCCGTGGCACTGTTTACAGGCGCTGCTGTACAGCGTATCGCCATAGGCCCAGATTGGTTTGATGTCGTCGACCATATCGCCCTTCTTCAACCATGCGGTGGCCTGCATCTTACTCCACTCGGTTTTGGTGTCAGCAACGGTGGTTTTCTCCAGCATTTTCGCCTGTTGCTGGATATCGCCACGAATAGAGGCGACAAAAATCCGTTTGCCAGGTAACTCGGTCAGAACCCGTTGAGTTCCAGCGCTTTCCGTCCAACCGATGATAGCCACCTGCAACCAGTCGCCGTCACGTTTAAGCACTTTCACTTCAGAGGCTGGCAGCAGTGAACCCGTCGCTTCTTTATCATCCTTTGCTGCATAAAGCGGCTTTATATCTATAGAATAAAGGATGTCTTTATCATCTCTGGCGCTGGCGCGTAGTTCTTCGAACTGTTTACGCGAGCCGCTGCTCATGTCCGGCAGCTGATGGGCAATGCCTTTATGGCAGTCGATACAGGTCTGATTATCTTTCGCTGCGGCGGCCATTTGACGTGCGGCTTCCGGATGCTGCTTCGCATGATCCATCGCGTCGTAGTTATGGCAGGAACGGCAGGTCGCTGAATTATTCTCTTTCATCCGCGCCCATTCGCGCTCGGCGAGTTCTGCACGTTTGGCGTTGAATTTCTCAGGGGTATCGATGGAGTGACCAATAACGGTCTGATAAACCTCATTACTCGCTTCCAGTTTCCGCTTCAACATTCCCGGTAAATCTGACGGGACATGGCAGTCATGGCATTCAGCCCGCACGCCAGAAGCATTCTGGAAATGCGCCGACTTTTTATATTCTTCATACACCGGCGTCATACTGTGGCAACTGACACAAAACTCAGTGCTGCTGGTGGCCTTGATCCCGAAGTGAGGTAACACAATCAAGGCAATACCGATCACAATCCCCATCAGCACCAGCGCTAACACCGACCAACGCGCACTTGGCCGACGCAGCGCACTCCATAGTCGTCTCATAATAACTCCTGTAAAAATATAATTTGGCAACTGTGATCTTAATAAGCAAATATGAATAGAGGCACTCGTCAGGATGAATGGCTTATGACAGCATATGAATGGATATGAACAGGAAGATCGGGAAAGCAGGGATGTCACACCATATTGTCATTGTTGAAGATGAGCCTGTGACGCAGGCACGTTTGCAAAGCTACTTCATCCAGGAAGGGTATCTCGTGTCGGTCACGGCAAGCGGCGACGGACTACGGGAAATTATGGAAAACCAGCCTGTTGATCTCATTTTGCTGGATATTAACCTGCCCGATGAAAACGGTTTAATGCTTACCCGAGCCCTGCGCGAACGCTCAACGGTGGGGATTATTCTGGTGACCGGGCGCAGCGATCCTATTGATCGAATTGTCGGGCTGGAGATGGGCGCCGATGATTATGTCATCAAACCGCTGGAGCTGCGTGAACTCGTGGTACGGGTAAAAAATCTGCTCTGGCGTATCGATCTGGCCCGTCAGGCCAACGCTCTCACTCAGGATAACTGCTATCGTTTTGCCGGGTATTGTCTGAATATCTCACGCCACACGTTGGATCAGGACGACCGACCTATCAAACTCACCCGCGCGGAATACGAAATGCTGGTGGCTTTTGTCACTAATCCTGGCGAGATCCTCAGCCGTGAACGACTGCTGCGTATGCTCTCCGCCCGGCGGGTAGAAAACCCCGATTTGCGCACCGTGGACGTATTGATCCGCCGTTTGCGTCATAAACTCAGCGCCAACCTGTTAGTTACGCAGCATGGCGAAGGGTATTTCTTAGCCGCTGATGTCTATTAATCCACCGATTCAGGTAATGTGGTGCACCAAGGATGATTTTCACTCTGGCCAAAAGATTGTGGATGGCGTTTGCCCTGATGGCATTGCTGACGCTGGTGAGTATCTTTGTAGGTTGGTATAACCTGCGCGTTTTAACCCAAAGCGCTCAGACCAACACTCTGGCCCTGATCCCAACCATGAATATGGCCCGTCAGTTAAGTGAGGCCAGTGCGTGGGAGCTCTTTACCGCCCAAAATCTGAACAACACGGATAGCGTAGAGATGTGGCAATCCCAGGGGAGGACGTTATCGGCGCAGAAGCTAAAAATTGACACCCTGTTGCAGGGTCTGCGCGAGAAAGGGTTTGAGACGATAGCCATTGAACGGCAAGCCTATGAAATTGACCACTCGCTACGCCAGCAAGGTGATCTGGTCGGCCAGCGGCTGAAACTCCACGATCAACAGCAACAACTCAGCCAGCAAATCGTCGCCGCGGCCGGAGAAATCGCCAACATCGCGCAATCCCAGACCCATTACATTGCAATCGCCACCGCATCACCGCAGTCTGGCCCGCAAAGTGTGTTTGGCCACAATCATAACAGGTCGGCGGAGAGCGCCGTCGAACAGTGGGTTGCTGGCGATCGTGAGTACGTCAGGCAGATGCACGAAATGCGCTTTAGCGCTCTGCAAATACAGCATTTCGTTATGAAACTGGAGCTGGAGGAGAGTGAAAAAAATAAGAACAGGCTGCCTGTTCAATTGAAAAACGCCCTTAACAGGGTACAGCTTCAACAAAGGCGCATTAAGGCCCCACCGGTTCGCGCGCAGGCTGAAAAGGCGCTGGAGACAGTACAACGATATGTCGAGTTACTGGCGCTCTACCAACGAGAAAAAGCACTCAATACTCACCTGCAGACGCTGACGCAAAATAATATTGTGCAGTTTGCACAGTTCAGCAACGAAGTTAATCAGTTGGTCGCAACCATTGAGCAGCGTAATCGGGCCGGACTTACACATCTGGAAAGCGCCAGTGAACATGTACGGTTTAACCTGCTACTGCTGGGCGTCGTTTCACTTTGCTCATTGATTCTGATCCTCTGGCGCGTAGTTTATCGCTCAGTCACGCGCCCTCTTGCCGAACAAACGCAGGCGCTGCAACGCTTGCTGGATGGTGATATCGACTCCCCTTTCCCGGAAACCGCTGGCGTGCGGGAACTGGATACCATCGGGCGGCTGATGGATGCTTTTCGCAGCAGTGTTCATGCGCTTAATCGCCACCGCGAACAACTGGCGGCGCAGGTCAAAGCGCGCACTGCCGAATTGCAGGAACTGGTGGTAGAACACCGCCTGGCACGGGCCGAAGCAGAAAAAGCCAGTCAGGCAAAATCGGCGTTTCTGGCAGCAATGAGCCATGAGATCCGCACTCCGCTGTACGGAATTCTCGGCACCGCGCAGTTGCTGGCAGATAACCCGGCGCTTACGCCCAGCGTGATGATTTGCGGGCGATTACCGACTCTGGCGAATCATTGCTGACCATCCTCAATGATATTCTCGATTATTCGGCTATCGAAGCAGGTGGCAAGAATGTTTCGGTCAGCGATGAGCCCTTTGAACCGCGCCCACTGCTGGAAAGTACCCTGCAATTAATGAGCGGACGGGTTAAAGGTCGTCCGATTCGACTGGTAACGGAAATTGCCGACGATGTCCCAACCGTATTAATGGGCGATCCGCGCCGTATTCGCCAGGTTATTACCAATTTGTTGAGTAATGCCCTGCGTTTCACCGATGAGGGGCAGATTATCCTGCGCAGCCGCATTGATGGCGAGCAATGGCTTGTCGAAGTGGAAGACAGCGGCTGTGGTATTGATCCCGCGAAACTGGCTGATATCTTTCAACCGTTTGTTCAGGTGAGCGGCAAGCGCGGCGGCAGTGGACTGGGGCTGACTATCAGTACCAGTCTGGCTCAGGCGATGGGCGGCGAACTGACCGCCACCAGCAAGCCGGGAGTAGGAAGCTGTTTTGGCTTACGGTTACCGTTACGTGTTGCCACTGCGCCTGCACCAAAAATAGTCAATCAGGCGGTGCGTCTGGACGGTTTACGATTACTGTTGATTGAAGATAACCCGCTAACGCAGCGTATTACCATCGAGATACTTAACACCAGTGGCGCTCAGGTCGCGGCCGTGGGAAATGCCGCGCAGGCTTTAGAGACGCTGCAAAATAGTGAACCGTTTGCTGCCGCACTGGTGGATTTTGATCTGCCGGATATCGACGGCATTACACTTGCCCGGCAACTTTCGCTGCAATATCCGTCGCTGGTTTTGATTGGCTTTAGCGCCCATGTCATCGACGAAACGCTGCGCCAGCGTACCAGTTCGCTATTTCGCGGAATTATCCCTAAACCGGTGTCGCGTGAAGTGCTTGGTCAGTTACTGGCGCACTATCTGCACCTGCAAACACATAACCATCAACCACTGGATGTATCGCAGCTCAATGAAGATGCGCAGTTAATGGGGGTGGAGAAAATCCACGAATGGCTGACATTATTTAAACAACATGCCCTGCCCCTCCTCGATGAAATGGACACTGCCCGCGCCAGACACGACAGCGACAAAATCAAACGTGCCGCGCATCAGTTGAAAAGCAGCTGTGCCAGTCTGGGCATGCGCAGTGCCAGTCAGTTGTGCGGACAACTTGAGCAGGAACCATTAACCGCGGTCCTGCCGCGTGAAGAAATTACGCGTAGCATCGCTGCCCTGGAACTGTGGCTGAATAAGAAAGCCCCGAACCCGATGTGAATCAATATCATCCCGTTAAGAAAACTTAGAATAGTGGCATTTGGTATGCAACTTAACGGGCGGGCAAAATTATGACAGAGAAAAAAAGAATCCGCTGGCAGCGACGGCCAGGCACGACGGGCGGTAAATTACCGTGGAATGACTGGCGCAATGCCACGACCTGGCGTAAAGCGACGCAATTATTACTGTTGGCAATCAATATTTATATTGCCGTCACCTTTTGGTACTGGGTGCGCTATTACGAAACGGCAGGTAATACGGCATTTGTCGCCAGACCGGGTGGCATTGAAGGTTGGCTGCCGATTGCTGGTCTGATGAATCTGAAATACAGCCTTGCAACAGGTCAGTTACCTTCCGTGCACGCCGCCGCGATGCTGTTATTGGCCGCTTTTATCATTATCAGCTTACTGCTTAAAAAAGCCTTTTGTTCGTGGCTATGCCCTGTTGGTACGCTCTCTGAATTAATTGGCGATCTCGGAAAAAAACTGTTTGGTCGACAATTCGCCCCTCCACGCTGGCTGGATATTCCTCTACGCGCGGTGAAATATTTGCTATTAAGCTTTTTTCTTTATATCGCGTTATTCATGCCCGCCCAGGCGATTCACTATTTTATGCTATCGCCTTATAGCGTGGTGATGGACGTTAAAATGCTCGATTTCTTTCGCCATATGGGGAAAGCCACATTAATCAGCGTGACGGTTTTGCTGATTGCCAGCCTATTTATTCGCCATGCCTGGTGTCGTTATCTCTGCCCATATGGCGCGCTGATGGGACTGGTTTCGCTATTATCGCCGTTTAAGATTCGTCGCAATGCCGAAAGCTGTATCGACTGCGGTAAATGTGCGAAAAATTGCCCATCACGGATCCCGGTCGATAAATTAATTCAGGTCAGAACGGTGGAATGTACCGGTTGTATGACCTGCGTGGAGTCATGCCCGGTGGCCTCAACATTGACCTTTTCACTGCAAAAACCTGCGGCAAATAAAAAAGCCTTTGCGTTGTCTGGCTGGTTAATGACGCTACTGATTCTGGGGATTATGTTTGCGGTGATTGGTTACGCAATGTATGCGGGTGTATGGCAAAGCCCGGTGCCGGAGGAATTGTACCGACGCTTAATTCCACAAGCGCCAATGATTGGTCACTAAATTAGCAACAAGCGGAACATCACCTCGCACGGGGTGATGTTCACAAAATCACATTATTTTGATTTTGACATCATAACTTTCAAGCCCGGTCATTTTCTCCCGCGCGGTGAAGCGAATTTCAGAGACTTCTTTCCCTGTGTTCTTGTTAAATTCGGCGATTTTTTGCGCGATGAAATCTGAGATTTCCGTTTCGGCTTGTTTTTTTAGCTCTTCAATATTCACTGTTAACCTCTTCTGGTCTTAAAAGACAGCAACACGCCAGTAAGGTGTTGGTTCCCGGTACCTGGTCAGGTAAGAAATGTTATAAGCTATCTCCCTGAAAGATTCAATAATCAACAGGTTATCGCTTATTATACATACAGAGTTGAGGAAAAATAAGCCAGATATAAAAAAGGCTCCACGAGGGAGCCTGATATTATTTGGTGAAATCCAGTGGTGTCTGGTCAGTGCGTATTTGCAATGCGATGTTATCAAAGGTGATCATCATCGACTTGCAGAAAATACACTTTGCACCTAAAGGGTTTCGCTCCGTCACATCGAATGCCGATGTGCGGTACTGTGAACCATGACAACATGGACAGCGGAAATGGAGATGCTGAGTAATAGCGGCAACCTTAGAGCGTAACAACGTTCGCTGCCGAGGGACCACGTTGCCCCTGCTCAATAGAAAATTCGACTTTCTGATTTTCGTTCAGCGTGCGGAATTCATTGCTCTGGATGGCGGTGAAATGGACGAAAACGTCCTTGCTGCCATCATCAGGAGTGATAAAGCCGAAACCTTTATCTGCGTTAAACCATTTTACTAAACCAGTCATTTTATTAGACATATTTTTACTTCCTTCATTTTGGGCCTTTCGGCAAACAGGGCTTTAATACAGAAACTACTTAGTGTTCAGGAGAGAGACTCAAAAGAAGGGGATTTGCCTGATAATGAGAACTGCTTTAGTAAACTACTTTGTATGCTGTCTGTCTTTCAAACCGACGCAGCTATTAACGCATGATAAATAAGATTAAGCAAACTTTATTTTGGCCGTCCAGCGGTCTTAAATAAAACTGGCTTTATTTTATTTAGACCGTATAGTGCAGCGCAGATTTATCAGTAAGGAATTTGTTTGTCCCGTAAAATGACAGGAATTGTCAAAACCTTTGATCGCAAAAGCGGCAAAGGATTCATCATCCCCTCCGACGGTCGTAAAGAAGTCCAGGTCCATATTTCCGCATTCACCCCCCGCGACGCAGAAGTGCTCACCCCAGGGTTACGCGTGGAATTTTGCCGCGTCAATGGCCTGCGTGGCCCCTCAGCGGCAAATGTTTATTTGTCCTGATGGAGAGTGCATGCCGGAATGCGTGCTTCATCCACGATTTGCGTAAAACCAGCCAACGAACACATGCCCTGCGCGTTTGTTTCGCCACACTCAGCCAACGTTAACTCCACTTCGCCTGGCGGCGTTTTTAGCGACAACGGAGTTTTGTCACGCATCTGCTGTAGGGTCTGGAATACCAGCGATACCTGAATCCACTGGCTGTTATCACTAAGTCGCCGCCAGCGTTCAAAAACCAGTTCGCCCCCCCGGTGGGGTATTATCCGGCTGGCCTGGTAGCGTCCAGTTAAGCTCTAACGCGCCCCCCCAGATTCGCCAGATTAGTGTCGTGTCCGGCAATAAATAGCAGTGAAGTGGGTAATGTCACGCCATAAACCTGTTGTTGCGTGTTATTTGGCGTCAGCGCCGTCAGCACTAAATCCAGCAACGGCGTGGCACGACTACGGGCAACATCTGGTGTCCGTTGCAGCAAATAAAACTGCGCGTTATGCAGACTTAGCAAGGTGTTCCACTGGTGTGAATCAGTAATTCGCCCCCAGCCAGGCTCCGGCATTCCCTGTGCCTGTTGCAGGAGAAATATCTCCGTCAGCATTGAAGCCAGGCTTGCCGCACCGGTCAGAGATACATTGTCATCACTCACTTTGAGTTCGGACGGCAATGCCTGAGTCAACGTACAACTTTCGTCCTGATTGTCTCGTTTAAGGCACAGATTTGATTGCTGGAAATTGAGAACCTGCTCCAGTTCGCGAAATGCGGTTTGCCGATGCTCGGTAAACTCCGCTATCGATCCCCCTGCTCTACTGAGAATAGTCGCGGTAACGTTCGGCTTATCCAGTTGGCAAACGCCAGTTTTAAGGGGATTAAACAGGGGATCGGGCCGGGAAGTATCTGGCTGGGTATGTACTGTAATCGTACAGTTGGGTGCCAGCCCGGCAGCAAAGGCTTCACCTGTTTTACGCGTACGTTCATCGACATCCGCAATAATCGCAACCTGATCAGGTTTCGGGCAGCCATTTTTTGCCAGTAAACCGTCAGCGACCAGGCGTTGGCGTTGATAATGCCCAAGATAAGTGACCAGTTCGCCGCCACGCGGGGTCAACCAGCCCAATTTCACCGGCCACTCGGGCCATGTGTCTGGAGTGATATCCTGCATGAGTGGCGTGGCTTTGGTGGGCGCACGCACGCCATGACGGCTGACAATCACCACCCGCTCCAGCTTCAGTTCCGGCTCACTCTGAGCGAATGCAGGTGGCGAGGTTAACGGAATCAGAAGAGATAAAAATGGGATCAAAATCGCTTTCATCGATATGTTTCCGTTTTTCATATCCGACATGACTGCCTGATGCGACGCGTCGTATCAGGCCTAAGTTCGTTGTACGCCAGTCATCCCTTCAGACGCGGATCCAGCCATACCAACACGACGGTAGAAAGCGAACACATCAACAAAATGCCGACGAACCACAATAGATACCACATTGTTCTTGCTCCTTAGTACAGCTCATGATCGTGACGGCGCAGCGTTTCAGTCGTCATACGACCCCACATTTTGTAGTAGCTCCATAGAGTGTAGAGCAACACTATTGGCAAAAATATCAGTACAATTACTAACATAATGCTAAGTGTCAGTTGGCTGGAGGTACTGTCCCACACGGTCAGGCTGGATATCGGACTGATACTCGAAGGCATAACAAAGGGAAATAACGTAACGCCAGCGGTGAAAATCACACCAAATTGCATCAATGACGCCATCAGAAATCCCCAACCGGGGCGACCACGGTAAATTGCCATCGCCGTCAGTAACGGGCAGAAGAAACCGAGCAGTGGGAAGATCCACAAGACGGGCGATTCGACGAAGTTATTCATCCAGGCGCCTGGCAGTACCGTCACCATTTTCATCAGTGGATTGGACTGACCGTTGACATCCTGAGCGAGTAACACAAAGCCATCAATACCGACCCACAGCCAGTAACCCGCCAGCAGGAAGCAGAGCATCACCAGCAGCGCAGCGTGTTTGGTCGCCAGTTGTGAACGCAGATGAATAGCGCCAACGGTTTTCAGCTGCAACCAGACGCCCCCTTGCAAAATCACCATACCCAGACTGAGCAAGCCGCACAGCAAAGGGAATGGCGTCAGCAACTGCCAGAAGCTACCGAGATAATCCACGCGTAATTGCGGTGTGAAGGCAAACGGCACGCCGAGCAACAAGTTGCCGAAGGCGATACCAAAGACCACTGGCGGGACCAGACTACCAATGACCAGACCGGCATCCCACATTTTGCGCCAGCGGGCATCCGCTATTTTGCTGCGATAATCAAAAGCTAACGGGCGGAAGAACAGCGAGCACAGCACCAGGATCATCGCCACATAAAAGCCAGAAAACGCCGCTGCATAGACTCTGGGCCAGGCGGCAAATAATGCCCCACCTGCGAGGATCAGCCAGACCTGGTTACCCTCCCAGTGAGCGCCAACGCTGTTGATCACTATCCGGCGTTCATCATCGTCACGCGCCACCAGTGGCAGCAGACAACCGATCCCCATATCAAATCCGTCGGTGACCATAAAGACCACCAGGATGACGCCCATCAGCAGCCACCAGATGAACCGTAATGTTTCATAATCAAACATGACTCTCTCCTTTACCCCTGTTGCTGCGCTGGTTGTTCACTCTGCATCGCACTCGGCCCCAGGCGGGCATATTTCTGCATCAGGTAGACTTCGGCGATTAAGAACAGGGTGTAAAGTCCTACGATCATAATCAGAGAGAAGGCCAGTTGGCCCGTGGTTAATGCAGAGTGCGCGGAGTATGTCGGTAAGATGTCCTGAATCGCCCACGGCTGACGACCAAACTCGGTCATAAACCACCCGGCTTCAATGGCAATCCACGGCAGTGGCAAACTCCAGAGCGCCATTTTCAGCACCCAGCGATGTTGATCGATTTTGCCGCGCAGCGTCTGGACGAGCGCAATCAGCATCACCAGTAACAGCAGCGAACCGCAGCCAACCATGATGCGGAAACTCCAGAATACCGGCGCAACTTGCGGGATTGCGCCACGCATCGCCGCCTGGTACTGCGCAGCAGTGACATGATTCATATCCGGTGCATAGCGGGAGAGCAGTATGCCGTAACCGAGATCGCCTTCTAACTCGCGAAACGCCTGTAATACATGCGGCTCGCGGTTGCCCTGCGATATCTCCTGCATTAACAGCCAGGCTATGCGTCCCCGTTGCAGCCGTGGGTAGGTTTCGGCCATCAAATTTTTCAGCCCGGGAACAGGTTTATCCAATGAATGAGTGGCGAGGATCCCTAACAGGGCCGGGATTTTAATGGCAAAAGCGTTGCGTTCTTGATCTTGTTCCGGCCAGGCAACGAGATGGAACGGCGCGGGTGCAGGTTCGGTTTGCCACTCCCCTTCCATCGCCGCCAGTTTTACCGGCTGTACTCGTGCGACTTCATATGCAGAGCTGTCTCCGAGTTGCAGCGCGCCGATTATTGCCAGGGTCCCGAAGACAGAACCGATGGCAAACGAGCGGAGTGCAACGTCGCGCTCCCGCCCACGCAGCAAATACCACGCGCTGATCGCCATAATGAACATCGCCCCGGTCACATAACCTGCCATCACCGTGTGCACAAATTTCACCTGGCTGACAGGGTTAAAGACCAGATCGCTGAAACTGGTCATCTCCATACGCAGGGTATCGATATCGAAATGCGCCCCGGTCGGGAACTGCATCCAGCCATTGGCATTCAAGATCCACAATGCGGAGATATTTGAACCGAATGCCACCAGCCAGGTGACCAACAGGTGTTGGTATTTATTCAGGCGTTGCCAGCCGAAGAAGAACAGACCGACAAAAGTGGATTCGAGGAAGAAGGCCATTAATGCTTCCATCGCCAGCGGTGCGCCGAAAATGTCGCCTACATAGTTGGAATAGAATGACCAGTTAGTACCAAACTGAAACTCCATCGTCAGGCCGGTGGCCACGCCGAGAGCAAAGTTGATACCGAAGAGCTTACCCCAGAAACGCGTCATATCGCGGTAGATTGTTTTGCCGGTAACCACGTAAATAGTTTCCATGATGGCCAGCAAAAAAATCAGCCCCAGGGTAAGGGGCACAAATAAAAAGTGATACAGCGCGGTCAGCGCAAACTGCCAGCGCGATAAGTCAATAACATCCCACATGCTAACTCCTGTAGGCGAAGAGAGGGTAATAACCCTTTAATAGTAGATCCCTCTTTTTATCCTTACAGTTTGTAGGTAGTTGTATTCGCTAATTGCGATATTCACAGGACCGAAAGCGATATTTGCCACCATTTTTACTGTTGTGCGCTTTCCGCCAGCCACTGACAAACCTCGCCGAGACGCTGCGCAGAGTCCGCCAGATCTTCCGGCGCAGCCAGCACAACTTCGGGTATCGGGCAGATTTCATAACTCTCAAGCAGCGGGCCTTTTAAGGTGTCCATACAGCGTAAATGCCAGACATGGCGTAATCCCGTAGCGTTGATATAGCTCTCGCCGTAGCCAATGGTGCGAATCTGAATATTGCCCGGTCCGCAAAGACGCGACAGAAAAAGCCGGTCAGCTTCGCTGATGGGTAACTGCGTCAGGTTAATACTGTGCGGCTGCGCGTCGGGGTTTCGCACATGCGCCAGCAACTCATGGGCCAGCGGTAAGCCATTCATCAGGCCATCGATGGGGGGCGGTAATAGCGAATCTGTCGGCAGCGCGTTTTGCGTTGCCGCCTGCCACAACGCCAGCGGCGCGCAACCAGCCTCCAGTTTGTCCTCCAGCAACTGTTCGCCGCGACGTCTGCGTACACGCCATAATCCACAGAAGATCGCCTCCTGAATTTCACTTTCACTGCCGTCAGCGTGCTGGATGCGCACTGACACTTCCCCTTCCCCAAGCAGCGTATTGATGAAATGACGATCGTCGGCGTTGAGATTTAACAGATCGACTGCCAGCACCTCACCCAGCGGCGGCTGGCGTTCACTTAGTTGATGTTGTAACTCGTTTAACAGCGCAATCACCTGCGGGCTATGCACACATTGCTCCAGTGCCGCCATACTTGGTTCATCATTCACCTGACAGGTAATCGGCAGTGGATTCATACTGAAACTGTCGTCGCCAGGTTGTGTTCCCGGTCCCAGCAGATGGAAGAAAGTGTCGCTCATGAGGCTCGCTCCTGTTGCGGTTCGACAAGCCCACGCATCAGGTTTATCAGCTCCGCCCACGGGTGAATGCCGTTCAACACGCCGCGATAGCGACCGCCGGTAAACACCAGGGCGGCGGGAAAGCGAAAAACACCAAAGCGATCGCCAATGGCTTCGCTTTGCTCAAGATCGGCAATCGCCACCTTCCACGCATAGTCTGGAAACTCGCGCAGTAGCTCGCCGATCATTACCGGATTGTCGCTGACTTCAGGCGTCCGTTTTGGGTCACTGCTTAACAACACCACGCCGTCTGGCGTTTGCGTAAGCCAGTCATCAAGATGGGATTCACTGACCGGCGTCCAGCCGCGCGCCAGCATTCGTTGCCACAACGCATCAAATGGTGTGTCGTTGCTCATCCCTGCTCCTCCAGCGTCATCCGGTGCTGGCGCAAACGAACGCCTTCGTAATTTTCCATCGACAGACAGTCATAATTGAGACAACGAGACTCCTCAGTCGGTTGCGGTACAACTCCCCACTCAGCCAGCTGGACCAGCGCCGCCTGTTCCGCAGCGGGCAGTTGCTCTCGCGCCAGTTCGCTCAGGCTGCCGCCGTAGTCGTCGAGCATCGCCGGTTGCAGGCCGACGAGGGCAATATGTGCTGGCAGATGTCCGCGGATATCTGCCAGCGCCAGCACTTCGGAGAAACTGTTCTGGTGCAGGCTCATTTTCTTCGCGCTGAGATAGGCCGGAATACGTTCTCCGGCATAGGTTCGTAGCGTTCCTGGCTCCAGCCCATAATCAATGGCATCGAGAATCAACAAGTGGCTGGCGCTTTCGACATAGCCCAGCAAGCTTCAGCCCCTGAGTGCCGCCATCAACAATCTCCACTTCCTCGGGCCAGTGATAATGGGCATACAGCCGTTCCGCCACCCGCACGCCGAAGCCTTCATCGGCCCACAGCAGGTTGCCCAGCCCCATTACCACCACGCGTTGCTCACTCATGAACGCTCCTTGTTGCTTTTGACTTTAAAAAATTTGTGGCTGCGGTAGCCGTTCACCATCGTGGAGATCACCGTGTCGTCAGACATAATGTCTTCACGCAACGCCATATAGACATGACCGATCACAAACGCGCCAATCAGCCACATCCCCAGCCGATGCCAGCTGTGAATGTCCATTGAGTTGCCGCCCGTCCAGTAGAAAAATTCCACCACGTAACGGAACGGTGTGAAGATAGCGTACTGACTGTGTTCGCTGAACAGCGCAAAACCGGTGATGATCATAAAAACGGACATCAGGAAATAGCCGAACATCGCGGCCTGGGCGATGGGATTATGACCAATATCAGCACTCGGGCGTTTTGCCAGAAACAGATACCAGCGAATTTCATACCACACGCCCAGCCACCAGTTTTTACGCCACACTGGCACGATAAACAGCTCGCGGGAGTAGCGATTACCAACAAATGCCCAGTAGATCCGCATCAGTAATACCACGGTAAAAATCATCCCGGCGCTGAAGTGAATTAACCGGATGTACCCCATGTAGAACAGATAAGTCGCCTCGCCGCTGACCGAAGGCAGCGGTTTGCCAATAAAGTAGCCAGTAACCATCAACACTGCCATGCACAGCACCGTCAGCCAGTGCCAGATCCGCACGGGCGCTTCAAAGACATAGTGGCTGACAACGTTGTCGCTTTTCTGTTGCATGATGATTCTCCTTCGCTGTTAACGCACCTGCACGGAGATAAGCTCGCTACCGTCGTCGCCCAGCACATGAGTTGAACAGGCGAGGCACGGGTCGAAGCTGTGCAAAGTACGCAGGATTTCCAGCGGCTGTTCAGGAATAGCCATTTTGGTGTTCATCAGCGCCGCTTCATACGCACCTATTTGCCCTTTGGGATCGCGCGGGCTGGCGTTCCAGGTGGTCGGCACCACGCACTGATAGAGATCAATCTTGCCATCGCGAATGGCGGCCCAGTGGCCTAACGCCCCGCGCGGCGCTTCGGTAAAGCCAACGCCACGACACTCTTTCGGCCAGGTCGCTGGCTCCCATTTTTCGGTAGAGGCAGTGGCGAGATTGCCGTTTTTCAGGTTGGTCATCAGCTTGTCGAAGAAGTACTGCAACTTACCTGCGGCCCACTGCGCTTCGTGCGCGCGGCACAAAATGCGGCCCAACGTTGACTGGATGCCATAAAGCGGCAGGTTCAGTGCCGACATCATGCGATCGACAGACTCAACGGTTGCCGCATCGCCTTTGTGGTAAGCGATCAACGTGCGCGCCAGCGGCCCCACTTCCATCGCATGACCGCGCCAGCGCGGCGCTTTGATCCACGAGTAGCGTTCCTGTTCATTCAGCTGCTGAATGTTGGTGTTACTGCCTTTGACATCGCCGGGGTTGTACCACGGATCGGTAATACCATCGAAGGGATGACGTCCAACCCGATCGTCGGGATAACGATACCAGGCGTGATCGACAAACTCCTGCACCTGCTGCGGATCAACCAAATCCACTGGCAGCACATTTTTGAAGTCGCCGTTGATCACCGCGCCGCCAGGCATCAACAAACTTTTCTCACCAAAGTCGTTGGCGATATCGGGGAACGCACCGTAGCTGAGGACGCATTGATCCGAAAGGCCCGTGCCGATCTCGCTCCACGGTTTGTTGAACTGGCCGATGGCTAAAGCGTCGGGGATCATCACGTTATTAATGAAGTCCGCCGTACGGGTAATGATCGACTGCACCAGGTTCAGGCGTTCCATATTGACCGCCCCGACCGCGCCGCTTTCGTCAATGTTAATGGCGCATGGCATCCCGCCGACAATCCAGTTTGGATGAGGGTTTTTACCGCCAAAGACCGCGTGGATTTTGACAATTTCACGCTGAAAATCGAGAGCTTCGAGATAGTGGGCAAAGCCCATCAGGTTGGCTTCTGGCGGCAGTTTATATTGCGGATGGCCCCAGTAGCCGTTACGGAAGATCCCCAACTGCCCGCCTTCAACAAATTTCTTCAGTCGGTTTTGTACGTCGAAGAAATAGCCAGGAGACGATTTCGGCCACGAGGAGAGGCTTTGCGCTAGTTCGGAGGTTTTACGCGGATCGGCTTTCAGCGCATCTAACACATCGATCCAGTCCATCCCGGCGAGCTGATAGAAATGCACCAGGTGATCGTGGCACCAGAGCGTTGCCAGCATAATATTGCGGATGATATTGGCGTTGTCCGGCACTTTAATACCGATGGCATCTTCGATGGCGTAAACCGAAGCCAGGGCGTGTACTCCGGTGCAAACGCCGCAAATACGTTCAACGAACGCCCACGCATCGCGCGGGTCGCGCCCTTGCAGGATGATCTCCAGCCCGCGAAACATAGTGCCGCAAGAGACGGCATTGGTGATCACATTCTGATCGTTGATATTTACTTCGCAGCGCATATGGCCTTCGATGCGCGTGATCGGGTCGACCACCAGGCGGCGCCCGGCATTGTTGATGGTGTATCCCTGAGTTTCGTACTGAGTGCTCATGCCTGTTTATCCTCGTTGCCCGGCTGTTGTTCTGCTTCTGCAAGTTGCTGGTTATGACGTCTGCGCTGGTCAACGGCGCTGGCGACTGCATGTACGCCAACCGCCGCAGCCACCACGCCAAGCGCGGTTAAGCCGACGGTATCGGCGGTGGAGTGAGTCCCCATTTGCGGAATATCGACCACGCGGCTGTAGAACGAGCCGCGATCCCAGAAGCCATTTTCAGAACAGCCAAGACAACCGTGACCAGACTGGATCGGGAAGGAAACGCCATCGTTCCAGCGGGTAGAGGAACAGGCGTTATACGTAGTTGGCCCTTTGCAGCCCATTTTGTACAGGCAGTAACCTTTACGCGCCGCGTCATCATCCCAACTCTGGACGAACTCTCCGGCGTCGAAGTGGGCGCGGCGATAGCATTTATCGTGAATACGCTGACCATAGAACATCAGCGGACGCCCCATTCTGTCGACATCCGGCAGGCGATCGAACGTCACCATGTAAGTAATGATGGCGCTCATCACATCCGGGATCGGCGGGCAGCCAGGCACTTTGATAATGGGTTTGTCGGTGATGACTTTGTCGATAGGCGTTGCCTGCGTCGGATTAGGTCGCGCGGCCTGCACGCAGCCCCAGGACGCGCAGGTTCCCCAGGCGATAATCGCACTGGCTCCGGCAGCGGCACGTTTGAGTTTCTCAATAAACGGTCGACCGCTGCTGATACAGAACATCCCCTGCTCGCCCAGTGGCGGATTACCTTCTACTGCGAGGATATATTTGCCATTGTATTGCGTGATGATGTCTTCAAAGACTTCTTCCGCCTGAGTTCCGGCGGCAGCCATCAGAGTATCGTCGTAGTCGAGAGAAATAAGGGAAAGAATGACATCCTTCGCCAGTGGGTGAGCGGAGCGGATAAAAGATTCGGTACAGCAGGTGCATTCCAGACCGTGGATCCACACCACCGGAATGCGCGGTTTATTTTCCAGCGCCCAGGCAATCTTTGGTGCCATTCCCGCGCCTAATCCCAGCGAGGTTGCAGCCAGACTGCAATATTTGAGAAAGCTGCGCCGGGTGACCCCCTGACGCCGCATGGCCTGGTAAAATGTCTCCTCGTTATTCATATCGCACGTCTCTTCTCCTTGCGACACCAGCAGGACGCCGGGCGCTTATGGGTCGGCAAGCGACGTCCCTGTAGCAAGGCAAACCATCGTTTTACGTGAGATGCTGAAAACGAAAGCTCATCCTTCTGCACTGGCGCACGTCGCCAGAAAGTATTGTTAATAAATCGTAGTGAAACTTTTGCACAAAACAATACAAACTGTGTGGATTTGTCTTTTAGCGATAAAAATGGACCTTATTTTCCTTAAGGTTTGGCGCAGAAGAATTACGAGCCAATTTTTATGGCGATAGAATGTCCAAATTGCTGTTATTTCAAGCTATCGACACGCATTTGTCTGTTTTTCAAGCAAACAAACAAATTGGGGGTTTACACGACGCATCGGGATGTTTATAGTTCGCGTCATTCCGGAAGTGTGGCCGAGCGGTTGAAGGCACCGGTCTTGAAAACCGGCGACCCGAAAGGGTTCCAGAGTTCGAATCTCTGCGCTTCCGCCAAATAAGATAAGGGGTTAGCTAAATGCTAACCCCTTTTTCTTTTGCCTGTCAAAATGCTATACCACACTCAGTGGCTTAACCATCCTCTGCTAAACCTGTTCCAGATCAAATGCGTAAAGATGGGTAAAACCTCTGGGTAGCTTTCGGCATTATCATTATGCTGCTTCATTAATTACATCTGTCATAGAGAGTGACTCAATGGATCGTATTGTTAGTTCTTCACATGACCGTACATCGCTGCTTAGCACCCATAAGGTGCTGCGTAATACCTATTTTCTCCTGAGCCTGACACTGGCCTTTTCGGCGATTACCGCGACGGCCAGTACGGTTCTGATGCTGCCATCTCCGGGGCTGATTCTGACGCTGGTGGGTATGTATGGTTTGATGTTCCTGACCTATAAAACGGCGAATAAGCCGACCGGGATTATCTCCGCGTTCGCGTTTACCGGTTTTCTGGGTTATATCCTCGGGCCAATTCTGAACACCTATCTGTCAGCCGGAATGGGTGACGTAATTGCCATGGCGTTGGGCGGTACGGCATTAGTGTTCTTCTGCTGCTCTGCGTATGTGCTGACCACTCGCAAAGATATGTCGTTCCTCGGCGGTATGCTGATGGCGGGTATTGTTGTTGTCCTGATCGGGATGGTAGCGAATATCTTCCTGCAACTGCCTGCTCTGCATCTGGCGATCAGCGCGGTGTTCATTCTGATCTCCTCTGGCGCAATTCTGTTTGAAACCAGCAACATCATCCACGGCGGTGAAACGAACTACATTCGTGCCACTGTGAGCCTGTATGTGTCGCTGTATAACATCTTCGTTAGCCTGTTGAGCATTCTGGCTTCGCCAGCCGCGATTAATCTCGCCCGCTATCTCTTTCTGAGCCTCGCTTTATGCGGGGCTTTGTTTTTTGTTACACTGCCGCCAGTCTGACTAAGGTAGTAAATAATTATGCTGATCTTCGAAGGTAAAGAGATAGAAACCGATACCGAAGGCTATCTCAAAGAGAGTAGCCAGTGGAGCGAACCACTGGCGGTGGTCATTGCAGAGAACGAAGGTATTACACTGTCGCCAGAACACTGGGAGGTGGTGCGTTTTGTGCGTGACTTCTACCTGGAATTTAATACCTCTCCGGCAATTCGTATGCTGGTTAAAGCGATGGCGAATAAATTTGGTGAAGAGAAAGGCAATAGCCGCTATCTGTACCGACTGTTCCCGAAAGGCCCGGCAAAGCAAGCCACCAAAATTGCTGGCCTGCCTAAACCGGTGAAATGCATTTAACGAATACGAAAATCCGTTAACTCCCCGGAGGGATGATGCGGCTCGCTAAGCACCCGTTCCACACGCGCTGAACGCGGGCCGCCGCTTTTTAACCACTGCATTAATTTTTCCACCTGCCCTTCTTCACCGCAGGCAACGACTTCCACGCTGCCATCGTCAAGATTTTTGGCGTAACCAGTTAATCCCAGCCTTTTCGCTTCGTACTGGGTGGTATAGCGGAACCCTACGCCCTGAACCCGGCCGTAAACCCAGGCAATTATGCAGACTTTCGACATGACTGCTCTCCTTATCCTTAATGGACGCGTTGCAAATCCATGGAAAACTCCGGACAATGGCGCCCATTTCTTTGCATCGACAGAATAGTTAATTATGAGTGTACGTTTAGTGTTAGCCAAAGGGCGCGAAAAATCATTACTTCGTCGCCATCCGTGGGTCTTTTCCGGCGCCGTTGCCCGGATGGAAGGTAAAGCCAGCCTCGGAGAAACCATCGATATTGTTGATCATCAGGGAAAATGGTTAGCACGCGGCGCTTATTCGCCAGCATCGCAAATCCGTGCGCGCGTCTGGACGTTTGACCCGTCAGAATCCATCGACATTGCCTTTTTTACTCGCCGTTTACAACAGGCGCAAAAGTGGCGCGACTGGCTGGCGAAAAAAGATGGCCTCGACAGCTATCGTTTAATCGCTGGCGAATCTGATGGCCTGCCTGGCATTACTATCGACCGCTTCGGCAATTTTCTGGTGCTGCAACTGCTGAGTGCTGGCGCAGAGTATCAGCGCGCGGCATTAATTAGCGCCCTGCAAACGCTCTATCCGGAGTGCGCAATTTACGACCGCAGCGACGTCGCTGTACGTAAAAAAGAAGGTATGGAGCTGACCCAGGGTCCCGTTACCGGCGAGCTGCCGCCTGCCCTGCTGCCGATTGAAGAACACGGTATGAAGCTGCTGGTGGACATTCAACACGGCCACAAAACGGGCTACTACCTGGACCAGCGTGACAGCCGCCTGGCTACCCGCCGCTACGTTGAAAATAAACGCGTACTCAACTGTTTCTCCTATACCGGTGGTTTCGCCGTCTCGGCATTAATGGGTGGATGCAGCCAGGTTGTCAGTGTCGATACTTCGCAGGAAGCCCTGGATATCGCGCGGCAGAACGTTGAGCTGAACAAGCTGGATCTGAGCAAGGCTGAGTTTGTCCGTGATGACGTCTTTAAATTGTTGCGTACCTATCGCGATCGCGGTGAAAAATTTGACGTTATCGTGATGGACCCGCCGAAGTTTGTTGAGAATAAAAGCCAGTTGATGGGTGCATGCCGTGGCTATAAAGACATCAACATGCTGGCCATTCAGCTGTTGAATGAAGGCGGAGTTCTCCTGACTTTCTCATGTTCTGGCCTGATGACCAGCGATTTATTTCAGAAAATCATCGCTGACGCCGCAATTGATGCCGGTCGTGATGTACAATTTATAGAGCAGTTCCGTCAGGCCGCCGATCACCCGGTGATCGCTACCTACCCGGAAGGGCTATATCTGAAAGGGTTTGCCTGTCGCGTCATGTAACTTGAAAAGTGAAATTTTGCCCATATATCAAAGGTAAAGATTTCCCGGGAGGTGACTATGATTGCCAGCAAATTCGGTATCGGCCAGCAGGTCCGCCATTCCCTGTTAGGTTATCTCGGAGTGGTCGTGGATATCGACCCGGTTTACTCGCTCTCTGAACCGTCGCCTGATGAGCTGGCGGTGAATGACGAGCTTCGCGCCGCTCCGTGGTATCACGTGGTGATGGAGGATGACAACGGCCTACCGGTTCATACCTACCTGGCTGAAGCCCAGCTAAGTAGCGAATTGCAGGATGAACATCCAGAGCAACCGTCAATGGATGAGCTAGCGCAGACTATCCGCAAACAACTCCAGGCGCCGCGTCTGCGTAACTAATCCTCATAAACATGCCCGGAAGGTTTTCGCCTTCCGGGTATTTTTTTATTTCGCCAGGCCCAAACGAGGGATCTCAATCGCCGGGCAGCGATCCATCACCACGTTTAACCCTGCATCACGCGCCAGCACTGCCGCCTGTTCATTTATAACACCCAGCTGCATCCATAAGGTTTTCGCCCCAATAGCGATCGCCTCCTGCGCCACGCCCCATGCTGCTTCTGAATTACGGAAAACATCGACCATATCCACTTTTTCCGGAACCTCCGCCAGCGTGCCGTAACCTTGCTGGCCTAACAGCGTTTTACCAGCGACCTTTGGCGAGACGGGAATAACGTGATAGCCCTGATCGAGCAGATACTTCATTACGCGATAACTTGGACGATCGGGTTTGTCACTTGCTCCCACCAGCGCAATGGTGCGAGTGGACGTTAAAATGCCTGCAATATCGGTTTCTTTCATCATTTCCTCCAGACTATTTACCAAAGTGTACGACAATCCCGACATGCCAACCATGTAGCTACTACGAATGTATGAGAGCAAAAGCAGAAAACATGTCTATATGTTAGTAAGTATGATTAAAGAAAAATTTTGATACATTATTAGTCGGGCGGTCTTTGGACAGGAGCTACCTATGAAAACCGGCATTATGACCACCTTGATTGCACTGTGTTTGCCGGTATCCGTTTTTGCCACCACACTGCGGCTATCCAGCGATGTTGATCTCCTGATACTCGACGGTAAAAAGGTTTCCAGTTCTCTGCTTCGCGGTGCTGATAGCATCGAACTGGATAATGGACCACATCAGTTAGTGTTTCGCGTTGAAAAGACAATCCATCTTTCCAGTAACGAAGAGCGACTTTATATCTCCCCGCCGCTGGTCGTTAGCTTTAATACCCAGCTCATTAGTCAGGTGAATTTTCGTCTCCCTCGCCTGGAGAATGAACGAGAAGCGAACCATTTTGACGCAGCGCCGAACCTTGAATTGTTAGATGGCGATGCGACGCCGATTCCGGTGAAGCTGGATATTCTCGCCATTACCTCTGCCGGGAAAACAATCGATTATGAGCTGGAAGTCGAACGCTATAACAAATCCGCAAAACGCGCTTCGCTACCGCAATTTGCCACTATGATGGCGGACGACAGTACACTGCTCTCCGGCGTTTCGGAACTGGATGCAATTCCTCCGCAGTCACAGGTGCTCACTGAACAACGGCTGAAGTATTGGTTTAAACTGGCTGACCCACAAACGCGTAATAACTTTCTGCAATGGGCGGAAAAACAACCTTCTTCCTGAGATTTTTGTGCCTGTGCGCAGGCTTTTTCAGTCTTTATCTTGCAGCGATAAGTGCTTACAGTAGTCTGTAGGAAAGTTAACTACGGATGTAAATTATGGAACTGACAACTCGCACAATGGCGGCGCGTAAACATATTGCGCTGGTGGCACATGATCACTGCAAGCAAATGCTCATGAGCTGGGTGGAACGGCATCAGCCGCTTCTGGAGCAGCACGAACTTTATGCAACGGGAACCACGGGTAACTTAATTTCCCGCGCGACAGGAATGAACGTCAACGCGATGCTGAGCGGCCCGATGGGCGGCGATCAGCAGGTTGGCGCATTGATCTCAGAAGGGAAAATTGATGTGCTGATTTTCTTCTGGGACCCGCTGAATGCTGTACCACACGACCCCGACGTGAAAGCGTTGCTGCGTCTGGCGACGGTGTGGAACATTCCGGTCGCCACCAACGTGGCAACGGCTGATTTCATCATCCAGTCACCACATTTCAACGACGCTGTAGATATTCTGATCCCGGATTATCAGCGTTATCTCGCAGAACGCCTGAAGTAAGTTCGCACAGGCGGCACTCGCCGCCTGTTTCTTACGGTTTCCTTGCTACCGGTACATCCAGTTTTTTCAGGTCGTCCACAAAGGGAGAAGGATTCTCTTTGCTGAACAGTACCCAAACCCGATGCCGTGCGCGAGTGAGCGCAACGTACATCAATCGCCGTTCTTCGGCGTCCGGGTAGTCCTCTACCGGGGGCAGTAGCGCCTCTTCCATAATGGACTCACGCGCCACAGCCGGGAAGCCATCACTCCCCTCCTGCAAACCAACGATGATGACGTAGTCGGCCTGTTGCCCTTTGCTGGCATGAATGGTCATAAAGTCGATTTGCAGCTTCGGCCAGCGCGTCGTGGCTTTATCCAGAGTAACGGGCTTCAGATGATGGTAACGCGCTAGTACCAGAATGCGCTCTTCGGGTTTGACATAACCAGATAGCTTGTCCAGTAAAGCGTCAAGCTGACTCTCATCCAACAAGGTGACGGCTTTTTTGTCACCATTCGTTAAGCTATTCAGCGGTTTTTTCAACTGATTAGGGTTCTGCTGAATAAAACGGTTTGCCACCTCTCCGATACGGCTATTGAAACGGTAAGTCGTGTCTAAATCACAGCGATCGCCTTCACCGAAGTTTTCATGGAAGGCCGTGGTGAGCGACATTTGCGCGCCGCTGAAGCGGTAAATAGCCTGCCAGTCATCGCCAACGGCAAACAACGTTGTCTGACTATTTTGTTTACGCAATGCTGCCAGCAAGGCCGCTCGCTGTGGGGAGATGTCCTGGAATTCATCAACCAGAATATGTTTCCACGGGCTGATAAACCGCCCTTTCTCAAGGATAGCAATCGCCTGATGAATCAGACCTGAAAAATCGACGGCGTTTTTCCGCTTTCAGCGCACCTTTCCAGGCTTTCAGCAACGGTGCCATCAATTTGATTCGTTTACTGAACAGATCCCGAATCTCTTCAGGCGCACTGGCAATCATTTCAGCCTGCGCGCCGCCGTGCATCCGCATCAGACTGACCCAGCGATCGAGGCGAGATGCGAGACGACGCTGCAATTTTTCATCATCCCAGAAGTTGCCTTCTGGCACGGACCACTGCAGTTCTTCCATCAACCATTGTCGCCAGCCCTTCGCCTGTGCTTTCTTTTCACTACACTGCTTGCGCCACTCAGCAATAAAGAGTTCATGGCGGGCTGCGGTGTCATTTTCCAGGTTGCTGACTGTCGGTACTTTTTTGCTGCCTTGCTGAATAATATGCAGGGCCAGAGAATGAAACGTGCGCGCGGCAATCTCTTCGGTATGCAGCCGTTCGCGGATCCGCTCGTCCATCTCTTCCGCCGCTTTTCGGCCAAACGCCAGCAATAAAATTTGCTCGGGAGATGATTCACCACGCGCCAGTAACCAGCCAGCGCGCGCCACCAGCACAGACGTTTTTCCGCTTCCTGCGCCAGCCAGCACTAACAGGGAATGCTCACCATTAACCACCGCCCGGGCCTGCGCCGGATTAAGCGGTGAAGACTCAACCTGACGGAAAAAATCCGCATATTCGTTAAGCATGGTTTCGGTATACGCCTGATTATGCTGCAACCGACTGCCTTCAATATCTTTCAGCCAGTCCTGACATTTGTGCCACGCCTCACGACAGTTATCAAATTCCTCCAGGCGATTAACCGGTAATGGCAACGCAGACAAAGCCTGACGAATTTGTTGCTGTACCCCAGTGGTTTGCTCCCGCGTCAGCCATTTATTTTCTCCAGTGCGAGCAGCAATAAGATCCAGTTGTTGCTGCAATACGCCAGCGGCAATTTCGCTCATTTCCTCGCTCCAGCGCCGCCAGTGAGCATCAAGATGATGGTGAAAACGCTGCGTCTCTGCCCATTCAGTGCCATGCAGACGCACGACTTTTTCATCAGGCAATACAAATTCCAGCTCACCCCATACCAAACCACGTTTGCAGTGAATAGCCAGTAATTGATTGAAAGGAATAAGGTATTCGTGGCGATCGCCGGAAACTTTTATCCCGGCATTGAGGATCACCGCCCGATCGTAAGGGTGCTGTGCCAGACGTTTGCCAAGAGTTGTCGCTTTCAGTTCCATGTCTCTGTAGATCCACACGATGTCATTTCTTATCAGTGTAACCGCCAGAGAAAACGTGCTCCAGCCCAAAAAAACGTTACAATTGCCGCCCATTACTGAAAACCACAGTAAAGCGAGGTTTTATGCGTACCGTTTTGAACATTCTGAACTTTGTGCTTGGCGGATTCGCCACCACTCTTGGCTGGCTGTTAGCGACCCTGGTCAGTATTGTGCTGATTTTTACCTTACCGCTGACACGATCCTGCTGGGAGATAACCAAACTGTCTCTGCTGCCTTATGGCAATGAAGCTATTCATGTCGATGAACTAAACCCGGCAGGCAAAAATGTGCTGCTTAACACTGGCGGTACGGTGCTGAATATTTTCTGGCTGGTTTTCTTCGGCTGGTGGTTATGCCTGATGCATATCGCAACAGGCATCGCGCAATGCATTTCCATCATTGGTATTCCGGTTGGTATTGCGAACTTTAAAATTGCCGCTATTGCACTGTGGCCGGTCGGACGCCGCGTGGTATCGGTAGAAACAGCTCAAGCTGCGCGTGAAGCCAATGCACGTCGCCGTTTCCAATAATCCAACATTATGGCCTTTATGCTAAGTCCTTTGCTCAAACGCTATACCTGGAACAGCACCTGGCTGTATTACGCGCGCATTTTTATCGCACTTTGCGGCACTACTGCGTTTCCGTGGTGGCTGGGTGATGTAAAACTTACGATTCCGCTGACTCTCGGAATGGTGGCGGCAGCACTGACCGATCTCGACGACCGACTGGCGGGACGTCTGCGTAATCTCATTATTACGCTGTTCTGTTTTTTTATTGCCTCGGCTTCAGTAGAGCTGTTATTTCCGTGGCCCTGGCTGTTCGCCATTGGTTTAACGCTCTCCACCAGCGGCTTCATTTTGCTCGGCGGTCTGGGTCAACGCTATGCGACCATCGCTTTCGGTGCATTGCTGATTGCCATTTATACGATGCTGGGAACCTCCCTGTATGAGCACTGGTATCAGCAGCCTATCTATCTGCTTGCTGGTGCGGTTTGGTACAACATCCTGACGCTTATTGGTCATTTGCTGTTCCCTGTCCGCCCGTTGCAGGACAACCTGGCACGTTCTTATGAACAACTGGCGCGGTATCTGGAACTCAAATCACGTATGTTTGATCCTGATATTGAGGATGAAAGCCAGGCTCCGCTGTATGATTTGGCGCTCGCCAACGGGCAACTTATGGTGACGCTGAACCAGACGAAAATCTCGTTGCTGACCCGCTTACGCGGCGACCGCGGTCAGCGGGGAACGCGTCGTACACTACATTACTATTTTGTAGCGCAGGATATCCACGAGCGAGCGAGCTCTTCACATATTCAGTATCAAACGCTGCGAGAACATTTTCGCCACAGCGACGTGCTGTTCCGCTTCCAGCGCCTGATGTCGATGCAGGGACAAGCCTGCCAACAATTGTCACGCTGTATTTTGCTGCGTCAGCCTTATCAGCACGATCCACATTTTGAACGCGCTTTTACGCATATTGACGCCGCACTTGAGCGGATGCGCGAAAACGGTGCGCCCGCCGATCTACTAAAAATACTGGGATTCCTGCTGAACAATTTACGTGCCATAGATGCCCAACTGGCGACTATTGAATCAGAACAAGCCCAGGCGCTGCCCCACAATGCAGACGAAAATGAACTCGCCGACGACAGCCCTCGCGGGTTTAGCGATATCTGGCTGCGTCTTAAACGTAACTTAACGCCGGAGTCTGCACTCTTTCGCCATGCAGTGAGAATGTCGCTGGTATTGTGTGTTGGTTACGCCATCATTCAGATTACCGGAATGCATCACGGATATTGGATCCTGCTGACAAGTCTGTTTGTCTGCCAGCCAAACTATAACGCCACGCGCCACCGTCTGAAGTTAAGGATTATTGGTACGTTGGTGGGTATTGCGATTGGTATTCCTGTGCTGTGGTTTGTTCCGTCACTGGAAGGACAACTGGTGCTGCTGGTGATTACCGGCGTGCTCTTTTTTGCCTTCCGTAACGTGCAATACGCTCATGCAACGATGTTCATTACGCTTCTGGTGTTACTGTGCTTCAACTTGCTGGGTGAAGGTTTTGAAGTCGCGCTGCCTCGCGTAATCGATACACTGATCGGCTGTGCAATAGCATGGGCGGCGGTGAGCTACATCTGGCCCGACTGGCGGTTTCGCAATCTGCCGCGAATGCTTGAACGCGCGACGGATGCTAACTGCCGTTATCTCGATGCCATTCTTGAGCAATATCATCAGGGGCGTGACAACCGTCTGGCGTATCGTATTGCCCGTCGCGATGCTCACAACCGTGATGCTGAACTGGCGTCGGTGGTGTCGAATATGTCCAGTGAACCGAACGTCACACCGCAAATTCGCGATGACGCATTCCGTTTACTGTGCCTTAACCATACGTTTACCAGCTATATTTCTGCCCTCGGCGCACACCGCGAGCAGTTAACCAACCCTGAAATTCTGGCGTTTCTTGATGACGCAGTTTGCTATGTTGATGACGCGCTACATCATCAACCTGCCGATGAAGAACGCGTCAATCAGGCATTAGCTGGCCTGAAACAGCGGATGCAACAACTTGAACCGCGGGCAGACAGCAAAGAACCTCTGGTCGTACAGCAAATCGGGTTACTGATTGCATTACTGCCAGAAATTGGCCGTCTGCAACGTCGGATTACTCAAGTTCCTCAGGAAACTCCTGTTTCGGTGTAATAGAATCTGCCCATTCTGCAAGCTCCTGGCGGCGTGCCACCGGGAGCGCAGCTTCATGAATACCGATAATTGCGCCTTCAAGCATGAACAGAATCTTTTCTGTCACCAGACTGTTATGCTGCCGTAGTCGCAACCAGCACATTTTCGCCCCAAGTATACGTAGCGCCCGAACATCCTTAATCCCCACTTCCCCGAGAATCGCTTCCAGGTGATAAGACATATTGGGCAAATCTTTCAGCCGTTGCTGGGTGTCGCGCGTACTTTTCTCTTTAAGCGCAGCGTCCAGCGAATATTTCGACAGCCGCACCAACTTCTGTTGATTCCGCCATAAGCTTTCATCAACCCGGTAGTAATTGAGAGTAACGGGACGGCCACACTTTTTGTATGTCAGCCAGACTGGTGGATGTTTTACACAGTACTGTGCGCTTTGCTCACAAGCCCGAAGATACAACTCACCATCAGAAACCATCGCAAACACTGTATCGTCAACGGTCAGACTGTAACTGCCAAACAATGATCGATATTCAATAGTGCCTAACGTCGACAGGTATTCTTGTGACTTATAGATCCGCTTGTAGGAGAGGCTTTTCATAAAATTCCTTTTAAAATCATAATATAAAAGAATGATTCACATTAACGGATCCGTTAAATACGAAAATAGGCAACTTATTCTCAAGGGGCAAGATTAATTTAAGTTTTCAGGCCACCAACGACAAAAAATTGCGAGGCTCTTTCCGAAATTTGTGTTGATCTTTGTTGTCACTGGATGTACTGTATATTCATACAGTAACTCACAGGGCTGGATTGATTATGTACACTTCAGGCTACGCAAATCGTTCTTCGATGTTCTCCTCCACAGCAAGCAAAATTGCGCGTGTCTCTACGGAAAACACTACAGCCGGGCTAATTAGTGAAGTTGTCTATCGCGAAGATCAGCCCATGATGACGCAACTCCTGCTTTTGCCATTATTACAGCAACTAGGCCAACAATCGCGTTGGCAACTTTGGTTAACGCCGCAACAAAAACTAAGTCGTGAATGGGTGCAGGCAGCGGGACTACCCTTAACTAAGGTGATGCAGATAAGCCAGCTTTCCCCTTGTCACACCGTGGAATCAATGGTTCGTGCTTTGCGTACGGGAAATTACAGCGTAGTGATCGGTTGGTTGGCAGACGATCTGACAGAAGAAGAGCATGCTGATCTTGTTGATGCCGCCAATGAAGGTAACGCAATGGGGTTTATTATGCGTCCAGTAAGCACACACTCTCACGCCACGAGACAACTTTCTGGGCTAAAAATTCACTCAAATTTGTATCATTAAGTAAATTTAGGATTAATCCTGGAACTTTTTTTGTTAACCCGTAGACGCTTTCACTTGTCACTAATTTTACTTGTGGAGGCTTGTCTGAAGCGGTTTCCGCGATTTTATCCTGTAAAGTATCGTTAACAAAAAAGGTTAAACGCACCTTATACAAGTCTTTTTTTTCATATGCCTGACGGAGTTCACACTTGTAAGTTTTCAACTACGTTGTAGACTTTACATCGCCAGGGGTGCTCGGCATAAGCCGAATTTATCGGCAGAGTTACAATTGAGCAGATCCCCCGGTGAAGGATTTAACCGTGTTATCTCGTTGGAGATATTCATGGCGTATTTTGGATGATAACGAGGCGCAAAAAATGAAAAAGACAGCTATCGCGATTGCAGTGGCACTGGCTGGTTTCGCTACCGTAGCGCAGGCCGCTCCGAAAGATAACACCTGGTACACTGGTGCTAAACTGGGCTGGTCCCAGTACCATGACACTGGTTTCATTCCTAACAATGGTCCGACCCACGAAAACCAACTGGGTGCAGGTGCTTTTGGTGGTTACCAGGTTAACCCGTATGTTGGCTTTGAAATGGGTTACGACTGGTTAGGTCGTATGCCGTACAAAGGCGACAACATCAACGGCGCATACAAAGCTCAGGGCGTTCAGCTGACCGCTAAACTGGGTTACCCAATCACTGACGATCTGGACATCTACACTCGTCTGGGTGGTATGGTATGGCGCGCAGACACCAAGGCTAACGTACCTGGTGGCCCATCCTTTAAAGACCACGACACCGGCGTTTCTCCGGTATTCGCAGGTGGTGTTGAGTACGCGATCACTCCAGAAATCGCTACCCGTCTGGAATATCAGTGGACCAACAACATCGGTGACGCTAACACCATCGGTACTCGTCCGGACAACGGTCTGCTGAGCCTGGGTGTTTCCTACCGTTTCGGTCAGGGCGAAGCAGCTCCAGTAGTTGCTCCGGCTCCGGCTCCGGCTCCAGAAGTACAGACCAAGCACTTCACTCTGAAGTCTGACGTTCTGTTCAACTTCAACAAAGCAACCCTGAAACCGGAAGGTCAGGCTGCTCTGGATCAGCTGTACAGCCAGCTGAGCAACCTGGATCCGAAAGACGGTTCCGTAGTTGTTCTGG
The DNA here is from genome assembly GCF_004745185.1 of Escherichia sp. E2661. Taxonomy (NCBI): domain Bacteria; kingdom Pseudomonadati; phylum Pseudomonadota; class Gammaproteobacteria; order Enterobacterales; family Enterobacteriaceae; genus Escherichia; species Escherichia sp. E2661. The sequence continues at coordinate 287,598 of NZ_PDIG01000001.1, forward strand.
GTTACACTGACCGCATCGGTTCTGACGCTTACAACCAGGGTCTGTCCGAGCGTCGTGCTCAGTCCGTCGTTGATTACCTGATCTCCAAAGGTATCCCGTCTGACAAGATCTCCGCACGTGGTATGGGCGAATCCAACCCGGTTACTGGCAACACCTGTGACAACGTGAAACAGCGTGCTGCTCTGATCGACTGCCTGGCTCCGGATCGTCGCGTAGAGATCGAAGTTAAAGGCATCAAAGACGTTGTAACTCAGCCGCAGGCTTAAGTTCTCGTCTAATAAAAAACCCCGCTACTGCGGGGTTTTTTCATCTGTAGTAAAGTAAATGACCTTCGCCAGTTATTCCTTACCAAGTAATGCCTGCAAATCCTGCTTCAAAGAAGACATTTTATTCGCATACTTCTCTTTGTTTTCCGCATCTTCAATCAGCTGGACAATCGTTTCGGATAGCGTTTTACCACGACGTTGCGCAAGCCCTGCTAACCTTTGCCAGACAATAAATTCCAGATCGATAGATTTCTTGCGCGTATGCTGATGCTCCGCATTAAAGTGCCGTTTTCGTCTGGCCCGAATCGTCTGTTTCATGCGATTAAGCAGCTCTGGATTCATATGTTTTTCAATCCAGCCATTTACGAGTACAGGTTCGTTCTCCAGCGATAGCAACACATCGACGGCTTCCTGGGCGGCACTGGCCTCTATGTAACGGGTGATCAACTCACCTTCACGGTGCTTCTTCACCAGATATTTCCATTTCCAACCACTTTCAAGATTTTCAAGTTGTTGATATTTCATAGCGATCTCAATGTTACCGTGTAACTCTTTACAGAATATCAGCTTTTTACCTGTGTGATGAAAAGAATCTCTGTCCTGTGAGCTTTAACGCGCATGCCGGGACTTTTGTCGGTGCTTTCTACGTGTGCTGCAGTGCCGGTTACGGTATAATCGCGCCTTTGACAACAGACTAAAAAACATCGACTTTGACCATTACGAAACTTGCATGGCGTGACCTGATTCCTGATACCGAAAGCTATCAGGAAGTATTCGCACAGCCACATTTGATTGACGAAAACGATCCTTTATTCAGTGACACTCAACCGCGACTGCAATTTGCGCTTGAGCAGTTGCTGCACGCGCGGGCATCATCCTCTTTTATACTGGCAAAAGCGCCGGAAGAATCCGATTATCTGAATCTTATAGCCGATGCTGCACGCACGCTACAAAGCGATGCAGGCCAACTGATGGGCGCTCACTATGAGATTTCCGGCCACACCATACGCTTACGGAACGCAGTTAGCACTGACGATAATTTTGCGACCTTAACCCAGGTTGTTACTGCTGACTGGGCTGAAGCCGAACAGCTTTTTGGCTGTTTGCGCCAGTTTAATGGCGACATTACCTTGCAGCCAGGACTGGTACATCAGGCCAATGGCGGCATTTTGATTATCTCCTTGCGTACACTGCTGGCCCAGCCATTGCTGTGGATGCGTCTGAAGAACATCGTCAACCGCGAACGCTTCGATTGGATAGCATTTGATGAGTCGCGCCCTCTCCCCGTCTCTGTACCTTCAATGCCATTGAAGCTGAAGGTCATTCTGGTAGGCGAACGCGATTCATTGGCCGATTTCCAGGAGATGGAGCCAGAACTGTCTGAACAAGCGATCTATAGCGAATTTGAAGATACTCTGCAGATAGTCGATGCCGAATCCGTACGCCAGTGGTGTCGCTGGGTGACGTTTATTGCCAGACTTAACCACTTGCCAGCGCCAGATGCCGACGCCTGGCCGGTGCTTATCCGCGAAGCAGTACGCTATACCGGTGAGCAAGAAACGCTGCCCCTTAGTCCGCAGTGGATCCTCCGCCAGTGTAAAGAGGTCGCTTCATTGTGCGAAGGTGATACCTTCTCTGGCGAGCAGCTAAACTTAATGCTACAGCAGCGGGAATGGCGCGAAGGTTTCCTCGCCGAGCGTATGCAGGATGAAATCCTTCAGGAGCAGATCCTGATTGAAACCGAAGGTGAACGCATCGGGCAAATTAACGCCCTTTCGGTCATTGAATTTCCAGGCCATCCACGCGCATTTGGCGAACCTTCTCGCATTAGCTGCGTTGTGCATATTGGCGATGGTGAATTCACCGACATCGAACGCAAAGCGGAGCTTGGCGGCAACATTCACGCTAAAGGGATGATGATCATGCAGGCGTTTTTGATGTCGGAACTTCAGCTTGAGCAACAGATCCCTTTCTCGGCGTCACTGACCTTTGAGCAATCTTACAGTGAAGTGGATGGTGACAGCGCATCAATGGCCGAGCTCTGCGCTCTGATCAGTGCCCTTGCTGATGTCCCGGTGAATCAGAGTATCGCCATTACAGGTTCAGTGGATCAGTTCGGTCGCGCCCAGCCTGTGGGCGGTCTGAATGAGAAAATCGAAGGCTTCTTTGCTATTTGCCAGCAGCGTGAGTTAAGTGGGAAGCAAGGTGTGATTATCCCCAGCGCTAACGTTCGCCATTTAAGTCTTCACAGTGAACTGGTGAAGGCGGTAGAGGAAGGCAAATTCACCATCTGGGCAGTGGACGATGTGACTGATGCACTGCCGTTATTATTAAATCTGGTGTGGGATGGCGAAGGCCAGACGACGCTGATGCAAACTATCCAGGAACGTATCGCGCAAGCATCGCAACAGGAAGGGCGTCACCGTTTTCCGTGGCCACTACGTTGGCTGAACTGGTTTATTCCGAACTGATCGGACTTGTTCAGCGTACACGTGTTAGCTATCCTGCGTGCTTCAATAAAATAAGGCTTACAGAGAACATGGTAGATAAACGCGAATCCTATACAAAAGAAGACCTTCTTGCCTCTGGTCGCGGTGAACTGTTTGGTGCTAAAGGCCCACAATTGCCAGCACCGAACATGCTGATGATGGACCGTGTGGTCAAAATGACTGAAACGGGCGGTAACTTCGACAAAGGGTATGTAGAAGCAGAGCTGGATATTAATCCGGACCTGTGGTTCTTCGGTTGCCACTTCATCGGCGATCCGGTAATGCCGGGCTGCCTGGGCCTGGACGCGATGTGGCAGCTAGTAGGGTTCTACCTCGGCTGGCTGGGCGGCGAAGGTAAAGGCCGCGCCCTGGGCGTTGGCGAAGTGAAATTCACAGGCCAGGTGCTGCCGACGGCGAAAAAAGTGACCTATCGTATTCACTTTAAACGCATTGTTAACCGTCGTCTGATTATGGGCCTAGCGGATGGCGAAGTGCTGGTTGATGGTCGTTTGATCTATACCGCCAACGACCTGAAAGTGGGTCTGTTCCAGGATACGTCTGCATTCTGATTTTAATCAGACAGAGTATATAAAGGCGAAACCTCCGCAATGCGGAGGTTTCTTTTTAAAGAGACAGAATCAGGCCATTACTACCCTGTCCGCCATGGCTTCTCGCCAGCCTCCCAGCCATTGTGACCTTTGATTCAGCGTCTGATAGGGACACATTTCTTTTGAGCGTCCGGCGATGCCGGCCTGATAACCACGTTGATGTGCCCGTTCCAGGCGATCTCGTTTTTGTCTCTTCATGCCTCGTTTCCCTCATACTGGTTTCTGGTGGAAAAGAAAACAGTGATTACTAAATGTGCAATCACAGTTAAGCAATACCGCGAATCATAACTGCCGTCAATGCGCAAAATTCACGCCACTGCCATATTTGTGAGCTACACGGGCATGTCGGTTGTACAAAAAATGTGAAGCGGAACAAGTTTTCTCATGGCTTATAAACAAAAAAACCGCCTCAGGCTACATGCCGGAGACGGTTATATTTACAAATCTTTATAATTAAGGTAGACGCTTTATCTCTTGCGCAATAGTCGCGGCTTCCTGACTCCAGACACTGGCCAGCACTTTGACCATTTCATCGTAGCCATCCTGATTCTGCACACCTTCCACACGGAACGGACGTTTTATCAGTTGTCCCTGATGGTTTAGTAGCCATTCGCCACTCACAATCACCTTACCATCGTAACGGCCGTTAAACTCCGTCACAGTCACATTAAGCGTGTCCTGGGTACTTCCCAAAGGCTGGGAGGCTACGACCCAACCGGGCAGTTGCGCACTCAGGTTAGCGACCAGGGTATTGCGCAACTGTTGATCCAGCGGGCTGGCCCACAGGTTGTTATTGGCAATCACATACTTCACATCACTGGTCTGGTATACCACACCATTCCCTGCCAGATAATCAGGTACGGAAACCTGCTCGACCCATAGCAGGCGGTTACCCTGGCTGGCGGTACTTTGCGTACCGCTCTGCACCACAGGTAATTGGTAATAGTTTTTGTTAATTTCACCGGAGCTGCATCCGGCCAGCCACAGTGCCGCTATCGTCACTAGCCACTTTTTCATTGTTTCGCCCTCTTCGGCTCTGGATCTTTTTTATCCTTCGCTTCAAATACCAGCGCGTTGCTCTTCTCGTTGAGCGTTTTCAGAACCGGTTGCAGTTCACGCAATACCTGATCAAGACGCTGCATATCCGCCACCATCTTGTTATAAGCTGCGGAACCCGGCTGGAAGCCCTGCATGCTGCGGTTCAATTCGCGCAGTGTCGACTGCATATCCGTCGGCAACTGTTGCATCGACTGGCTGGCAAGGATCTTGTTCATACTATCCAGCGTAGTCTGCAGGTTTTTCATCGTGCGCTGACTTTCCGACAACGTACTGGTCGCCTGTTCAATCATCGGATTCAACGGCAGTTTGTTAATCTTATCCAACGCTTCCATCAGACGTTGCTGGATTTGCGCCAGACCACCGCTAACGGTCGGGATTATTTGATAGCCATTAAACTCACGCACACCGGTAATTGCCGGAGCATTTGGATAGAAGTCCAGATCGACGTACAGCGCTCCCGTGACCAGATTCCCGGTTTTCAGTGAACCGCGTAAACCGCGCTTCAGCAATTCGGCCAGGTGTTCTACCACATCAGCATTTTCACCTAACTGCATTTTCAGTCGTTCTGGTTCAATACGCACCATGACTGGAATGCGATAATCATCGTTAAAGACCTGACGCATATTCGGCGCAAAGAATGGCACTTTGCTTACCGTACCGAGACGAATACCGCGGAATTCCACTGGCGCGCCAGGTTGCAGACCGCGTACCGAATCTTTAAAGAACATCAGATAATCAATGTGATCTGTATACAGTGAATCCTGGATACTCTTCTGATCATCATACAAAACGAATGACGTTTTTGGCGCAACCGGCTGTCCCAAATCCAGCCCTTCAGGCACGTCAAAGCTGACACCACCACTTAGCAACGTCGTCAATGACCCCATCTCTACGCGCATCCCCGCCGAGGTCAGATCCACCGCTATGCCGCTATCTTTCCAGAAGCGAACGTTGCTCGTTACCAGGCGGTCATAAGGCGCATTGATGAACAGTTGATAGCTGATATTACGCTTCTGGGTATCGAAGGTGCTGGTTTCAACCGACCCTACGCGATAACCACGAAACAGGACGGGATCTCCCGCCGTGAGTTGCCCAGCTTTGTTGCTGTCAAGAATGACACGGATCCCTTTGGCATCTGGTGGGGCCAACGGTGGAGAATCAAGCAAATCATATTTTGTTTGCTTGCTGCCGGCAGCCCCCGGTTGCAACTCGATATACACACCGGAAAGCAACGTACCAAGGCCACTAATACCTTCACGACCAATTTGTGGTTTCACTACCCAAAAGACAGTATCTTTGTGCAGCAGTTTTTCCATACCGGCGTTGAGACGCGCTTTGATTTCAACATGCGTTAAATCATCAGCCAGCGTGGCACTTTCGACCACACCGACGTCCACGCTACGACTTTTAATGGTAGTCTTGCCGCCTTCTATTCCTTCCGCATTAGCAGTGATCAGGGTAACTTCCGGCCCTTGATGACTGTAATGATAAAAAAGTACCCAGGCCCCGATGAGTGCCGTAACGATGGGAAATATCCACACAGGGGACCAGTTCTTCACTTTCTGGATTTTGGCTTCCCCACTATTAGATTCCATACTGTCAGGACTCCTCATGCTCTGGTTCAGGTTGACGATCCCACGACAAACGTGGATCAAACGTCATCGCAGAAAACATTGTCATAATGACGACTAAAGCAAACATTAATGCACCCATTGCCGGATAAATACTCATTAAGCCTCCCATACGCACCAGCGCCGAGAGCACCGCTATCACGAAAACGTCAATCATTGACCAGCGGCCTACAAACTCAACAACTTCGTAAATCAAATGCATTCTTTCACTATCACGCTTGCCGTGCCCTTTCGCATCCCAGCACAGCCAGGCTATGGCGATCATCTTTAAAGTTGGCACCATGATACTGGCTAAAAAGATGACGGCGGCAACCGGATAAGAGCCTTCGCTCCATAATAAGATAACCCCGGCGAGAATAGTCGACGGCATCTTAGAGCCTAAAAAATCGGTCACCATAATGGGTAAGATGTTCGCCGGGAGATATAACATGATCGACGTAAAAAGCAGTGCCAGCGTCCATTGCAGACTGTTTTTGCGTCGAACATATCCTTTGGTGCCACAGCGCGGACACACTGGATCATCGGCAGGAAGAATTGCCGTACAGCATGAGCAAGAGCGCAGCCCCTGGCGTATTCCCGTTATGCCCGGTTTCAGCGTCTGGTCAAGCTCTGGCATCGGGGCAATATCATCCCATAACCAGCGGCGATCAACGCACTGAAAGGCGCGTAATTGCAGCACACAAAATAAACACCAGGGAATGAAACTACTGCCCACGCCAATGCTGCCGTAAGCCATCAGTTTGACAAAACTGACCAACACACCGGCAAGGAAAATCTCCGCCATTCCCCAGGTTTTAAGCTGAAAAAGTACCCGCCCCAGTTGTTCTTTTAAACGAACAGGTATTTCCGCGCGATTAACCAACAGTAAAATAGTGATCAGGCAAAACCGCGGGGACCAGTTGTACAAACAACAGGAAAAAAGTACCAAGGCTGGCATAGTCCTCGGAAAACAGTACGCCCGGGATTTCCAGCAACGTAATCTCACTGGTTACCCCTGCAACGTTCATATTGACAAAAGGGAACAGGTTGGACAGCAGCAGCATGAACAGTGCAGCCAACGCATAAGCGGTAGGACGCTGTCGAGGGGCATCCCACGCAACGGTTAACGTTGTGCCACACCGAGGACATGCCGCCTTCTGACCATGCTCAAGGTGGGGTAAAACCACCAGCATGTCACACTGCGAGCACAGGATGTGCTTCGCGGCATGATGATGTTCGCACATTGGTACTCCTTAATGATGCGCTATTCTACAGAATGCTGACATAGCACTCGCTTTAATGCCGGATGCTGAACTACCGCATTATCCGCTCAGGGAGCTCGTGGAAACGCAATAAATTGACGTTTCCACCCAGGCCAGATAAGCGTAGCGCATCAGGCAATTTGGCCGTTATCAGCAGTCTCTCTTTTCACTTAACTGATTAGCGATCAGCCACCATTTTTTAACGCTTCAAGATACTCCCAACGTTCAAAAGCCTGCTCCAGTTCCTGTTCAGCGGCAGTCAGATCAGCGAGCACTTTTTGCGTATGCTCATGGGGCTGGCTGAAGAAAGAGGCATCTGCCACCTGCGCCTGTAAGCCTTCCAGTTTTGCTTCCAAATCTTCAAGCAGTTGCGGTAGCTGTTCTAATTCGCGCTGCAATTTATAGCTTAGTTTGCTACTGCTGCGTTTTACAGTTTCTGCTTTCGGCGCAGCTACTTCTTCGTTTTTTTTCACCGCAGGCTGTTTTAACGCCACATACTGTTCTTGCTGTCCGCGCGCGTCGTGATAACCGCCGACATAACGGCCAATTTTGCCGCCACCTTCGAAGATCCAGCACTCTGTTACGGTGTTATCAACAAACTGACGATCGTGACTAACCAGCAATACTGTACCCTGGTAGCTGTCGATCAGCTCTTCAAGCAGTTCCAGCGTTTCAACATCGAGATCGTTGGTCGGTTCGTCGAGGATCAGTAAGTTACTGGGTTTCAGGAACAGACGCGCCAAAAGCAGACGGTTACGTTCCCCGCCAGAAAGCGCGCGCACCGGCGTCATCGCCCGTTTCGGATGGAACAGGAAGTCCTGTAAATAGCCCAGTACATGGCGCGGTTTACCGTTAACCATCACCTCTTGCTTACCTTCAGCAAGGTTATCCATCACCGTTTTGTCGGGATCGAGTTCCGCGCGGTGCTGGTCAAAATAGGCGACTTCCAGTTTAGTGCCGACGTGAATGCGTCCGCTGTCCGGCTGAAGTTGACCAAGCATTAGTTTCAGCAGCGTGGTTTTGCCGCACCCATTCGGACCAATCAGGGCAATTTTGTCGCCACGTAGAACCTGGGCAGAAAAATCTTTCACCAGTTGCTTGCCGTCAACCTGGTAGCAAACGTCTTCCATTTCGAAAACGATCTTACCGGAGCGGCTGGCCTCTTCCACCTGCATCTTTGCGGTACCCATCACTTCGCGACGTTCACCACGCTCGCGACGCATTGCTTTCAGGGCGCGTACGCGGCCTTCATTACGGGTGCGGCGTGCTTTGATCCCCTGACGGATCCACACCTCTTCCTGCGCCAGTTTGCGATCGAACTCGGCATTTTGTAGTTCTTCCACGCGCAGGGCTTCTTCTTTTTCCAGCAGATACTGGTCGTAATTCCCCGGATAGGTCACCAGTTTGCCGCGATCAAGATCGACAATGCGCGTCGCCATATTGCGAATAAATGAACGGTCGTGGGAGATGAAAATAATCGTACCGTTGAACGTTTTCAGGAAACCTTCCAGCCAGTCGATGGTTTCAATATCCAGGTGGTTAGTCGGTTCATCGAGCAGCAACACGCGCGGATTACTCACCAGCGCTCGCCCTAATGCGGCTTTACGCAACCAGCCGCCGGAAAGCGACGACAGCGCGACGTTAGGATCCAGCCCAAGCTGTGCCAGCACTTCGTTGATGCGGTTTTCCAGTTGCCACAGGTTGTGGTGATCCAGCTGTTCCTGAACCTTCGCCAGTTCGTTGAGATTCTTCTCGCTCGGGTCGTTCATCACCAGGCGCGAAATATCGTGATAGCGTTTCAGGTATTCCGCTTGTTCTTCAATGCCTTCGGCAACGAAATCATAAACGCTACCCTCAACGTTACGCGGCGGATCCTGTTGCAGACGAGCTACAATCAAATCTTGCTCGTAAATAATGCGACCGTCATCCAGCCCCTGTTCACGGTTGAGGATCTTCATTAACGTCGATTTGCCCGCGCCGTTACGGCCTACCAGACAAACACGTTCGTTATCTTCGATATGCAGTTCTGCGTTATCGAGAAGCGGCGCGTCGCTGAACGACAACCATGCGCCATGCATACTGATTAATGACATTACTATTCCTTTCAGGCTGCGGTAATCAGCCAGCAGTTGTGGATCTGGCGGTTACGGGCGAAATCCTGGGAGAGCGTTTTTTGCGTAATTTCTTGTGCTTTCAGTCCCAGTTTTGCCAGTCCGTCAAGATCCATACGGAAACCACGTTTGTTGTTCGAGAACATGATCGTCCCACCTGCGCGCAGCAGACGTTTCAAATCTTTCATCAGCGCCAGATGATCGCGCTGAACATCAAACGCATCTTCCATTCGTTTTGAGTTAGAGAACGTTGGTGGATCGATAAAGATCAGATCGAACTGTTCATTAGCCTCACGTAACCACGCCAGGCAGTCGGCCTGAATCAGGCGATGCGCACGACCGGTTAAGCCGTTAAGGCGCAGGTTTCGTTCTGCCCACTCCAGATAGGTACGCGACATATCCACCGTAGTGGTGCTGCGCGCGCCGCCTAATCCCGCGTGCACGGTGGCGCTACCGGTATAGGAGAACAAGTTGAGGAAATCTTTGCCTTTGCTCATCTGACCGAGCATACGACGGGCGATACGGTGATCGAGGAACAAACCAGTATCAAGATAATCCGTCAGGTTCACCCACAGGTGAGCGTTATATTCGGTGACTTCAAGAAACTCGCCCTTCTCGCCCAGTTTCTGGTACTGATTTTTGCCCTTCTGGCGTTCACGGGTTTTCAGTACCAGTTTGTTTGGCGCAATCCCGAGTACCGAAATAGTTGCAGCGATAATATCGAACAGACGCTGACGCGCTTTGTGCGCATCAATGGTTTTTGGTGGCGCATACTCCTGCACCACCACCCAGTCGGCATAACGGTCAACAGCAACGTTATATTCCGGCAGATCGGCGTCATACAGGCGGTAACATTCAATTCCTTCCTGGCGAGCCCACTTCTCGAATTTTTTGAGGTTCTTACGCAGACGGTTGGCGTAGTCTTCTGCCACCATTGCCGGTTTGCTGTCTGGAGTGCTTTCGGCAACGTGGTAATTTTTCTGCACGCAGTCTAATGGACCGTTTTTCGCTTTGTACTGTTTGTCTGCACGCAACTGCAGGCAACTTAACAGATCCGGCGAGGCACTGAATAAAGAGAGATTCCAGCCGCCGAACTGGTTTTTCATGATTCGGCCCAGCAGGCTATGCAGCGCAATCAGCGCCGGTTCGCTGTCCAGACGTTCGCCGTAAGGCGGGTTACTCAACACTGTACCGTATGGCCCTTTCGGCAGCGGATTGGTCAATTGCGCGACATCTTTCACTTCAAAAGTGATCAGTTCGCCAATCCCCGCAAGACGGGCGTTGGTGCGCGCACGTTGAATCACCCGCGCATCGCTGTCGGAACCGTAGAAATGGGAGCTATACTCCGCCAGGCCTTTACGGGCGCGGGTTTGCGCTTTCCGCTTTTACTTCTTGCCAGATAGCTTCATCATGTTGCGCCCAGCCGCTAAAGCCCCAACGCCCGCGGTGCAAGCCCGGTGCGCGGTCGGTCGCCAGCATCGCCGCTTCAATCAGCAACGTACCAGAACCACACATTGGATCGAGCAGCGGTGTTCCTGGCTGCCAACCGGAACGCATCACAATTGCCGCCGCCAGAGTTTCTTTGATCGGCGCAATACCAGCACGATCGCGATAGCCGCGCAAATGCAAACCATCACCACTTAAATCGAGAGCGATGCTGGCGGTTTCTTTATGCAGCCAGACGTTAATGCGGATATCCGGCGCATCGCGATCAACATTTGGACGCGGCAGATTTTTCCGCGTGAAAGCATCGACGATCGCGTCTTTCACTTTCATCGCACCGTACTGACTGTTGCGTATGGTGTCATTCAAACCACTGAAATGGACAGCAAAGGTCGCGCCAGGATTAAACATCTCTGTCCAGTTGATCGCCTGAACGCCGAGATAAAGGTCTAAGTCGCTGTAAACCTTACACTCGCCCAGCGGCAACATAATACGCGAGGCCAGGCGACTCCACATCAGGCTCTGGTAAACAAGCCGCGTGTCGCCCTTGAAATGGACCCCACCCTGAACCACCTGGCATTCAACGGCCCCCAGGTTTTCGAGTTCAGTTTTTAACAGCTCTTCCAGCCCACGGGCCGTACTGGCAAACAGAGAATTCATATCGTCACTTTTACTCTAAGGCCTACCGCAGTAGGCGTAATTGTTGCAGTCAGTTTGGACATGGACAGCACGGAGAAACCGGAACGTACACCAGTACGTGAGGATTTCGAGCACTGCCCAGGGCTAAACTGACAAATAAAATAGCCTAACGGGATAGGCACTAAGAAAATTGTTGCGCATTATAGCTAATAAGCGCGTCATGTCATAAAGTTGAGGGCTTATTTTCATTTGAGGACCGCACCGTGACGACATTAACCCGGCTTTTTATTCATCCTGTTAAATCGATGCGCGGCATCGGTCTGACACATGCTCTGGCTGATGTCAGCGGTCTGGCCTTCGATCGCATCTTCATGGTCACAGAACCTGACGGTACGTTTATTACTGCCCGCCAGTTTCCGCAAATGGTGCGGTTTACCCCTTCGCCCGTGCATGACGGCTTACATCTCACCGCGCCAGATGGCAGCAGCGCATACATCCGTTTTGCTGATTTCGCTATGCAGGACGCGCCAACCGAAGTGTGGGGTAACCATTTTACTGCACGCATTGCGCCAGATGAGATCAACAAATGGTTAAGCGGCTTTTTCTCCCGTGAAGTGCAACTGCGCTGGGTAGGACCGCAGATGACACGGCGCGTAAAACGCCATAACACTGTACCCTTGTCGTTTGCTGATGGCTATCCGTATCTGCTCGCTAATGAAGCCTCACTGCGTGATGTGCAGCAACGCTGCCCGGCAAGTGTAAAAATGGAGCAATTTCGCCCCAATCTGGTGGTTTCCGGCGCGGCAGCCTGGGAAGAAGATACCTGGAAAGTGATTCGCATTGGCGATGTGGTGTTTGACGTCGTAAAGCCCTGCAGCCGCTGTATTTTCACCACTGTCAGCCCGGAAAAAGGACAAAAGCATCCGGCAGGCGAACCGTTAAAAACGCTGCAATCATTCCGCACTGCCCGGGATAATGGCGATGTCGATTTTGGTCAGAATTTAATTGCCCGCAATAGTGGCGTTGTTCGTGTTGGTGATGCAGTGGAAATTCTTGCAACTGCACCGGCGAAAATCTACGGCGCGGCAGCCGCAGACGATACTCTCCCGACAACGCAGCAAATGGATGCAAATGTAGATATCGACTGGCAAGGACTGGCATTTCGCGGTAATAATCAACAGGTTTTGTTGGAGCAATTAGAAAATCAAGGGATTCGGATCCCCTATTCTTGCCGCGCGGGCATATGCGGAAGTTGTCGGGTTCAGCTTCTGGAAGGCGAAGTCACCCCGCTGAAAAAATCAGCTATGAGCGACGACGGGACAATTCTTTGCTGTAGTTGTGTACCGAAGACTGCATTGAAACTGAAAGGTTAAACGGCCTGTTCAAGGCTGAAGCTGTCATAACTCATATGAGGTTTCAGTCTGTCATTCATAATTTTGATGGCGTCACCCAGTTGCATGGCGCGACCGGCGATGACAACACAAGGCTGCGCAAGGAGACACAGCGCGGCATTTTCGCCAGATTCAACAACCAGCAGGCTGACTTGTTCATTGGTATCGCTTAACCAGACACAGGCTGCATCACCCGGCACTGGCGACCACATTTCACCATGAGAAACAAAATGCCAGCTTTTCGGCATTTGCGGTTTGAGATAACGAACAGCCACCAGCGCATTAAGCACCAGTTCAGCTTTTTGTTCTTTTGATAAGTTAAGGTCGCGGCATTTTTCTTCAAACGAGAAATAGAGCGCGGCGTCATCAACGCAGAATCCCGCTGGAGAAAAGGCATCTGGTGTCAACATTTTGCGCGCAAAACGTGAGCGAAATAGCATGCCATTGGCTAAATCAAGCATCATTCGATCATGCTCTTCATCATAATACCAACGCCAGTTATCGTCTGGTTTAATTCGCATATGCGTCTCCTCTACCCTATAAATCCACTGCAACATATTCCATTGTCGCTTCGCTTAATAACCTCAACAAAAAAGTACAAAATGTCTAAATAAGTAACAGCAATGAATATAAAACAACCAGGGCTGAAAATAAAGCCCTGATTATCTTATAAAGAGAAAATGAAAGAAATAATTAGATATGGTTAACGATTTCTTTAATCAGCGGCGGACCTTTAAAAATAAAACCGGAATAAATTTGCACCAAAGAAGCCCCTGCAGCTATCTTCTCGCGAGCAGCAATTACCGAGTCAATACCACCAACACCAATAATCGGTAAGCGGCCGTTTAATTCCTGCGACAAGCGGCGAATAATTTCCGTACTTTTTAATTGTAAAGGACGACCACTTAAGCCACCGGTTTGATCACAATTTTTCATCCCCTGAACCAAAGAACGATCGAGGGTCGTATTAGTTGCAATGACGCCATCAATATTATGGCGAACTAAACTATCGGCAACCTGGATCAACTCTTCTTCAGAAAGATCCGGCGCGATCTTCACTGCTATTGGTACATATTTATGGTGGTGCGCTTGCAGATCATTTTGTTTATTTTTAATTGCCGTTAATAAATCATCCAGTGCTTCGCCATATTGCAGAGTGCGTAATCCCGGGGTATTTGGTGATGAAATATTGATGGCAATATATCCTGCATAGGCGTAGATTTTTTCCATACAAATCAGATAGTCATCTTTGCCTTGCTCAACCGGCGTATCTTTATTTTTGCCGATATTGATTCCCAGAACACCGTCGTAGTGGGCTTTTTTAACGTTCTCAACGAGGTTATCAACGCCGAGGTTATTAAAGCCCATACGGTTTATTAAACCTTCAGCATCTACCAGGCGAAAAAGACGCGGTTTGTCGTTTCCTGGTTGTGGACGCGGGGTGACAGTACCGATCTCGATCGATCCAAATCCCATTGCACCAAGGGCATCAATACACTCCCCGTCTTTATCAAGACCGGCAGCCAGGCCAAGCGGGTTTTTAAAGGTCAGTCCCATACAGTTAACGGGCTTCGCTGGAACATTTTGCCGAACAAGCGCTTCAAAGGGTGTTCCGGTGATGCGGCGTAATTGCTGAAAAGTAAACTCGTGTGCGCGCTCTGGATCGAGCTGGAAAAGGGCTTTACGAACGAAGGGGTAGTACATGAACTCTCCTGGATTCCCGGTGTGCAAACCGGGGGCGTATTATGTGCGAGTTCGCAGCAAAAGGGAATTGACCTGCGGCAATAAATAGCAAACGTTTTTCTTGTTGCGCCTTTTTTATGCTTTTTTTGGCTTTCCTTCTTCAGATAAATCATTTCGACTCACGAACGCCCTCTGTCAGACTGACCGAATTGTTATCAATGTTAACAAAACAAGAACAATTGGTTATAAGGAGAGAGTATGCGTGTCATCACCCTGGCGGGTAGTCCTCGCTTTCCTTCTCGCTCCAGTTCCTTACTGGAATATGCGCGGGAAAAACTGAATGGCCTGGATGTTGAGGTTTATCACTGGAATCTGCAAAACTTCGCCCCGGAAGATCTGCTCTATGCCCGTTTCGATAGTCCGGCACTCAAGACCTTCACCGAACAGCTGCAACAGGCCGATGGACTGATAGTCGCTACACCTGTGTATAAAGCCGCCTATTCTGGCGCGCTGAAAACCCTGCTCGACCTACTGCCAGAACGCGCTTTGCAAAGCAAAGTGGTACTGCCACTGGCGACGGGCGGCACGGTGGCTCATCTGCTGGCGGTCGATTACGCCCTTAAACCAGTTTTAAGCGCGCTGAAAGCCCAGGAGATCCTGCACGGCGTGTTTGCCGATGACTCGCAGGTGATTGATTACCAGCACAAACCCCTGTTCACGCCAAATCTGCAAACCCGTCTTGATACCGCGCTGGAAACCTTCTGGCAGGCGCTGCACCGCCGTGATGTTCAGGTTCCTGACCTTCTTTCTCTGCGAGGTAATGCCCATGCGTAACATCATTAAACTGGCGCTGGTTGGATTGCTTAGCGTCTCTACACTTGCAGTTGCCGCAGAGTCTTCGCCAGAGGCGTTAAGGATTGGCTATCAGAAAAGCAATATCAGTTCGGTACTGGCGAAAAATTACCAAATGCTGGAAAAACGCTATCCGCAAACAAAAATCTCCTGGGTGGAGTTCCCGGCTGGCCCGCAGATGCTGGAGGCGTTAAACGTTGGCAGTATTGATCTCGGCAGTACGGGGGATATTCCACCCATCTTTGCTCAGGCCGCCGGGGCTGATTTGGTGTACGTGGGCGTCGAGCCGCCAAAGCCCAAAGCCGAAGTGATTCTGGTACCAGAAAACAGCCCGATCAAAACCGTAGCCGATCTAAAAGGCCACAAAGTTGCCTTTCAGAAAGGTTCCAGTTCGCACAACCTTTTACTGCGCGCCCTGCAACAGGCCGGGCTTAAATTCACCGATATCCAGCCCACTTACCTGACGCCCGCCGATGCCCGCGCCGCGTTCCAGCAAGGTAACGTCGACGCCTGGGCTATCTGGGATCCCTACTACTCCGCCGCGTTATTACAGGGCGGCGTGCGGGTGTTGAAAGATGGCACTAGTCTCAATCAAACCGGATCGTTTTATCTGGCAGCTCGTCCCTATGCAGAAAAAAACGGCGCTTTTATTCAGGGTGTGCTCACAACCTTTAGTGAGGCCGATTCATTAACCCGCAGCCAGCGCGAGCAAAGCATCGCTTTACTGGCAAAAACAATGGGCTTACCGGCTCCGGTAATTGCCTCGTATCTGGATCATCGTCCTCCCACCACCATCAAACCGGTTAACGCCGAGGTTGCCGCCTTACAGCAGCAAACGGCAGATCTGTTTTATGAAAACCGTCTGGTGCCGAAAAAAGTCGATATTCGCCAGCGCATCTGGCAGCCCACGCAACTGGAAGGAAAACAATTATGAGTCTGAATATGTTCTGGTTTTTACCGACCCACGGTGACGGGCATTATCTGGGAACGGAAGAAGGTTCACGCCCGGTTGATCATGGTTATCTGCAACAAATTGCGCAAGCGGCGGATCGTCTGAGCTATACCGGTGTGCTAATTCCAACGGGGCGATCGTGTGAAGATGCGTGGCTGGTGGCGGCGTCGATGATCCCGGTGACGCAGCGGCTGAAGTTTCTTGTCGCCCTGCGCCCCAGCGTAACCTCACCTACCGTTGCCGCCCGCCAGGCCGCCACGCTTGATCGTCTCTCTAACGGACGCGCGTTGTTTAACCTGGTCACAGGCAGCGATCCACAAGAGCTGGCAGGCGACGGCGTATTCCTCGACCATAGCGAGCGTTACGAAGCTTCGGCGGAATTTACCCAGGTCTGGCGACGTTTATTGCTGGGCGAAACGGTGGATTTCAACGGCAAACATATTCATGTACGCGGAGCCAAACTGCTCTTTCCACCAATTCAACAGCCCTACCCCCCGCTTTACTTTGGCGGATCGTCAGACATCGCCCAGGATCTGGCCGCCGAACAGGTTGATCTTTATCTCACCTGGGGCGAACCGCCGGAACTGGTTAAAGAGAAAATCGAACAAGTGCGGGCGAAAGCTGCCGCGCATGGACGCAAAATTCGTTTCGGTATTCGTCTGCATGTGATTGTTCGTGAAACTAACGACGAAGCGTGGCAGGCCGCCGAGCGGTTAATCTCCCATCTTGATGATGAAACTATCGCCAAAGCACAGGCCGCATTCGCTCGGACGGATTCCGTAGGGCAACAGCGAATGGCGGCGCTGCATAATGGCAAGCGCGACAATCTGGAGATCAGCCCCAATTTATGGGCGGGCGTTGGCTTAGTCCGCGGTGGTGCCGGGACGGCGCTGGTGGGCGATGGTCCGACGGTCGCTGCGCGAATCAACGAATACGCCGCACTTGGCATCGACAGTTTTGTGCTTTCGGGCTACCCGCATCTGGAAGAAGCGTATCGGGTCGGCGAGTTACTGTTCCCGCATCTGGATATCGCCATCCCGGAAATTCCCCAGCCACAACCGCTGAATCCGCAAGGCGAAGCGGTGGCAAATGATTTTATCCCCCGTAAAGTCGCGCAAAGCTAAGGAACAAAATAATGGCAACGCCAGTGAAAAAGTGGTTATTGCGCGTTGCCCCCTGGTTTTTACCGGTGGGCATCGTGGCGGTGTGGCAACTGGCCTCCTCGGTTGGCTGGTTGTCGACGCGTATTTTGCCCTCACCGGAAGGGGTGGTGATGGCGTTCTGGACGCTCTCCGCCAGCGGCGAACTGTGGCAGCATCTGGCGATCAGCTCCTGGCGGGCGCTGATTGGCTTTTCAATTGGCGGATCGCTGGGCTTGATTCTGGGGCTGATTAGCGGGCTGTCGCGCTGGGGAGAAAGGCTGCTGGATACCTCCATTCAGATGTTGCGCAACGTGCCGCATCTGGCGCTGATCCCGCTGGTGATTTTGTGGTTTGGCATTGATGAATCCGCAAAAATATTTCTGGTGGCGCTCGGTACGCTATTCCCCATTTATATCAACACCTGGCACGGCATCCGTAATATCGATCGCGGGCTGGTGGAAATGGCGCGTAGCTATGGATTATCCGGTTTGCCGCTATTTATCCATGTGATCCTGCCTGGCGCCCTACCCTCAATTATGGTCGGCGTGCGTTTTGCGTTGGGTCTGATGTGGCTGACTCTGATAGTTGCCGAAACCATTTCGGCCAATTCCGGTATTGGTTATCTGGCGATGAATGCGCGGGAGTTTTTGCAAACGGACGTGGTGGTGGTTGCCATTATTCTTTACGCCCTACTCGGCAAACTTGCTGACGTCAGCGCGCAACTTTTAGAGCGCCTCTGGTTGCGCTGGAACCCGGCTTATCATCTGAAGGAGGCCACGGTATGAATACGGCTCGTCTGAACCAGGGCACACCATTGTTGCTCAATGCAGTAAGCAAACATTACGCGGAAAATATCGTCCTGAACCAACTGGATTTACATATTCCGGCAGGTCAGTTTGTGGCGGTGGTGGGCCGCAGCGGTGGTGGCAAAAGTACCCTGCTGCGCCTGCTGGCAGGTCTGGAAACGCCTACCGCAGGCGATGTGCTGGCAGGTACAACACCGCTGGCTGAGATTCAGGATGATACGCGAATGATGTTTCAGGATGCGCGTCTGCTGCCATGGAAATCGGTGATTGATAACGTTGGGTTAGGCCTTAAAGGCCAGTGGCGCGATGCCGCTCGTCGGGCGTTGGCTGCGGTAGGGCTGGAGAATCGCGCGGGGGAATGGCCTGCCGCACTTTCTGGCGGGCAGAAACAGCGTGTGGCGCTGGCGCGAGCGTTGATCCATCGACCGGGTTTATTGTTGCTTGATGAACCACTCGGTGCGCTGGACGCTTTAACGCGACTGGAGATGCAGGATTTGATTGTGTCACTCTGGCAGGATCATGGCTTTACTGTTTTGCTGGTGACGCATGATGTGAGCGAAGCGGTAGCGATGGCTGACCGGGTGCTGTTAATTGAAGAAGGAAAAATTGGTCTGGATTTGACGGTGGATATCCCCCGTCCGCGCCGGTTAGGATCAGTACGATTAGCGGAGCTGGAAGCGGAAGTGTTGCAGCGGGTGATGCATCGTGGGCATTCTGAACAACCGATTCGGCGTCATGGTTAATATGCCGGATGCGGCGCACAAA
The DNA here is from genome assembly GCF_004745185.1 of Escherichia sp. E2661. Classification (NCBI taxonomy): domain Bacteria; kingdom Pseudomonadati; phylum Pseudomonadota; class Gammaproteobacteria; order Enterobacterales; family Enterobacteriaceae; genus Escherichia; species Escherichia sp. E2661. The sequence goes on from NZ_PDIG01000001.1 coordinate 306,676, forward strand.
ACCAGCAGCTTCAACGGGCTTGTAGGCCTGATAAGGCGCGTCAAGCGTCGCATCAGGCAGTTGGACACGGTTGCCGGATGCGGTGTGAACGCCTTTTCCGGCCTACAAAACCAGCAGTTTCAACGGGCTTGTAGGCCTGATAAGACGCGTCAAGCGTCGCATCAGGCAGTTGGACACGGTTGCCGGATGCGGCGTGAACGCCTTTTCCGGCCTACAAAACCAGCAATTTCAACGGGCTTGCAGGCCTGATAAGACGCGTCAGCGTCGCATCAGGCATATTTGTGTCAAGCCAGAGCTTTAGTTATCTTCTCGTACAGATCGCCAGAGAGATTTTCCAGCCCTTTCAACTGTTCCAGCGCCGCGCGCATTTTCTCCTGACGTTTGGCATCGTAACGTTTCAGGCGAATCAACGGCTCAATCAAGCGTGAAGCCACCTGCGGGTTACGGCTGTTCAGGTCAGTAAGCATTTCCACCAGGAACTGGTAACCGCTGCCATCTTCGGCATGGAACGCTGCCGGGTTGCTGCCCGCAAACGCGCCAATCAACGAACGAATACGGTTCGGGTTACTCATGGTAAATGAGCGATGCTGCAACAGACCACGCACCGTCTCCAGCACATTCGCCGCCGGGCTGGTGGCTTGCAGGATAAACCATTTATCCATCACCAGACCGTCCTGATGCCACTTATCGTCATATTCCTGCATCAACTTGTCACGGCATGGCAACTGCGCAGCAACCGCCGCAGAGAGCGCCGCCAGCGCATCGGTCATATTGTTCGCTTCGTGGAACTGCTTGCTCACCAGCACATCAGCCAGATGCGTTTCACCAAAAGCGAGGAAGCGCAGGCAGGCATTACGTAGCGTCCGTTTCGCAATATCTTCATGCTCAACGCGATACTCGCTCTGGTAATTCGCGTTATAGATTGCCAGCAGCTCATCCGCCAATTCAGTCGCCAGAGTACGGGTGAGTGCTTCGCGCACTTCGGCAATGGCAATCGGATCAATGATATCGAACAGTTCCGCCATTTCATTGACGGATGGCAGCGTGAGGATTTCTGCCGCCAGTGCCGGGTCAATCTTCTCATCGAGTAGCACCGCGCGGAAAGCATCAGCCACATGCACCGGCAGAGACAGCGGCTGTCCTTGCTGATGACGGGCGACGTTCAGCTTGATGTAGGTTGCCAGCAGGCTTTGCGCCGCATCCCAACGGGAGAAATCATTACGCGCATGACGCATCAGGAAGGTCAGTTGCTGATCGCTCCACTTATATTCCAGTTTCACTGGCGCAGAGAATTCGCACAGCAGCGCAGGCACCGGCTGGAAGTAGACATTATCAAAGACAAAGGTCTGTTCCGCCTGAGTAACGTTCAGCACGGAATTCACCGGATGACCGCCTTTCTGCAACGGGATCACTTTGCCTTCGTTGTCATACAGTTCGATGGCAAACGGAATATGCAGCGGCTGTTTTTCAGCCTGATCCGGCGTAGCTGGCGTGCGCTGGCTGATGGTCAGGGTGTACTGCTCAGTTTCCGGATTGTAGTCGTCTTTGACGGTCACAACCGGCGTACCGGACTGGCTGTACCAACGGCGGAAATGGGAGAGATCGACATTCGACGCGTCTTCCATCGCCTGAACGAAATCGTCGCAGGTCGCTGCACTGCCATCATGACGCTCGAAATAGAGCTGCATCCCTTTCTGGAAGTTTTCTTCGCCCAGCAGAGTGTGGATCATACGAATCACTTCCGCACCCTTCTCGTAAACGGTCAGGGTGTAGAAGTTGTTCATCTCAATGACCATATCCGGGCGGATCGGGTGCGCCATCGGGCTGGCATCTTCCGCAAACTGCAATCCGCGCATGGTGCGCACATTATTGATACGGTTTACCGCGCGGGAACCAAGGTCAGAGCTGAATTCCTGATCGCGGAAGACGGTTAAACCTTCTTTCAGGCTGAGCTGGAACCAGTCGCGGCAGGTCACACGGTTACCGGTCCAGTTATGGAAATATTCGTGACCAATAACGCGCTCAATATCAAGGTAATCTTTATCGGTGGCGGTGTCGGTGCGCGCCAGCACATATTTGGAGTTAAAGATATTCAGACCCTTATTCTCCATTGCGCCCATATTGAAGAAATCCACCGCGACGATCATATAGATGTCGAGGTCATACTCCAGGCCGAAGCGTTCTTCATCCCACTTCATGGAGTTTTTCAGCGAGGTCATCGCCCACGGCGCGCGATCAAGGTTACCGCGATCGACGTACAGCTCCAGCGCTACTTCGCGACCAGAACGCGTGGTGAAGGTGTCGCGCAGTACATCAAAGTCGCCTGCCACCAGCGCAAACAGGTAGCACGGTTTCGGGAACGGGTCCTGCCACTGTACCCAATGACGTCCGTTTTCCAGTTCGCCTTGCGCAACGCGGTTACCGTTGGAAAGCAGGAAGGGATATTTGGTTTTATCGGCAATAATTTTGGTGGTAAAACGCGCCAGCACGTCCGGGCGGTCGAGATAATACGTAATATGGCGGAAACCTTCGGCTTCACACTGGGTGCAAAGCGCATCGCCTGACTGATAAAGTCCTTCCAGCGCGGTATTCGCCGCCGGGCTAATTTCATTAACAATCTTGAGCGTAAAACACTCCGGTAAATTACTGATGACCAGTGCGCCCTCTTCTTCTTTCCAGGCGGTCCACGGCTCATCATTAATATGAATAGAAACCAGTTTAAGATCTTCGCCATCAAGACGAAGCGGTGCATCTGATGCACCGTGACGGACAGCCTGGCTGACTGCGGTAACTACCGTCTTTTGCGCGTCCAGGTCAAAGGTCAAGTCAATATCAGTAATCTGGTAATCCGGCGCACGATAATCGTGACGGTATTTGGCTTGTGGCTGTTGAGTCATAAATAACCTTTAGCATCTTTTATAGAGTCTGGTGTTCAGTCTATTCCTGTTGCGTAAATCTCGCTACGCAGAATCTTCATCTTTTCAGGTACAAACGCTTTTATTGCTACATTTGTATAACATACACAGCGCAACGCTATCGACCATAAAGGTGGCATATGGTGTGATCGGGGTTCAATAAATTGCGAAACAAGGTATACTCCAGCAGTTTCCTAAGATGTTTATTGTACTAAACGCTCCCGTAAGAGGACGCTACTGCGCACCTATGACACAATTCGCTTCTCCTGTTCTGCACTCGTTGCTGGATACAGATGCTTATAAGTTGCATATGCAGCAAGCCGTGTTTCATCACTACTATGATGTGCATGTCGCGGCGGAGTTTCGTTGCCGTGGTGACGATCTGCTGGGTATTTATGCCGATGCTATTCGTGAACAGGTTCAGGCGATGGAAAACTTGTGCCTGCGGGATGATGAATATCAGTGGCTCTCTGCCCTGCCTTTCTTTAAAGCCGACTATCTCGACTGGCTGCGTGAATTTCGCTTTAATCCGGAACAGGTCACTGTTAGCAACGATAACGGTAAGCTGGATATTCGTTTAAGCGGTCCGTGGCGTGAAGTCATCCTATGGGAAGTTCCTTTGCTGGCGGTCATTAGTGAACTGGTACATCGCTATCGCTCACCGCAGGCCGACGTTGCGCAAGCCCTCGACACACTGGAAAGCAAATTAGTCAACTTCTCGGCGTTAACCGCCGACCTTGATATGTCGCGCTTCCATCTGATGGATTTTGGCACTCGCCGCCGTTTTTCTCGCGAAGTACAAGAAACCATCGTTAAACGCCTACAACAGGAAAAGTGGTTCGTTGGCACCAGTAATTACGATCTGGCGCGTCGACTTTCCCTCACGCCGATGGGAACCCAGGCACACGAATGGTTCCAGGCACATCAGCAAATCAGCCCGGACCTTGCCAACAGCCAGCGAGCTGCACTTGCTGCCTGGCTGGAAGAGTATCCCGATCAACTGGGGATTGCGTTAACCGACTGTATTACGATGGATGCATTCTTACGTGATTTCGGCGTGGAGTTTGCCAGCCGCTATCAGGGCTTGCGTCATGACTCTGGCGACCCGGTAGAATGGGGCGAAAAAGCGATTGCACATTATGAGAAACTGGGGATTGACCCGCAAAGCAAAATACTGGTTTTCTCCGACAATCTGGATTTACCTAAAGCGGTTGAGCTTTATCGCCACTTCTCTTCTCGCGTGCAATTAAGTTTTGGCATTGGCACACGCCTGACTTGTGATATTCCTCAGGTAAAACCCTTGAATATCGTGATTAAACTGGTGGAGTGTAACGGTAAACCGGTGGCGAAACTTTCTGACAGCCCTGGCAAAACTATCTGCCATGACAAAGCGTTTGTCCGCGCGCTACGTAAAGCATTCGACCTTCCGCACATTAAAAAAGCCAGTTAATATCATCAGGGAGCCATAACGGCTCCCTTTTTTGCCTTTTATTCCGAAATCTTTTGTCCCATCTGCGAATTCTGCTTGTCTGATTGCAGATGCCAGGTAACATAGGTATCCCCCCATTGACGGGTGGACAAGTGTTTATTTTTTCCGACTATTAACAGAGAGAATATTATGAGCGTTGTGCCTGTAGCCGACGTACTCCAGGGCCGCATAGCCGTTGACAGCGAAGTCACCGTGCGCGGATGGGTACGTACCCGCCGAGATTCAAAAGCTGGCATCTCCTTCCTCGCCGTTTATGACGGTTCCTGCTTTGATCCTGTACAGGCTGTCATCAATAATTCTCTGCCCAATTACAATGAAGACGTACTGCGTCTGACCACCGGTTGCTCGGTCATTGTGACGGGTAAAGTCGTGGCATCGCCGGGCCAGGGGCAACAATTTGAAATTCAGGCCAGCAACGTTGAAGTTGCCGGTTGGGTTGAAGATCCAGACACTTACCCGATGGCCGCAAAACGCCACAGCATCGAATATCTGCGTGAAGTCGCTCACCTGCGTCCGCGTACCAACCTGATTGGCGCAGTAGCACGCGTTCGCCACACGCTGGCACAGGCGCTGCATCGCTTCTTTAACGAGCAGGGCTTCTTCTGGGTTTCTACGCCGCTGATTACCGCGTCCGATACCGAAGGCGCTGGCGAAATGTTCCGCGTTTCAACGCTGGATCTAGAAAACCTGCCGCGTAACGATCAGGGCAAAGTCGATTTCGATAAAGACTTCTTTGGTAAAGAGTCTTTCCTGACCGTATCTGGTCAGTTGAACGGCGAAACCTATGCCTGTGCGCTGTCGAAAATTTATACCTTCGGCCCGACCTTCCGTGCTGAAAACTCCAACACCAGCCGTCACCTGGCGGAATTCTGGATGCTGGAGCCAGAAGTCGCGTTTGCTAATCTGAACGATATCGCCGGTCTGGCTGAAGCCATGCTGAAATATGTCTTCAAAGCAGTTCTCGAAGAACGTGCTGACGACATGAAATTCTTCGCTGAACGCGTGGACAAAGATGCTGTAAGCCGCCTGGAACGTTTCATTGAAGCAGACTTCGCCCAGGTTGATTACACCGAAGCAGTCACCATCCTTGAAAACTGCGGTAAGAAATTTGAAAACCCGGTTTACTGGGGCGTCGATCTCTCTTCTGAGCACGAGCGTTATCTGGCGGAAGAACACTTTAAAGCACCGGTAGTGGTTAAAAACTATCCGAAAGACATTAAAGCGTTCTATATGCGCCTTAACGAAGACGGTAAAACCGTTGCCGCAATGGACGTTCTGGCGCCGGGTATCGGTGAGATCATTGGTGGTTCGCAGCGTGAAGAGCGTCTGGACGTGCTGGACGAGCGCATGCTGGAGATGGGCCTGAACAAAGAAGATTACTGGTGGTATCGCGATCTGCGTCGCTACGGTACTGTTCCACATTCCGGTTTCGGTCTTGGCTTTGAACGCCTGATTGCCTACGTGACCGGCGTACAGAACGTGCGTGACGTGATTCCTTTCCCACGTACCCCGCGTAACGCCAGCTTCTAATTCACTTCCTGAAAGAGCCAGCGCACGCTGGCTCTTTTTTCATCCCCTTCTGTCAAGTTATCTGTTTGTTAAGTCAATCAATCTATTTGCAACCCCTCAAGGCCCCTCTTCCTGTTACGGAATATTTCTCTGAAATATTTGCGAACAAAAAATTAACCCACAGTCTTATTGCGGATTAGCAATTTCTTAGCTGATAGCACAATTTTTTATACTTATTTTTGGCTTTCTGGACGCCTGAAAGCGTGATTCAGTGTGACTGCGGGGATAAATGATCAGAAAGAAAATTTTCGTTTAGTTAATTTAAATATAAGGAAATCATATAAATAGATAAAATCCACTGCAAATATCATTAAAGTCCAATGGAAATATGACGGCGTTCACAAAGTTCCTTAAATTTTACTATTGGTTACACATTTTTGCTTTTTGTAACTATATCTTTATCTTTGTAGCACTTTCACGGTAGCGAAACGTTAGTTTGAATGGAAAGATGCCTGCAGATACATAAAACACCAAACTCTCATCAATAGTTCCGTAAAGATTCATTGACAGAACTTATTGGCGGCAGTGGCAGGTGTTATAAAAAAAAACCATGAGGGCAATAAATAATGATGAAGCGCAATATTCTGGCAGTGATTGTCCCTGCTCTGTTAGTAGCAGGTACTGCAAACGCTGCAGAAATCTATAACAAAGATGGCAACAAAGTAGATCTGTACGGTAAAGCTGTCGGTCTGCATTATTTTTCCAAGGATAACGGTGAAAACAGTTACGGTGGCAATGGTGACATGACCTATGCCCGTCTTGGTTTTAAAGGGGAAACTCAAATCAATTCCGATCTGACCGGTTACGGTCAGTGGGAATACAACTTCCAGGGTAACAACTCTGAAGGTGCTGACGCTCAAACTGGCAACAAAACCCGTCTGGCATTCGCTGGTCTGAAATACGCTGACGTAGGTTCTTTCGATTACGGTCGTAATTACGGTGTTGTTTATGACGCACTGGGCTACACCGATATGCTGCCAGAGTTCGGTGGTGATACCGCATACAGCGATGACTTCTTCGTTGGTCGTGTTGGCGGCGTTGCAACTTACCGTAACTCCAACTTCTTTGGTCTGGTTGACGGCCTGAACTTCGCTGTTCAGTACCTCGGTAAAAACGAGCGTGATACTGCACGACGTTCTAACGGCGACGGTGTTGGCGGTTCCATCAGCTACGAATTCGAAGGCTTTGGTATCGTTGGTGCTTATGGTGCAGCTGACCGCACCGACCTGCAAGAAGCTCAGCCTCTCGGCCAGGGTAAAAAAGCTGAACAGTGGGCAACTGGCCTGAAGTATGATGCAAATAACATCTACCTGGCAGCAAACTACGGTGAAACCCGTAACGCTACCCCGATCACTGGTGGCTTTGCCAACAAAACGCAAGACGTTCTGTTAGTTGCGCAATACCAGTTTGACTTTGGTCTGCGTCCGTCCATCGCTTACACCAAATCTAAAGCGAAAGACGTAGAAGGCATCGGTGATGTTGATCTGGTGAACTACGTTGAAGTGGGCGCAACCTACTACTTCAACAAAAACATGTCCACTTATGTTGACTACATCATCAACCAGATCGATTCTGACAACAAACTGGGCGTAGGTTCTGATGATACCGTTGCTGTAGGTATCGTTTACCAGTTCTAATAGCAGACCTCTTTGTTAAATGCCGAAAAAACAGGACTTTGGTCCTGTTTTTTTATGCCTTCCAGAGCAATCTCACGTCTTGAAAAAACAGCCTGCGTTTTCATCAGTAATAGTTGGAATTTTGTAAATCTCCCGTTACCCTGATAGCGGACTTCCCTTCTGTAACCATAATGGAACCTCGTCATGTTTGAGAACATTACCGCCGCTCCTGCCGACCCGATTCTGGGCCTGGCCGATCTGTTTCGTGCCGATGAACGTCCCGGCAAAATTAACCTCGGGATTGGTGTCTATAAAGATGAGACGGGCAAAACCCCGGTATTGACCAGCGTTAAAAAGGCTGAACAGTATCTGCTCGAAAATGAAACCACCAAAAACTACCTCGGCATTGACGGTATTCCTGAATTTGGTCGTTGTACTCAGGAACTGCTGTTTGGTAAAGGTAGCGCCTTAATCAATGACAAACGCGCTCGTACAGCCCAGACCCCAGGTGGTACCGGGGCATTACGTGTAGCCGCCGATTTCCTGGCAAAAAATACCAGCGTTAAGCGCGTGTGGGTGAGCAACCCAAGCTGGCCAAACCATAAGAGCGTATTTAACTCTGCGGGTCTGGAAGTTCGTGAATACGCTTATTACGATGCGGAAAATCACACTCTGGACTTCGACGCTTTAGTTAACAGTCTGAACGAAGCTCAGGCTGGTGACGTTGTCCTGTTCCACGGCTGCTGCCATAACCCTACCGGCATCGATCCTACACTGGAGCAATGGCAAACACTGGCGCAGCTTTCTGTTGAGAAAGGCTGGCTGCCGCTATTTGACTTCGCTTACCAGGGTTTCGCCCGTGGTCTGGAAGAGGATGCTGAAGGTCTGCGCGCTTTCGCGGCTCTGCATAAAGAGTTGATCGTCGCCAGTTCCTACTCTAAGAACTTTGGCCTGTACAACGAGCGTGTTGGCGCTTGTACTCTGGTTGCCGCAGACAGTGAAACTGTCGATCGTGCATTCAGCCAGATGAAAGCAGTAATTCGTGCAAACTATTCTAACCCACCGGCTCACGGGGCTTCGGTTGTTGCTACGATCCTGAGCAACGAGGCTTTGCGTGCGATCTGGGAACAAGAGCTGACCGATATGCGCCAGCGTATTCAGCGTATGCGTCAGTTATTTGTTAATACACTGCAGGAGAAAGGCGCAAACCGCGACTTTAGCTTTATCATCAAACAGAATGGTATGTTCTCTTTCAGTGGCCTGACAAAAGAACAGGTACTGCGTCTGCGTGAAGAGTTTGGCGTGTATGCTGTTGCTTCTGGTCGCGTAAACGTGGCCGGAATGACGCCAGATAACATGGCGCCGCTGTGCGAAGCGATTGTGGCTGTGCTGTAAGCGTTAAAACCGATGAAGCCCGCTGAAAGCGGGCTGAGACTGATGACAAACGCAACATTGCCTGATGCGCTACGCTTATCAGACCTATGCGTCCCCTGCAATATTTTGAATTTGCACCATTTTGTAAGCTGGATAAGGTGCTCGCGCCGCATCCGGCATAAACAAAGCGCACTTTGCCAGAAATCCAGGCCCGCATTAAAAGCGGGCTTTTTTATGTGCTTTTACCAGACGGGCATTTCGTCTTGCAGGAAGGGATTATGCAGGCGCTCATAACCAAGAGTGGATAATGGTCCGTGACCCGGAATAAATGTCACGTCATCCCCCAATGGCAGCAATTTATCTTTGATTGAAGAAATCAGTTGATTGTGATCGCCTCGTGGGAAGTCACTGCGCCCTACTCCGCCTTTGAAAAGGACGTCGCCAGAAATCAACAGTTTTGCCTGATTATCAAAGAAAACCACATGGCCTGGCGTATGCCCTGGGCAATGTAACACCTGTAAAGTCACATTCCCTATGCTGATAGTGTCGCCTTCATTCAGCCAGCGATCTGGCGTTAATGGCTGACACTCTTCCAGGCCAAACATGCGACTCTGCGCAGGCAAGCCTTGCAGCCAGAACTCATCTTCTTTTTCCGGGCCAAGCACTGGCACGCCGTAGTGTTGTGCCAGTTCCGCCGCTGCGCCAACGTGGTCCAGATGACCATGCGTCAGCAGGATCTGCATTAGCGTCAGACCGCTGGCGTCAACTTCCTGTTTGATTTTTTCCGCATCGCCGCCCGGATCGACCAGTGCTGCCAGGCGAGTTTGCTCACACCAGGTCAATGAACAGTTCTGGGAAAATGCGGTGACCGGAATAATACGATAGTTCATACTGCCCCTGTTTCGTTAAGCGATTGTTACCAGTGCCGCGCTGGCCCGGTATCAATATGCACAAAGTTACTGCGTGGGTAATATCCTACACCACCTGCGCGCATAGATAACGCTGCTTTGCGTATATTGCTTAACGCAATACCTTCAATATGGAAGTCCATCGCCTGCCCTTTAGTGTGATAGCTTTTCTTTGCTACTCCACGGCTGTGGGCGCGTAATTCGTTATTGGTGTCAATCGAACGGTAGCCAGATATGAGCTGTACTGGCTTGCGAGTGCCTAACAACCCTTGCAGGCGATATAACTGGTCGAATAATCCTGGGTCGATGGACCTTATTTTGTTCGCGCGGAAATCGCGGAAAAAATGGTTTAGTTTTGCCAATTCTTCCTGAATATAGCCTCTGCCATCGAAAAACTCCGCCTTAATTGACTCTCCGGTGTGGAGATTGTTAAGTGTCAAAATGCGCGGACGTGGGGTAGAGAGTGTCGCAAATGAAGGCGTCGGCAGGATGGCGGCACCAAGTGCAACGCCACCAAGCGCCAGTAGTTTGCGGCGATTAGCGTCGAATTTGTCCATGATAATCAAGTCTACAGGTCAATGTTATCGTTTATATGCACTTCTGGCGCACAAGAGGCACCTTAACCGCCCATAAAGCTGACGTCAAGATGACTCACCCCCAGCAGCGACGGGGGCTACAGAGAATAGCCCCCGAACATGCCAATTATTACGACAACAGATTTTCCCGAACTACTTCATTTATCTGATTAATTGTTCCGCTTTTGAGACAATTTGCGAGCTGGATCGTGCAGGCAGATCATAATTGTAAATATCTGTACGATATTGGGTACGACCATCTGCACCAACAAAGGCGGTCAGATAGTAAAGATTAACCGGTATCGATTGACGAATATTAACGTAACGGGTATCACCCCGCTTCAGAGCATCGGAGATACGTTTGTCATTCCAGCCAGCATCCTGCAGCAGCATATTTGCCAGATCCGACGCCTTGTTCACCCGCACACAGCCAGAACTCAACGCGCGCGTTTCACGTTTGAAAAGATTGTGATTCGGCGTGTCATGCAAATAGATAGCGTCTGAACTCGGCATATTAAATTTATACCGTCCTAGCGAATTTCGCGGACCAGGAGCTTGCTGGAAGCGGAACGGCAAATTCGATGCGGTGATCGTCGACCAGTCAATCTGCCACGGGTCAAGCGTATCTTTGCTGTTCCAGCCGCGCATCACCGTATAGCCATGACTTTCCAGATAACCAGGATCGTTACGCACCTTTGGCAGAATATCTTTGCGTGCCAGCGTCGGTGGTACGTTCCACGGCGGGTTTACCACCACATTGTTTAAGGCACTGCTCATCATCGGCGTTTTGCGATCGGGACGACCGACAATGACCCGTGAATCCAGCACTTGATTGCCGTTCTGATAATAGACCAGCGAGTAGGCCGGAATGTTAACCATGATGCCAGTAGAAAGCTCGGATGGCAGCAAGCGCAATCGCTGGATATTGAGCGCCAGCACGCCCGCACGCTGTGCAGGCGTGACGTTTAACCAGTCTCGCGTTGCCGGGCCAATAGATCCATCTGCCCCTAAGCCTTGCCATGCCTGAAAACGTTTAACGGCTTCCACCAGCTCATTATCATAAGCAGCTCGGACGGCTGGCGCAGGTTTACTGCGAGCTGTAGTTTGCTTATCCATCGGCTTAGTTTCGGCTGTTTCGATTGCAGCGGCAGACGGACTAACTACCGCGCCTGTCGATGTTTCATCGCCCGGCAGTGCTATTTTCGGCCCACCTTCGAGCATACCTGTACGCTGCAAAATCTCGCGCAGCGCCGGGACGTCGTTACTCCATTGACCAGGGCGTAGCGTTGCTTTACCGGTCAGTTGCGGCCACGGTTTGGAATCACTCAATAAGGTCAGCAAAGATTCATGCATTGCTGAATATTGCGGATGCTGTGGTGCCAACCCTGAGACAAACGTGGTCAGTTGACCGTTATCCAGCGCCACCTGCCAATGGTTAATGACCGAGAGCGGCGGTGTTGAGAGCGCATAAGGTTTACTGCTGTACAGCCAGCGGGTACCTTTGACCGGAATGTTTGCGACGAAATGGAGATACCCCATCATTGCATCCGATAGCACCACATCACGTGCCATACCGTTAACGCCAGGGTCAGTCAGTAACTCCACCCATTTGTTAAACTGCGGTTGAAAACCGGCAATCGCCACTTCCGCCAACTGCTGCTGGAAAGCTTTAACTGCATCACGATTTTCCCACATCGGCTGCATATCGCGTGCTGCATACAAGAGTTGAAGCTGGTTAAGATAAACCGGCTTATAACCTGCAGGTAATTGTGATTCAATTTGCGTGCGGGCCTTTTCTGCCGCACCTTCAGGTAGCGGTTGGATCCCCGCCATTATTGCCGTGGCTTGCGCCTGCGGCAGTACATCTCCCTGTTCACTTACAGCCACCGGGCTGTCACCAGGGATAACCTCAGGCTCATCAGCCTGCACACTGAACAGTGGAGCGAATGTTACGGCCAGGCACAAACTGATTGCCGAAAGCCGACGACCACACATCATGTTAAGCAACATCCCTTGCCCCCTGTTTTTATCATACTCTGAATAGCCAGGCTGTTTTATCTTAACTGCCTTTACAACGCCAATACTCATGAAAGTATGACGAGCAAGCCTGTTACTTATCAAGCTTACCTTCAGTATATAAACGTCGGTACGTTTTTACACAACCTAATGTAAAGAAGTTTAAAGAAAAGCGCGCCATAATGCGGCATTTTTTTTAGTGCAGAAACGGAGTTTTTCGAAAAAAAAGGCGGCATCGCTGCCGCCTTGAACTTAACTTGCCTGAGAAGGCGCTTCATCTGTTCCTGGAAGCGTTTCAGGGAGTTGCGGCGCAAATCCTCGCAGGCCGACTACGTGAACGTGTTCGGTATTCTGGAAGACTTTACGCACCAGTTTATAGGTGGTGCCTTTCTCCGGGCTGATATTTTCAGGTGCCGCGATGATGAGCTGCATTTGCAAACGCTCACACAATTCAAACAGCGTGGCGATGGAACGGGCATCCAGTCGCGCAGCTTCATCGAGGAATAGCAGACGGCAAGGAGAGATATCTTTACCGCGCAGGCGGCGAGATTCATCTTCCCAGCTCTGTACTACCATCACCAGAATCGACATCCCCGTACCGATAGCCTCACCGGTCGACAGTGCGCCAGACTCCGCGCGCAGCCAGCCATCGGAACCACGGTTAACCTCAACTTCCATCTCCAGGTAGTTACGGTAATCCAGAAGTTCTTCACCAATGGTCTGCGGCGTGCGCTGGCCCATATCAATTTGTGGGTTAAGTCGCTGATACAGTTTTGCCAGAGCTTCCGAGAAGGTCAGGCGGTTGCTCTTGAACAGATCCTGATGTTGCTCATGCTGTTCTGAAAGCACGTCAAGCAACATGGCGTGGGTTTCACGCACGTTCACGTTCAGACGCACACTGTTCACCTGACCGAACGATACGCTCTGCAAGCCCTGGTTGAGCATGCGGATACGGTTCTGTTCGCGCTGAATGGTTTTGCGAATGATGTTCGCCACACTGCGGGAGCTGATCGCCAGTTTCTGTTCGCGAGAAGTTAACTCTTCGGTCAGACGGCTGAGTTCGATTTCCATCTGCTCGATAGCTTCCACCGGATCATCGGTACGAATAATATCCTGGCGAATACGTTCGCGCAGATGCTGATAAACCGCCACGAAGAACTGGATTTTGCGCTCAGGTCGTTTTGGATCTTCCGACATGCGCAGCACGTCGCGCAGATGTTCGTTATCCGCCACCGCCAGACGCAGCGCACCTAACGCCTTATCCGACATGGAACGTAAATCATCGGCAGAGAGATAAGCCAACTCACGACGGTGTAAGCGGCGTTCAACGCCATTATCTTTCACCATGCGCATTACCGCACACCAGCCCGCTTTGGCGGTCACTACCTGCTCGCGCATCTCAAAGTAATCACGTTCCAGCTTGCGCAGTTTGCGGGTCAGGTTGTCCATCTCCGCCTCGCAGAAGGTCAGCGCTTTTTCCAGTTGATTGCGGCGTGAACGGTTATTGCTCAGTTGCGCATGCAATTCGTCACGACGAATACGCGCCCGCTCTTCTGCCCCGCTATCGGCACGCACGCCGATATCCTGCAGTTCGCGTTGCAGATCGTTGAGCAGCTCTTTTTGGTGTCGTAAGAACTTTTCAGAGAAGCCAGTACCTGGTTGTACTGACTCAACTGCGCAGCGTGTCCGCGCAACGCTTCACGAGCGCGGGTACGCTCCGCTTCCGCCTGCTCCAGACGTTCGCGCAGTTTTTCGTTGAGATCGCTGTTCCCACTAAGCATTTCTGCCGAGTCAGAGTAGCTAAAGTGCGCACGACGCTGTACCACTTCAGTCAGGGCAAATGCCTGTTGACGGGCATCGCGCTGCATCTGCTGAGAATACGCGTAATCTTCTTTTAACTGTTCGAACTGTTCCGGGTCGCTCTGCAACACAGAAACGATCGGCTCCAGTTTCGCCAGTTGGTTGCCAAACTGCTGAACAAAACGCGCAGCTTCCTGAGCTTCATCAAGACGTTCGCGGATTTCATCGACACGATCCGCCAGTGAGTCATCCGCCAACAGGTTGAGACGCGGCAGGATACGGTTCAGTGCCGCAACGCCCTCTTTCGCCTGCTCAAACTGAATTCGCTGCTGCTGGTTATCATTTTCATGATTACTCAACGCCCGCTCCAGTTCGACACGGCGGCTGTTCAGTTGGCGAATTTCGGCTTCCGGATCGGACTCAAACGCCACTGCCAGATGGCTGCCAATAAAGCGGCTGAATGCCTGATGCAGTCGCTGGGTTTTCTGAACATCAAAGGAGAGCGTAGCAAAGCGTTCAGAGAGCAATTCGCGCTCGGCGTGCAGGCTTTCGATCCGGCTTTCACGCGCCGCGCGACCAAACAGCGGCACTTCCGGGAAACGTGAATAACGCCACTGACGCTCGGCGGTTTTCACCACCACCGCTTTTTCCAGCTCATCGACGTTGAACACGCTATCATCGAACGACTGCGGATCTCCCTCGATCAAGTAGAGATCTTCCGGGCAATCGGTTAAGCCTTCCAGCTGTTCGGCCACCTGTGACAGATCCGGCACCACAATGGCGTGGCGAGACGGGCCATACAACGCCGAGAAGTACGGCGCATCGTCCAGGCTAACGTCGTCATAAATTTCTGACAGCAGCACGCCGCCAAAGCGTTCCGCCAGCGCATTCAGACGCTGGTCTTCGGAGCCGCCTGGCTGGCTTAAACGTTCGATCTCTTCATCGACAGCGTTTTTGCGCGCGCCCACTTCATCACGTTCAACAATCGCTTCGCGCTCACGCTCCAGCAGTTGTTGCAGATATTCGGTGACATCCTGGCTGCAGGTGAACTCTTCACCGCACTGCTCGCTCAACTGATTGAGACTGTTTTGCGCTGCCAGCCAAACCGGCGCACGCTGCATCAGGCTCTGAATACGAGATTGCAGCTGTTCCTGTTCCTGACGCAGTGCCATACGCTCTTCACGGGCGTTGGAAACGCTGTCAGAAAGAGAGGCAATACGCGCTTCCAGTTCCTGATGCAGGGCTTCCAGTTCGTCGATATCAAAATTCTTGCCCTGACGTTTGCAGAAATCTGCCAGCAGACGTTCAGCTTCTTGCTGCTCGCGCAGACGCTGTTCCAGTTCGCTTAAACGCATCCGCAGTGGCTGAACCTGCTCTGCCAGGTGACGCTGATCGACCCCTTCGCGCAGCAGTTCGCGGGCGACATCCCACGCCTCGTTACGCGCCAGCGGGCCGTTGATTGCAACCACCAGCTGATAAGCCTGCTCAAACTGGCTGTGCGCGGTTTGCGCCATGCTCATTTTCTGCTCAAGAGAGAGCATTTTTTCAGTCGCTTCCAGCTCTTTCGCCTGGAAGGTTTCCAGCCATTCGGCGGCGCTGTCGGCGGTTAAGTCTGGCAGATGGCACAGTTCTTTGGCACGATTAAGCGCAGCAATCGCCTGGTTGTACTGGATCGCGCGCGTTGCTGGACGTCCAGCGCCTGCTGGTAGTCGGCAAGCTGGCTTTTCAGCTCGTCCACTTCCAGTTCGGCGGCTTCCGCGCGCGCTTCGTTATCTTCCTGACGCTCGATGGCTTCTGCCACCACTTCATTTTGCTCTTCCAGACGGATCTGCAGTTCATCGAGGTCCGCTTCGTAGCGTTCGATTTTCTCCTGCTGACGCAAAGCGGTTTGCACCAGGTTCAGGTGATCGCTGGCCGCCTGATAATCCGCTTCCAGATCGCCCTCGGCACCGTTGTGCTCTGCCAGTTCACGCGCCATATCGACATGTTTGTACTGCTCCGCCGCCAGTTGCTGACGCGAAGTATGTAGCTCGCGACGAAACTCCAGCGCTTTATCGAGATGGACACGGCGCTCGTTGGCGTGACGCATGTAGTCCGCCGCCACGTAGTTGGTGGCTTCGCTGATCAGATGTTTAAACAGGTCGCGGTCCGACTGGGTGACGCGAATCGCTTCCAGCGTCATACGGTTTTCACGCAGCGCCGCTTCCATGTCCTGGAACGCTTTACGCACGCCGCTGTTTTCCGGCAGCAGGTAGTCGCGCAGAGAACGGGTAATGGCACTGGAGATCCCGCCATACAGCGAGGCTTCGATCAGACGATAGAATTTACTACGATCAGACGCTGAGCGCAGACGACGCGCGATGATGCCCAGATCGAACATCAGCGAGTGGTAATCGGTAATGGAGTTGAACTGTTTAAACTGCACGCCTTCCATCGCCTCGAGCTTGTCTTTCAGCTCGTTAAGCGGCAGCACGCGCGCCTGACGTTCGTTCAGGGATTCGGTCACCAGCTGTGTCGGCTGCACCGACATCGGCAGTCCCTGAATGGCAAACGGCTTGATATCCACTTTACGATCGCGTCCGGCAACCTGTTGCAGACGCACACCGACCACCACGCGCTGGTGGCGCGAGTTAATGGTATCGAGCATCGAATAACAGACACCCGCTTTCAGCTTACCGTGCAGACCTTTATCGCGCGAACCACTGGTAGCCCCGGCTTCCGTGGTGTTACGGAAATGCAGCAGGGTCAGGTCGGGAATGAGCGCCGTAACAAACGCCGCCATAGTAGTGGATTTGCCCGCCCCGTTACCGCCGGAAAGCGTCGTAACCAGCTCATCCAGGTCAAAAGTTCGGGCAAAAAAGCCGTTCCAGTTAATCAGCGTCAGTGAGCGAAATTTACCGCGTTCAATCATTATTCTTCCTCTCCGCTATCTGGCTGACTCTCTTCAGTTTCGTCATTGAGTTGCAGGTGATTTTCCAGCGACATTGCTTCGCCATCGCGAATCAGACGACGTTGTGCTTCACGCGGATCGTCGCCCGCACGCACATCGGCACCAAAGCGGAACACCGATTCGGTAATGCGGAACTTGCTGCTGTCGTGGCCCATAAACCACACCATGCCTAAGCGACGCAGACGGTTGAGCGAAGAGCGCACTTTTTCCTGCAACTTCTGGCGGTCAACGTCTGAACCGGTAGAACGATTGTTCACCAGTTTCAGCAATTTTGCTTCATCGGCCAGAGTGAGCAGTTCGTCATACAGTTCCTGCTGGGTAAAGATCCCCTCGTTGGCCAGCCGTTCCGGGCTGAGATAGAGATAACAGAGGATTTTACCGACCATCATGTCCAGTTCAGACAATACGGAACGTGGGATGATGGTGGTGGAACGTGGACGTAAATAGAAGAAACCTTCCGGCGCGCGGATTAACTCCACGTTATAACGCGCGTAAAACTCTTCCAGATATTCCTGAAAATCCATCAGGAAAGCATGATTATCCAGTTCGTCGAGGCCAATATGGCGGCCTGAACGTAAGGCGCTATCCAGCGCCGGAAATAACGGATTCGCCAGCGCCTGCGCCAGCTTAACCGGCATCACTTGTTCAATATTTGTCGATGACATGCGCCTGTACCTTGGCTCCGTAATCATTAATCGGCTGCCATTTCGCTGGCAGTCCGGTGAAGTCTGCTTGCGCTACGCCGAGGCGTACCGCCTGATCAATTACAATACGCGCGACGTCAAAGTGACGCGCACGCGGATACTGCGCCAGATATTCGCGTACCACCAGACCAAGATCCAGCGGTACTTGTCTGGTTTTATAGACGGCGAGCTGCTCTTCGATAATCGCGGCGAGTTGTTCGCGGATCTCGTTAAACTCTTCGTACTCTAAATCTGGCGGAAGTTCCCCGGTCACTTCTTCATCGCGCAGTGCCATCTCTTCGTCACGCATATCCAGCAAACGATCGGCATTGGCGTAAGTCAGCGCCCACGGCTCATCAAAATAGGTTTGTACCGACTGACGTAAACGCTGGGCAAAGACGCGGTTTTTATCCATATCGATAGCGGTACGAATAAATTTGTGTACGTGGCGATCGTAGCCAATCCACAAGTCGATGGATTGCTGGCCCCAGCTGATAATACGATCGAGCTTACTTTGCAGATCGAACACCAGACGATCGACAAAATGCAGGTCGTCATGGGTCATCGTCGCATCCTGAATGCGCAACAGGTTGGCCTGCAACTTGTCGCCTGCTGCTTCCAGCGTATCCTGCAATTCACGCAGCGTTCCGGAAGTTTCCGAAAGCAACAATTCACAGCTGGAGATCGCCGCCCGCCAGTCTTTATTCAGCAACTGAGCGATATCGTCCTTCACCTGCTGCTGCTGTTCGTCCATCAGACGTTGCGTCAGGTCGATGCTGTCGAAAATTTCCGCTACCGAATATTTCAGCGGCGCATAGACGTTGCGGTGCCAGTGAAATTCATCACCGCCCTCTTCGGCGGCATCGGCTGCACGTTTTAACTCACCCGCCACAATCGACAACTGCATAGAAAGGCGCAACGTAGAAAACTCGCGCTGACGGATGTAGTAGTCAGTAATGCCGATGCCGAGCGGCGTCAGGCGATAAATAGCATTCCCTTCCGCCTGCTCGCTGGTAAAGCGGTTCAGCAGACGTTGACGTACCATATCGTTGATCGCGTTGTTGGCGCGCACGCCGATGGTTTCGCTGGTTTGCTCAAACGCATCACTCACATGGCGGAACGCATCCACCAACTCGCCTTCACTCATCTCACCATCAAGACGCTCGCCATTTAGAGTGGCAACCGCCAGCAGAAAAGAGAGTCGGTCTACCGGCAGCGAGATGGAGAAGTCATTTTTTCTGGCCCAGGCAACCAGTTCGGGGACTGTCTGGGATAATTCACTCATACTTTATCCTTGCTCTGCGGTTTGTGCGCGGTGACATGAATATAACGCCCCAGGTTAATATACGGATCCTGACGGCAATAACGCGTTTCTAATTCAAGTAATGCTTCATAGCTGTCGCGCTGTTGGTGCTTTTCACGCAGATAATCATGAAACACGCGAACGCCTGTCTTACCCATAATTTGCCAACCAGCTTCTTCCAGCCACAGATAAACCTGCGCCGGGTCGCGTGGATAATCTGGCGAAAGCGTCCGTTTTTTCTTTTTCGGCATTCCCGCCTGCACGTAATCAAAATTCCCGGCGACCATGTTATGCATCAGCAAGCCGTGCGCATTGTAGAACATTAATGACAACACGCCGCCTGGACGCAACACTGACCACAGGGTCTGCAATACGCTGCGGGGATCGGCCACCCACTCCAGCACCGCATGGAACAATATCAGATCAACGGGCGTTTCCAAATGTGAAGCAACATCCTGAGCGGCGCAATGTATAAATTGCATGTTGTCGCTCACACCTTTTGCTTCTGCCGCCTGTTTTGCGCGGTCGATCATCTGCGCAGAGAGATCGCATAAAATGACCTGATGCCCGCGCTCGGCCATTTTGATTGCGGTCTGCCCTTCTCCACCGCCAGCATCCAGCACACGCAGTTTTTGCGGGCCCATTTCCGCCAGCACGCGATCGAGATCCTGCCACAGAATAGCCTGTCGAAGCTGCCCTTTGGTGGTGCCGTAAATGTTACGGGAAAACTTTTCCGCAATATCATCAAAATTGCGATCCTGCATTGCTTTCTCCACCGGTTGGCTAAGACGTTTTCTGATAAAGACGCTATTTTGTCACAGCCACGGCGAGAATGAACCCGTCTGGTGTAATATCGCTGGCGATCCCTTGCTATATGGTCAAAAAAGGAACCAGAAAGGATGCTTTTTACACTGAAAAAAGTGATTGGCGGCATGCTGCTGCCACTTCCGCTGATGTTGTTGATTATTGGTGCTGGCCTGGCGCTGCTGTGGTTTAGCCGTTTTCAAAAAACCGGGAAGATTTTTGTTAGCATTGGGTGGCTGGCGCTCTTGTTATTGAGTTTGCAACCGGTAGCCGACCGCCTGCTGCGTCCCATCGAAAGCACCTATCCGACATGGAATAATGCGCAAAAAAGTGGACTATATCGTGGTGCTCGGAGGTGGTTATACCTGGAACCCACAGTGGGCACCGAGCTCTAATTTAATCAATAACAGTTTGCCGCGCCTGAATGAAGGTATTCGCTTATGGCGCGAAAATCCGGGATCAAAGCTGATCTTCACGGGAGGCGTAGCAAAAACCAATACGGTGAGTACAGCGGAAGTAGGTGCCAGAGTGGCGCAATCGCTGGGTGTCCCACGCGAGCAAATTATCACACTGGATTTACCAAAAGATACCGAAGAAGAAGCTGCCGCAGTGAAACAGGCGATTGGCGATGCCCTTTTCCTGCTGGTGACATCTGCGTCTCATTTGCCACGCGCGATGATCTTTTTTCAGCAGGAAGGGCTAAATCCGCTGCCAGCCCCGGCGAACCAGTTAGCAATCGACTCGCCGCTTAATCCTTGGGAACGGGCAATCCCGTCTCCGGTCTGGTTGATGCATAGCGACCGCGTTGGCTATGAAACGCTTGGCCGCATCTGGCAGTGGTTAAAAGGTTCGTCAGGCGAGCCACGGCAGGAGTGATTTAGTCGCCAGATCAAAGTTGCTACGGTTAAACCGTCCGGTATTGACCAGTTGCGCAACTTCATCCCATAACACATACAGCCAACGCCGCCAGATGAAAGACTCCGCCACTGGCGCGCGTTGCAGGTAACTCCAGAGCAAATCTTCCGCCAGGGTGTTATCCATCAACCGGAATAATTCATACTCACGCGGCGCCCAGAGCATTAACCCCGGTCCGACCATCGCCAGGAGCTGATCGCTACGGGAATCTTTCAGCATGCTACGCAAACAGAAATTGCCGTGAATCAGCACACAATTATCGTTAAAACCTTCAAACAACACCGGCAGACATTCACGAGTGCGAAACAGAATCCGCTTATCCTGCATGGTTAAACCTGTGTTATTGAACTGATTGAGCGTCGCCCACAGCATTTCAACGTGCTGACGATACCAGGAAGGCCAGAAATTTTCCTGAGTATTGTCAACTGCGCCAACACATCCGCGGCTGTCCTGACGGTGCCAGGCCAGCAACGCTTCAACAATTTGATCTTTCAGATGTTCCCAGCGCTCTGGCGTTCTTGCGGGAGCTTCCACAGAAACACCGCGCATCCGCTCCAGCAACAAGACATCGGGACCGGGATGTTCTTCATGCGTCATCACGCCATAGATAGTCGGCATGCGAACAGTCCCGCTCCGAGCCAGCATGGTGGTTTTCCATGCCAGCTGTCTGGCCTGCCCCGGGGTAGAAAAACTTCGCGCCATGAGCGGCATCGGGTTTCCCTGGCTGTCATACAACGCCCACAGAGTTGTGTCTGCTTTTTCTATTCACACACTCTATACGACTCAATCTTTCGCCCAGTAAATGGCTTAGTTCGGCACGCAGCTGTTCCATTCAGATTACCCTCATAAAAGCTACTGCTTTCATAATGAGCGCCAATGTAAAAGATGTCACCTGAATGAGATCAATTGTTGAAGGGAAAAAATGAAGAGAATCGTAACGCTACGACACTCCTCCCAAAATTGAGATGGAGTGTCGTGGGGAAAAATTAAGCCATTTCAGCGCGAACACGCTCAAGATCTTCGGGAGTATCTACACCGGTGCCAGGAACCTCCTGGGCGACAGCAACATGGATTTTTTCTCCATACCACAGCACACGAAGCTGCTCTAGCATTTCGATATGTTCTAACGGGCTTGGCTGCCAGTTAACATAGCGGCGGATAAAACCTGCACGATAGCCATAAATGCCGAGATGTCGCAGGAAGTTATCTCCTACGGTTTCCAGACCTTTCGCAAAACGGTCACGATCCCACGGAATGGTGGCGCGCGAGAAGTAGAGCGCATAACCTTCGGCGTCGAGAACAACTTTAACCGCATTCGGATTAAAGGCTTCTTCCGCACTGTGGATAGGCACAGCCAGGGTCGCCATTCCAACCTGACGCTGGGCAAGGTTATCGGCAACCTGACGAATGATTGTCGCGGGGATCATCGGTTCATCCCCCTGCACATTCACAATCACCGTGTCGTCGCTGAACGCGCATTTTTCGACAACTTCCGCCAGGCGTTCTGTACCTGACTGGTGATCAGCACGCGTCATGCATACTTCACCGCCAGCAGCTTCAACAGCGCGGGCGACATCCTCATGATCGGTTGCGACGATGATGCGCTCGGCACCTGATTCGCGCGCGCGTTCGAGTACATGAACAATCATGGGTTTGCCGTTAATATCGACCAGCGGCTTACCTGGCAGACGCGTGGAAGCGTAGCGCGCGGGAATAATGACCACAAAACTCATGATTTACTCTCATCAGCAGTCAGCACGCGGGCTTCCGTTTCCAGCAGCACTGGAATGCCATCGCGCAGCGGAAAAGCCAAGTTGTCCAGTTTGCAAATAAGTTCTTGTTTTTCCTGGTTATACCAAAGTTTGCCGTTGCAAACCGGGCAGGCAATGATTTCAAGCAGACGATGATCCATAGTTCCTCCAGATGGATCGGGTTATGAATGCATAAATCTTATCATAATCATTTATGCGTCGGGGTCTATTTCCCAGCCGGTGCGGCAATCGGTAAAGAAACCGTGCGGGCAGCGCCCTATTGTTACTCGTGTTGCCTGCTGCCAGTGAGCAAAATCAGTAATCGCCTGACGCAGCCCTTTTTGAAGGGTCACTGTTGGTTTTACCCCATCCTGTAACCAGAGAGAGAGCACTTCAAAGATGCCAGTCTGGCGATGCATCTTAGAATCCATTCGCCCAACTAATTGCCCACGATGCAATAACGGTAGAACGAAATAACCATACTGGCGTTTGGGCGCTGGCGTGTAGCACTCCAGCCGGTAGCTAAAATCAAAAAGTTGCTCTGCCCGTTTACGATCCCAGACAACAGGATCAAAAGGCGAAAGTACCGCGCTGTGCGTTGCAGTGAGCTTTCCGGCGAGCGCACGTTCGAGTAGCGGCAGCAAATCAGCATGCAGCCAAAGATTACCCAATTTTTCAACATGCACAGCAATGATTTGCTGCTGTTCAGCCCTCGCTTCGCGCCACGCCGCCAGCGCCGGACGTTTCAGCCGGTAGTAATCCGCCAGCCACTGCTCGCGAAATATTCCCAGGCTGCGCGCACTGTTATCCAGCATGATGATTTCTGCTTCTGTTTGCGAAACGAGGTCGCGCTCATCATCCCAGTCAGGCATGACTCGGTGGGTTAAATCATAAACGCGCTGGAAGTTGCGCCGTTCAATCACCATCACCTTTCCGGCGGTAAAGAGCCCTTCCAGATGCCGTTTATGCGGCTTCCACTCCCACCAGCCGCTCGCCCCTTTACGAGGATGCTCAAAATCGGCTGAACGTACCGGCCCCTTATCATGAATATGCTGAATTAACTGTGCAATTTCCGCCGCATGTTCCTGCATCCAGGCATCTCTGTATTTCCAGCCCATTTTTTCAGGTGCCAGCATGCGGTGGCGAATAAGACGAAAATCGCTACGCGGCATAAAGCAGGCTTCATGCGCCCAGTATTCCATTAATTCGCCACACGCCAGAGACTCATCCAGCCACTGCGCAGGATAATTTCCCAGACGACTGAAAAGCACCAGATATGGACTACGGGCAACAATATTGATGGTATCGATTTGCAGCAAGGACATGCGGGAGATCGTTGCTGGAATATCCTCCAACGACGCTCGACGGCGGGGTTTGTTTAACAGGCCTTGCGCGGCAAGGTGAAGATTACGCGCATCAGCAAGGGAGAGGTGCGGCAGCGACATTCATGACTCCATCAATCGAACGCTGCCGCGGCGTAACTAGTTGCCAGAAGCCAGCGAAGTTAGTTGCGCAAGCAGTTTTGCTGGTTCATCACCTGAAAGCTGTGCGTCAACGGGCAAATACCACCAATTTTCTTCTGCAAAAGCCCGACATTTCACCGCATCTTTTTCAGTCATTACCAGCGTTTGCCCGGCGCTTACCAACGCACTAACATCCGCATGATTCAAAGACTGATGATCGGCCAGCGGTACATATTTTTCCGGTTGTACGCCGCACATCTTCAGCGTGGCAAAAAAGCGCGGCGGATGCCCAATCCCCGCCATCGCCACCACATGTTCAAGCTGAGCAACGTCACAACGCGTACCGGTACGTAAATTCACCGCCTGACCCGGCAGCAGATGCATGGGGATTTCACCGCTGCGGGGGACACCGCCGTTGACGATTACCGCATCAACCGATTTTAAGCGCCCCGCGCGCTCGCGCATTGGCCCCGCAGGCAACCACCAGCCATTGCCAAAGCGACGTACGCCATCGATGACGACGATTTCCACATCACGCGCCAGACGATAATGCTGTAAACCGTCATCAGTCACGATAATCTGCACATCGGGATATTGCGCCAGAATGGCTTTTACCGCATCTGAACGGACAGGAGAAACTGCAACAGGTGCACCCGTACGCTGATAAATCAGCACCGGTTCATCGCCCGCCTGTGCGGTGGTGGTATCTGCCGACAATAACAGCGGATACGACTCAGCTTTACCGCCATAGCCCCGGGACACTATGCCAACACGAATACCGCGTTTTTGTAGTTGTTCCACCAGCCAGACAACCACCGGAGTTTTTCCGTTGCCGCCTGCGGTGAGATTACCAACCACGACAACCGGTACGGGGGCACGCCAGGCGCGCTTCAGTTTTAGTTTATAGCAAAGACGGATAACGCCACTCACCAGACCATACAGCCAGGAGAGTGGCAGCAGTAGCCGCCACAAAGGCGACTCGCCAGACCAGATTTTTTCGATCATTGGCCAAACTGCATTTTATGAAGTTGTGCGTAGACTCCACGGTGCTCAAGCAAATCGTTATGCGTACCGCGTTCCACAATGATCCCGTCCTCGACGACCACAATTTCGTCTGCCTTTTCAATGGTAGACAAGCGGTGGGCAATCACCAGAGAGGTACGGTTTTTCTGCAACTCGTCCAGCGCCGCCTGAATCGCGCGTTCGGATTCGGTGTCCAGCGCCGAGGTGGCTTCATCCAGAATCAGAATTGGGCTATCACGCAGCAAGGCACGGGCAATGGCAATACGCTGGCGCTGACCGCCAGAGAGCAACACGCCGTTTTCACCAATCACCGTATCAAGACCGTTATCCATCTTATTGATAAAGTCCATGGCGTAGGCCATACGTGCAGCTTCTTCAATTTGCTCACGGCTGTACTGTTCAGTACGGGCGTAAGCAATGTTGTTGGCAACCGTGTCATTAAACAGATGGACATTCTGCGACACCAGAGCAACCTGGTTACGTAAAGACGCCAGGGTATACTCGCGCAGATCGTGACCATCCATCAGGATCTCGCCTTCATCGATATCATAAAAACGGGTGATCAGGCTGGCGATGGTCGATTTACCCGACCCCGAACGCCCTACCAGAGCCACTGTTTTCCCTGCCGGGATCTTCAGGTTGATATTACGCAGCGCCGGGACTTCACGCCCCGGATAGGTAAAGGTGACATTGCGGAATTCGACGTCGCCGGTAGCACGCTCAATCTCGCGTTTACCTTCGTCTTTCTCCTGTTCACTATCCAGAATGGTAAACAGCGTCTGACATGCTGCCATCCCGCGTTGGAACTGGGCGTTAACGTTGGTCAGCGATTTCAACGGACGCATCAGTGCAATCATCGAAGAGAAGACGACAGTAATCGTACCGGCGGTCAGGCTATCCATCACGCTTGGGAAGCTCGCAGCGTAGAGAACAAATGCCAGTGCCAGAGAGGCGATCAGCTGAATGATCGGGTCAGAGATGGAAGAAGCAGAAACCATTTTCATGCCCTGCAAACGCATCTTGTTGCTGACCTTATCAAAACGCTTTGTTTCTACTTCCTGGCCGCCAAAAATCAATACTTCTTTGTGGCCTTTCAGCATCTGTTCAGCACTGGTGGTCACCTGCCCCATGGTGTTCTGCATGTTTTTACTGATGCTGCGAAAACGCTTCGACACGATACGAATCGCAATCGAGACAATCGGCGCCAACACAATCAAAATGATCGACAGCTGCCAGCTGTAATAGAACATCATGGCGAACAGACCGATAATGGAAGCACCTTCACGCACCACCGTAATCAGCGCGCCGGAAGACGACGAAGCAACCTGTTCAGAGTCGTATGTAATACGTGAAAGCAGTGTCCCGGTTGACTGTTTGTCAAAAAATGACACTGGCATTCCCATCATGTGGCCGAACAGACGTCGACGCATGGTCATGACCACTTTTCCTGATACCCAGGAGATACAGTAGCTGGAGATATAACTGGTGATACCACGTAAAATCATCAGCCCGATAACCACCAGCGGCATCCACATCAGCACGGAGCGATCTGTTTTACCAAAGCCATCATCGAGAAGCGGCTTAAGGAGCGATAACATGAAGGTATCGCTGGCTGCGTTGAGAATTAACGCTATGCCCGCCACGATCAGACCCGCTTTAAAAGGCGCAATGGTTGGCCACAGTCGGCGGAATGTCTGCCACGTAGAGAGATCTTTGTCGTTATGCATTCAAAAAACCAGCATTTGTTGAAATAGCCGCATATTCTACCCGTTATCCACTGGCACGCCAAACCACTGATGATACCAACGAGGTAAAATTTGCTCCCTTAGGCTGCTCACCCGCCAACCTTGAGCTGAAAAATAGACCGTTATTTGCCCCTGATGTGGGGTGTCAACCCATTGATATCCTTGTAGTTGATAGCGAAGTTTGACTTTACTGGAGGGCAATCGCCATGCGTTATAGCGCGATGCCGATGCCAGTGCCATTTTTCCATTTACCCGCTGAATCAATGGCACTGATGACGAGGTATTACTACCGTGATGGGGTACCTGAATCAAAGTTGCCTGAACCTGTTGCCAGTAATGACTTAGCATTTTTTGTTCAGCGGGGGCTTCAATATCGCCAGTCAAAAGAATGCTATGTGTTCCATCATCAACCTTAATCACACAGGAATGGTTATTTCCCTTTTCGTTACTCCCTTGCAAAGGCCAGAGCACACTAAACTGCAATCCTTGCCACTGCCACGCTTCGCCACGCACGCAGGCTGATGATGCACCCAGTTTAAGGGGCTTCTTACCCATAACGTCGGCCAGGCATGTAATATCGAGTCCAGTCCACCCCGATGATCAAGATGTTCATGACTAAGAATAACGCCTACCGGTTCAAGGTCATGCCAGCGGAGCCAGGGAATAATCAGTTGTTGCCCACTGTCCCCCTCCGGCCAGGCGAGCCCTGTATCATAGAGAACCGCTTTACCGTTTCGAGCGATCACCATTGCCAGCCCTTGCCCGACATCAAGCATATAAACCTGCCACTCATCAGACCGTGGTTTTTGCCACAGTGGCCAACACATTATAATTCCTCCAGCCATACACACCGCAGGCAACGTTTGCCATGCGTTTAGTCGCCATATCACCAGTAATAACCAGGGCGAAAATGATAGCCATTGCCAACGTTCAGCAATGCTTATCCACCCTTCAGGCAAACTCTTTAACCCCCAAAAAAGTAAAGCTAAGGACCGATCGGCAAGAAACCATATACCTTGTTCCAGGATTAATGGCCCGCTTAAATGTACAACCATCGCGGCGAGGATCAACGGAACCGAAATAAATGTCACTAAGGGAATAGCGAACAAATTTGCCATAAATGAAGTCAGACTAATGCCATGAAATATGACTATTTGCACCGGCATTAGCAGGAGTGTTATACCAAGTTGCAGATGGATAAGTGAAACAATAGATTGCAATACAGGCGGCAATGGCCAGACTGGGCAGGGAAACCACTGATACCAAAATATCAGCGCTGCCACCGCTGCGGCAGAGAGCCACAAACTTTGCGAGAGGATAGCGACAGGATCCATCAGCAGAATTGCTGCCAGGCAGCATATCCACACATCCCAACCACTCCATTGCCGGCCGCTCAATTTGAGCGCTCCCCAGGTCGCAAGCGCCACCACGGTACGCAATGCAGGCGGCTGCATACCGGTAAGCCAGGCATAAAAAGCAGCGCAGCAAACTCCACCGATTAATGGCATCTGCCAGTAAATCCAACGCCCGGGGAGGAAAATTTGCCCGCCACGAATTAGCCCCGCAGCCAGTAATGCTGCAAAAGCGATGTGTAAACCCGATATCGCCATTAAATGTGCCGTACCGGTATCGCGCATTATATTTTTAGTTTCTTTAGATACCGATAACCGTTCACCCATTCCTAAGCCGAGCATCACCGTCTGCCATGAATACGGCTGCAGCGTCGTTTGCAGGGATGCCAGATATTGCGCACGTAGGCTACAACCTGGTTCAATGACGCTTGCTTGCAGAAAACGTCCGGTAAGTGGCTGATGCTGGGCAATGGCATAACGCTGGCTGTCAAAGCCGCCATCATTAAGTTGACCATGAACAGCACGTACTTTGAGTTTCATCGACCATCGTTGCCCAGCGCATACCGATTGTGGCAAATATTCGCCATATAGCGCGATGCCTGGCGCGGGAAATAACCGCCGCCCTTGTAGATGAGTAATTTGCCCGTAATGCGTGGTCATGCCGTCAGTGGCGGTAATCTCGACGACTGCATCCTGCGTCGCGCCAGTTAAGTTTTCTCCTGCCCACAGAATTTGCTTCGCCGCCAACACGCCCCAAAGAAAAAACAGCAATGTCAGCGTGAAATAACGGACGACTTTAACAGGAATAAATGCCAGTACGCAGACGAATACAGTCAGACTCGCGAGAGTTAATGTCCCAGGCAACTGCGGCAAAATCAGCAGCGGAAAAATCCCGCAAATTATGCACAGGCTAACTGTCGTTATTTTCATGCACTCCTCCCTGTTTTTGGAAAGTGTGCAACTTTGTTGAGTGGTTGTCTGGCGGGAGTTTTGCGTTGCCCGAGGCACGTTCGGAAGAATTTAGCAGGATCATGAAAACTGTACACAACTCTGCGAGACAGCTTCCAGAACCATATTGCAGAAATGAAAAAAGCACCCGTCAGGTGCTTTTTCCGCGTTCAAGTTTTACTAAAACTTAACCGTAAATATTGGCGCGATCGCGCAGTTCTTTACCAGGTTTAAAGTGAGGAACGTATTTTCCTTCCAGCTCTACTTTATCGCCAGTCTTCGGATTACGTCCGGTACGCGGTGCGCGGTAGTGCAAAGAGAAACTGCCGAAACCGCGGATTTCAATACGCTCGCCCTGCGCAAGAGTCGAGGCCATATGCTCCAGCATCTCTTTTACTGCATCTTCAACCGTCTTGGCGGGAATGTGCGATTGCTGGGTGGCAAGTCTTTCTATCAATTCTGACTTGGTCATGATTCCTCCGGTTCCTTAAAGGCAAATTTAACGGCTGCTGTTGCTGCATTGATTAAGGGCGGCCGTAGCCGCCCTTAGTGCTTGATTACAGGACGAAACCTGCAATCTGTCAAGTAAACTCAGCAAACTTCGGAATAAAAATCCCGAAGAGTCAGAGAATTACTCGCCTTTAGCTGCTTTGAAAGCTTCAGCCATTGCGTTGTTGGAGAAGTTTGCATCTTCCTGTTTGTTAACAGTTGCGATTGCATCTTTCTCGTCAGCTTCGTCTTTCGCACGAACAGACAGGCTGATTGCGCGGTTTTTACGATCAACGCCAGTGAATTTAGCTTCAACTTCGTCGCCAACGCTCAGAACCAGGGTAGCGTCTTCAACGCGGTCACGGGATGCTTCAGAAGCACGCAGGTAACCTTCAACGCCGTCAGCCAGTTCTACGGTTGCGCCTTTAGCGTCAACTGCAGTTACTTTACCGGTTACGATAGCGCCTTTCTTGTTCAGAGCAACCCAGTTGTTGAACGGATCTTCTGCGAGCTGTTTAACGCCCAGGGAGATACGTTCACGTTCTGCGTCAACCTGCAGAACAACTGCAGCGATTTCGTCGCCTTTTTTGTATTCACGAACTGCTTCTTCGCCTGCAACGTTCCAGGAGATGTCAGACAGGTGAACCAGGCCGTCGATACCGCCGTCCAGGCCGATGAAGATACCAAAGTCAGTGATAGACTTGATTTTACCTTCAACACGGTCGCCCTTGTTGTGGGTTTCCGCGAACTGCTGCCACGGGTTAGCTTTGCACTGTTTCAGACCCAGGGAGATACGACGACGTTCTTCGTCGATATCCAGAACCATAACTTCCACTACATCGCCAACGTTAACAACTTTGGACGGGTGGATGTTTTTGTTGGTCCAATCCATTTCGGAAACGTGTACCAGGCCTTCAACGCCTTCTTCGATTTCAACGAAGCAGCCGTAGTCGGTCAGGTTGGTCACGCGACCAGTCAGTTTGGTACCTTCCGGATAACGTTTAGCGATAGCTACCCACGGATCTTCGCCCAGCTGTTTCAGGCCCAGGGATACACGGGTACGTTCGCGGTCGAACTTCAGCACTTTAACAGTGATTTCGTCGCCCACGTTGACGATTTCGCTCGGATGCTTAACGCGTTTCCAGGCCATGTCAGTGATGTGCAGCAGGCCGTCAACGCCGCCCAGATCAACGAATGCACCGTAGTCAGTGAGGTTCTTAACGATACCTTTAACTTCCATGCCTTCCTGCAGGTTTTCCAGCAGCTGATCGCGCTCTGCGCTGTTTTCGGATTCGATAACGGCACGACGAGAAACAACAACGTTGTTGCGCTTCTGATCCAGCTTGATTACTTTGAATTCAAGCTCTTTGCCTTCCAGGTGCAGAGTGTCACGCACCGGACGAACGTCTACCAGAGAACCTGGCAGGAACGCACGAATACCGTTCAGCTCAACAGTGAAGCCGCCCTTAACTTTGCCGTTGATAACACCGGTAACAGTTTCAGCATCTTCGTAAGCTTTTTCCAGCGTGATCCAGGCTTCGTGACGTTTAGCTTTCTCACGGGACAGCAGAGTTTCACCGAAGCCGTCTTCTACTGCGTCCAGAGCAACGTCAACTTCGTCACCTACCTGGATTTCCAGTTCGCCTTGGGCGTTTTTGAACTGCTCAGCCGGGATGGCAGACTCAGATTTCAGACCAGCGTCAACCAGTACTACATCTTTGTCGATAGCAACAACAACGCCACGAACGATAGAACCCGGGCGGGTTTCGATTTCTTTTAAGGACTCTTCAAAGAGTTGAGCAAAAGATTCAGTCATGTTTAATCTTCAGGTTTATATTTAACGTCCACCTGGCTCCGTGCCGGATGGGGTTGTTTAACATACCCGCTGTCATTCCATTGCAACGGGGGGTACTGCAAATTCGGTCGCTTATGCGAGAGCCAATTTTTGGCGCGCGTAGTGTAACGCTTTTTCAATCACTTGCTCAATGCTTAAGGTGGTGGAATCCAAAACTAAAGCATCGGCTGCCGGAACCAAGGGCGCTACCGCGCGATTACGATCGCGATCGTCGCGTTCTTTGATCTCGGCCAAAAGGCGCTCAAAGTTAACACTAAAGCCCTTCTCCTGCAACTGTAGCATGCGGCGATGCGCACGTTCTTCCGAGGAGGCGTCAAGGAAAATTTTTACTGGCGCATCAGGGAATACCACTGTCCCCATATCGCGACCATCGGCGATCAAACCGGGTAACTCCCGGAATGCGCGTTGGCGACGCAATAATGCTTCACGAACGCGTGGGAATGCAGCGACTTGTGAAGCAGCATTCGCCACTTCCTGAGTACGAATTTCGCCGCTGACATCTTCCCCTTCGAGGATCACTTCCAGATTGCCATTGGTCGACACAAAACGTACATCCAGATGGGATGCCAGCGGCACCAGCGCATCTTCCGACGCAACATCAACATGGTGATGTAATGCCGCCAGTGCCAGTACGCGATAAATTGCACCCGAGTCCAGCAGATGCCATTGCAACGCTTCCGCCATAGCCTTACACAAGGTGCCTTTCCCTGCACCGCTTGGGCCATCAATGGTAATAACCGGGGCAATTGCCGTCATCTTTATCTCCTTAAAACAGGCGTACCGTTAACATAACCGCGCGCATTATACGCGTCGGCGCCACAAATCGTTAACGTTGTGTGCAAAAACCAGTTTTGTCTGTATTCAGATGGGGATTTATTGCGCAATTATAGCGGGCTGGCGAAAGACCAGCCCGAAAGATGACAATGATTTACTTACCGGAGGCGATACGATCGCGGATGTGCTGTGCACGCTCTGCTGATGGTGGATGAGAGTCAAACATAGACTGAGTACGACCGCCATCCAGGCTGGCCAGTTTTTCAAAGCTACCGACCAGTCCCTGGGTGTTAATGCCACGTTTCTTCAGCAGATCAAAGGAGAAATCATCTGCTTCAGACTCTTTATCGCGGGAGTACTTAGCATTGATAGCGCCTTCTGCGATATCGCCCAGTTGCGAGCGAGAAAGCTGGGAAGCAACACCGCTGGTGGCGGAAATTGCATCGCGTGCGGCAACAATCGCATAAGATGCTTTCATTTCAGCCAGAGAGTGACCCAATGCAACGTGTCCCAGTTCATGACCCAGAACGCCTTCAATTTCGTTGTCGTTCATCATGTCCATCAGGCCACTGTAGACACGGACACAGCCGTTTGCCATCGCCCATGCGTTAACGTCGCTGGTCATATAAACCTTATAGTTAACCGGCGTACCGTTAATGTTGTTACCCAATGCTTTGGCGATTTTTGCCAGACGTTTACCGTACTTGCTGGATTTGCTTGCAACTTGATTGCCGCTGTCCATTTCGGTACAGCCCTGATTGGCAATGGCTTTTGCATCGGCGTCGCTTAACGTTGCAGCTTTATAGGCATTTAAACCGGAGCTGATAGCCATATTGGTATCAATACCGTGCGTATTTTGACACCCTGTCAGTAGTGCTGCAGAAGTCGCAATCGCCAGCAGTAATTTAGTATTCTTCATGTGAATCATCCGTTGATTAATCATATATAAATATTATGTATCAATAAGTTACATTGATAATCGACGTTACCACTGTTCAAAATGACTCACAAGGTCCGAAAAAAAAAAAAAACGCCGGCAATGTGCCGACGTTTTTAGAAAGAAATATTTGTCTATTTATCGCCCGTTATTCAAGCTGGTTGGCTTATCCGCGCCAGTTGTTCGAAGTAATCCGGGAAGGTTTTAGCCGTACATTTGGGGTCAAGAATCGTCACTGGCGTATCTGACAATGCCACCAGCGAGAAACACATCGCCATCCGGTGATCATTGTATGTCGCGATCTCGGCAAAGTTCAGTTTTACCGGTGGAGTTATGCGAATGAAATCGTGCCCCTCTTCAACTTCTGCACCGACTTTACGTAGCTCTGTTGCCATCGCGAACAGGCGATCCGTTTCTTTTACGCGCCAGTTATAAATATTGCGCAGCGTGGTTGTGCCTTTTGCAAATAACGCCGTCGTGGCAATGGTCATCGCCGCATCGGGAATATGGTTCATATCCATATCGATGGCGTTCAGTTCGCCACACGTGCAGGCAATATAATCATCGCCCCAGCTAATGGTCGCCCCCATTTTTTCCAGTACATCAGCAAATCGAATATCGCCCTGCATACTGTTGCGTCCAATGCCGGTCACTTTTACCGTGCCGCCTTTGATTGCTGCTGCTGCCAGGAAGTAAGAAGCTGAAGATGCATCTCCTTCGACCAAATAAGTACCCGGAGACTGATAAGACTGCCCCCCTTTTACGACAAATTGTTGATAGTGCTGATTTTCAATCTCAACACCAAACGTTTTCATCAGGTTGAGCGTGATATCGATATAAGGTTTAGAAACCAGATCACCTTTAATACGAATAACTGTATCTTTCGGCGCAAGAGGCGCAGTCATTAACAGTGCGGTGAGGAACTGGCTGGAAACGGAGCCATCAACGTCGACGCTGCCGCCAGTAAAACCGCCCTGTAAACGCAACGGCGGATAATTATCTTGTTCCAGGTAAGTGATTTTCGCTCCGCCCTGGCGCAACGCATCCACCAGATGACCAATCGGGCGTTCTTTCATACGCGGCTCACCAGTCAGGACAATATCATTGTTTCCCAGACAAAGTGCCGCCGCCAGCGGACGCATAGCCGTTCCGGCGTTTCCAAGAAACAACTCCAGCGCGCTTTCTGCGTGTAATGGACCGCCGTTACCGATGATTTCGCAACGCGTACGATCGGCTGAAAGCGTGTAACTTACCCCTAACGCCGTTAATGCATTCAGCATATGGCGCACGTCATCGCTATCCAGCAGATTAGTTAATACTGTTTTGCCGTGTGCTAATGCCGCCAGCAATAAAGCGCGGTTAGAAACGCTCTTGGAACCGGGCAGATTAATAGTGCCATCGACACGGGCGATGGGGTGCAACGTCAGGGATTCCATGAACTCAACTCTCTACAACAGAAATAAAAACCCCACAGTCTGGCTGTGGGGATTACGCAAAATGTCGGCATTAGCCGTGACGACGTTCGAACTCAACCATGAAGTCTGTCAGTGCTTTAACGCCTTCCAGCGGCATGGCGTTATAAATAGAAGCACGCATTCCGCCGACCACACGGTGACCTTTCAGCGCATGTAAGCCCGCAGCGAAAGACTCTTCGAGGAACAATTTATCAAGCGCGCTATCCGCCAACTGGAACGGCACGTTCATCCGCGAACGGTTAGCTTTCGCCACATCATTGCGGTAGAAATCGCTGTTATCAATCACACCATACAGCAGTTCTGCTTTTTGCTGATTGATCTTATCCATTGCAGCCACACCGCCGTTCGCTTTCAGCCATTTGAAGACCAGACCAGACAGATACCAGGCAAACGTTGGCGGCGTGTTAAACATGGAGTCGTTATCGTTGAGGATGGAATAATCCAGAATCGACGGACAAGCGATATTCGCTTTGCCCAGCAAATCTTCACGAACGATGACGATTGTCAGGCCAGCCGGGCCGATATTTTTCTGCGCGCCAGCGTAAATTACGCCATAACGGCTGACGTCAATCGGACGGGAAAGAATCGTTGAAGAGAAGTCGGCAGCGACCACCACATCTTTGCCGAAGTCTGGCGTTTCGTCGATGGCGATACCATCAATGGTTTCATTCGGGCAGTAATGCATATAAGCAGCATTATCAGAGAGTTGCCATTCGCGCATTGGCTTAACCGCACGCAGACCATCAACAGTCACTTTGGCGTCAAAGACATTTGGCGTGCAGTATTTTTTCGCTTCTTTAATGGCACTTGCCGCCCAGTAACCAGCATCAACATAATCTGCGGTGGTTTTATCACCAAGAATATTCAGCGGTACAGCAGCAAACTGACCGCGACCGCCGCCGTGGCAGAACAATACTTTGTAGTTGGAGGGGATATTAAGAAGATCACGAAAATCCTTCTCGGCTTCCTCTGCAACCTGAATGAACTCTTTGCCACGGTGACTCACTTCCATCACCGACGTACCGAGACCGTTCCAGTCGCGCAGTTCCTGTTGAGCCTGTTTAAGCACCTCTGCCGGTAGCATTGCCGGACCAGAACTAAAATTGAAGATTTGAGCCATTTCCCCTCACCACGTTGCGTTGCTATTAACCCGCGGTCAATCGATTGCGACCACAGGTAATACATTATTCCTGTGGCTATCGGTTTTATCATTCAGTGACACACATCGCAATGAGTAAAACCGTTGAGGGCAAAAATGTGGCTTGCATCACACAAAAGAATCTCTCGGATTATTAGCAAAAAGCCGATGTTTTTACTGTCAAGTCACCCGTTTTGCCCGACTTGCCTTCGTCCATTCTGGATTTGCACAGCGCGGACATAATTGTTTTTCCCCCGCATTCATATGAATGATTTCACTGCAACGGATGCATGCATAGTCCGCCGACTCCGGCACCACTTTGTAACGCTGAGTACAGTCACTGGGTAAAATAAGTAATCCCGGTTTTACTTTGTCATTCTCAAAGAAATAGACGCTAATTTGCCCGTTGGTTTCGAGAATAGCCAAACGTACCTGCCCCAGTTGTTCCACGCCACGCAACCGTAGTTCCATAAAGAACTCAAATTCCGTCATGTTGGAGTTATTGAGTTTCGACCAGGCCAGCTCGCCATCTTCAATAATGACAACCGGTTTACCTTCCAGCAAATCTTCCAGTTTTTCACTGTGCGCCATCAACCACATTACCAGGCGGTATAACAACGCCAGAGTAATAAAGACGATAAGTACCGGGACCATCGGCACATCATCATAAAACGCCACATCTCCCGCCGCTGATCCCAGCGTCAGAATGATTAAAACTTCAAACAGCGACATCTGCCGCACACCGCGTCTTCCGGTCATTTTGAGGAACAAAAAGACCAGTACAAAGGTATAAAGACTACGTAGTGCAACTTCGCCAAGGAAATCAAAAGGCACTTTATCAAATGCCATACGGTGGAGATCGAACGCCTTCATTTTTATGCTCTTATCGTGGTTTATCCGCTAAAAGCATAGTCAACAGTTCATCGGCATGGCGGCGGTGATAGCGCCTTTGAGATAAAACCCGTATTATTGCGCGCTTTCCGTACGACTAAAGTGATTTTCATGACGCAAACATTTATCCCCGGCAAAGATGCCGCTCTGGAAGATTCCATCGCTCGCTTCCAGCAAAAACTCTCCGACCTCGGTTTTCAGATTGAAGAGGCCTCCTGGCTGAATCCAGTACCGAACGTCTGGTCTGTGCACATTCGCGACAAAGAGTGCGCCCTGTGTTTTACCAACGGCAAAGGCGCAACCAAAAAAGCGGCGCTGGCTTCTGCCCTCGGTGAATATTTCGAGCGTCTGTCTACCAACTACTTCTTTGCGGACTTCTGGCTGGGCGAAACCATCGCCAACGGTCCGTTCGTGCATTATCCCAACGAAAAATGGTTCCCGCTGACCGAAAATGACGATGTGCCAGAAGGGCTGCTCGATGACCGTCTGCGCGCATTTTACGATCCGGAAAATGAACTGACCGGTAGCATGCTGATTG
This sequence comes from Escherichia sp. E2661, assembly GCF_004745185.1. NCBI lineage: Bacteria > Pseudomonadati > Pseudomonadota > Gammaproteobacteria > Enterobacterales > Enterobacteriaceae > Escherichia > Escherichia sp. E2661. The sequence continues at coordinate 343,972 of NZ_PDIG01000001.1, forward strand.
ACCTGCAATCCGGTAACGAAGATCGTGGTATTTGCGGCCTGCCGTTTACGCGTCAGTCCGACAATCAGACCGTTTATATTCCGATGAATATCATTGGTAACCTGTACGTCTCCAACGGTATGTCCGCAGGTAATACCCGCAACGAAGCACGCGTTCAGGGATTGTCTGAAGTTTTCGAACGCTACGTGAAAAACCGCATTATTGCTGAAAGCATCAGCCTGCCAGAGATCCCGGCAGACGTGCTGGCGCGTTACCCAGCGGTGGTTGAAGCCATCGAAACACTGGAAGCAGAAGGTTTCCCAATCTTTGCTTATGATGGTTCGCTTGGCGGCCAGTATCCGGTGATTTGCGTGGTACTGTTCAATCCTGCTAACGGTACCTGCTTTGCCTCTTTCGGTGCGCATCCTGATTTTGGCGTTGCACTGGAACGTACCGTGACCGAGCTGCTGCAAGGTCGTGGCCTGAAAGATTTGGATGTGTTTACTCCACCAACCTTCGATGATGAAGAAGTCGCTGAACATACTAACCTCGAAACGCACTTTATCGACTCCAGCGGTTTGATCTCCTGGGACCTGTTCAAGCAGGATGCCGATTATCCGTTTGTTGACTGGAGCTTCTCCGGCACCACGGAAGAAGAGTTCGCCACGCTGATGGCTATCTTCAAAAAGGAAGATAAAGAAGTTTATATTGCCGATTACGAGCATCTGGGTGTCTACGCTTGCCGCATTATCGTGCCTGGCATGTCCGATATTTATCCGGCTGAAGATTTATGGCTGGCAAATAACGGTATGGGCAGCCATTTACGGGAAACAATTCTGTCACTGCCCGGTAGCGAGTGGGAAAAGGAAGATTACCTGAACCTCATCGAGCAACTGGATGAAGAAGGTTTTGATGACTTTACCCGCGTGCGTGAGCTGCTGGGTCTGGCGACCGGACCGGATAACGGCTGGTACACTCTGCGTATCGGTGAATTAAAAGCCATGCTGGCGCTGGCTGGTGGCGATCTGGAACAGGCTCTGGTCTGGACCGAATGGACGATGGAGTTTAACTCATCAGTATTTAGTCCGGAACGCGCCAACTATTATCGTTGCCTGCAAACGTTGTTATTACTGGCACAGGAAGAAGATCGCCAGCCGCTGCAATATCTGAATGCGTTTGTTCGCATGTACGGCGCAGATGCCGTAGAAGCCGCCAGTGCGGCAATGAGCGGCGAAGCGGCGTTTTATGGGTTGCAACCAGTAGATAGCGATCTGCACGCGTTTGCTGCACATCAGTCGTTGTTGAAGGCCTACGAAAAGCTGCAGCGCGCCAAAGCAGCATTCTGGGCAAAATAAAATCAAATAGCCTACGCAATGTAGGCTTAATGATTCGTCTGAGTTATATTACGGGGCATTTTTTTAATGCCCCGCTTTACATATATTTGCATTAATAAAATAATTGTAATTATAAAGTTAAATATCGGTAATTTGTATTTAATAAATACGATCGATATTGTTACTTTATTCGCCTGGTGCTCCCTTTTAATTAACTGTTTTAGCGGAGGATGCGGAAAAAATTCAACTCATTTGTTAATTTTTAAAATTTATTTTTATTTGGATAATCAAATATTTACTCCGTATTTGCATAAAAACCATGCGAGTTACGGGCCTATAAGCCAGGCGAGATATGATCTATATCAATTTCTCATCTATAATGCTTTGTTAGTATCTCGTCGCCGACTTAATAAAGAGAGAGTTAGTGTGAAAGCTGACAACCCTTTTGATCTTTTACTTCCTGCTGCAATGGCCAAAGTGGCCGAAGAGGCAGGTGTCTATAAAGCAACGAAACATCCGCTTAAGACTTTCTATCTGGCGATTACCGCCGGTGTTTTCATCTCAATCGCATTCGTCTTCTATATCACAGCAACCACTGGCACAGGCACAATGCCCTTCGGCATGGCAAAACTGGTTGGCGGCATTTGCTTCTCTCTGGGGCTGATTCTTTGTGTTGTCTGCGGAGCCGATCTCTTTACTTCCACAGTGTTGATTGTTGTTGCCAAGGCGAGTGGGCGCATCACCTGGGGCCAGTTGGCGAAAAACTGGCTAAATGTCTATTTTGGCAACCTGGTCGGCGCACTGCTGTTTGTACTTTTAATGTGGCTTTCTGGCGAATATATGACCGCGAATGGTCAATGGGGACTAAATGTCCTACAAACCGCCGACCACAAAGTGCACCATACTTTTATTGAGGCCGTCTGTCTTGGTATCCTGGCAAACCTGATGGTATGTCTGGCAGTATGGATGAGTTATTCTGGCCGCAGCCTGATGGACAAAGCGTTTATCATGGTGCTGCCGGTCGCGATGTTTGTTGCCAGCGGTTTTGAGCACAGTATCGCAAACATGTTTATGATCCCGATGGGTATTGTAATCCGCGACTTCGCATCTCCGGAATTCTGGACCGCTGTCGGTTCTGCACCGGAAAATTTTTCTCACCTGACCGTGATGAACTTCATCACTGATAACCTGATTCCGGTTACGATCGGTAATATTATCGGCGGTGGTTTGTTGGTTGGGTTGACATACTGGGTCATTTACCTGCGTGAAAACGATCACCATTAATGGTTGTCGAAGTACGCAGTAAATAAAAAATCCACTTAAGAAGGTAGGTGTTACATGTCCGAGCTTAATGAAAAGTTAGCCACAGCCTGGGAAGGTTTTACCAAAGGTGACTGGCAGAATGAAGTAAACGTCCGTGACTTCATTCAGAAAAACTACACTCCGTACGAGGGTGACGAGTCCTTCCTGGCTGGCGCTACTGAAGCGACCACCACCCTGTGGGACAAAGTAATGGAAGGCGTTAAACTGGAAAACCGCACTCACGCGCCAGTTGACTTTGACACCGCTGTTGCTTCCACCATCACCTCTCACGACGCTGGCTACATCAACAAGCAACTTGAGAAAATCGTTGGTCTGCAGACTGAAGCTCCGCTGAAACGTGCTCTTATCCCGTTCGGTGGTATCAAAATGATCGAAGGTTCCTGCAAAGCGTACAACCGCGAACTGGATCCGATGATCAAAAAAATCTTCACTGAATACCGTAAAACTCACAACCAGGGCGTGTTCGACGTTTACACTCCGGACATCCTGCGTTGCCGTAAATCTGGTGTTCTGACCGGTCTGCCAGATGCATATGGCCGTGGTCGTATCATCGGTGACTACCGTCGCGTTGCGCTGTACGGTATCGACTACCTGATGAAAGACAAACTGGCACAGTTCACCTCTCTGCAGGCTGATCTGGAAAACGGCGTAAACCTGGAACAGACTATCCGTCTGCGCGAAGAAATCGCTGAACAGCACCGCGCTCTGGGTCAGATGAAAGAAATGGCTGCGAAATACGGCTACGACATCTCTGGTCCGGCTACCAACGCTCAGGAAGCTATCCAGTGGACTTACTTCGGCTACCTGGCTGCTGTTAAGTCTCAGAACGGTGCTGCAATGTCCTTCGGTCGTACCTCCACCTTCCTGGATGTGTACATCGAACGTGACCTGAAAGCTGGCAAGATCACCGAACAAGAAGCGCAGGAAATGGTTGACCACCTGGTCATGAAACTGCGTATGGTTCGCTTCCTGCGTACTCCTGAGTACGATGAACTGTTCTCTGGCGACCCGATCTGGGCAACCGAATCTATCGGTGGTATGGGCCTCGACGGTCGTACCCTGGTTACCAAAAACAGCTTCCGTTTCCTGAACACCCTGTACACCATGGGTCCGTCTCCGGAACCGAACATGACCATTCTGTGGTCTGAAAAACTGCCGCTGAACTTCAAGAAATTCGCCGCTAAAGTGTCCATCGACACCTCTTCTCTGCAGTATGAGAACGATGACCTGATGCGTCCGGACTTCAACAACGATGACTACGCTATCGCTTGCTGCGTAAGCCCGATGATCGTTGGTAAACAAATGCAGTTCTTCGGTGCGCGTGCAAACCTGGCGAAAACCATGCTGTACGCAATCAACGGCGGCGTTGACGAAAAACTGAAAATGCAGGTTGGTCCGAAGTCTGAACCGATCAAAGGCGACCTCCTGAACTACGATGAAGTGATGGAGCGCATGGATCACTTCATGGACTGGCTGGCTAAACAGTACATCACTGCACTGAACATCATCCACTACATGCACGACAAGTACAGCTACGAAGCCTCTCTGATGGCGCTGCACGACCGTGACGTTATCCGCACCATGGCGTGTGGTATCGCTGGTCTGTCCGTTGCTGCAGACTCCCTGTCTGCAATCAAATATGCGAAAGTTAAACCGATTCGTGACGAAGACGGTCTGGCTATCGACTTCGAAATCGAAGGCGAATACCCGCAGTTTGGTAACAACGATCCGCGTGTAGATGACCTGGCTGTTGACCTGGTAGAACGTTTCATGAAGAAAATTCAGAAACTGCATACCTACCGTGACGCTATCCCGACTCAGTCTGTTCTGACCATCACTTCTAACGTTGTGTATGGTAAGAAAACCGGTAACACCCCAGACGGTCGTCGTGCTGGCGCGCCGTTCGGACCGGGTGCTAACCCGATGCACGGCCGTGACCAGAAAGGTGCAGTAGCGTCTCTGACTTCCGTTGCTAAACTGCCGTTCGCTTACGCTAAAGATGGTATCTCTTACACCTTCTCTATCGTTCCGAACGCACTGGGTAAAGACGACGAAGTTCGTAAGACCAACCTGGCTGGTCTGATGGATGGTTACTTCCACCACGAAGCGTCCATCGAAGGTGGTCAGCACCTGAACGTTAACGTGATGAACCGTGAAATGCTGCTCGACGCGATGGAAAACCCGGAAAAATATCCGCAGCTGACCATCCGTGTATCTGGCTACGCAGTACGTTTCAACTCGCTGACTAAAGAACAGCAGCAGGACGTTATTACTCGTACCTTCACTCAATCTATGTAATTAGATTTGACTGAAATCTTACAGTAAAAAGCGTACAATAAAGGCTCCACGAAAGTGGGGCCTTTTTTTAGCAAGAGAGCCTTTTTTGTCAGCTATCTATACTTTAGGGTAACTGCCAAAACAGACTCGACGTAGCCTTCGAGCTGCGCACCAACACGGCCTCAGATGGGCCACATCTGGAGAAACACCGCAATGTCAGTTATTGGTGACATTTTTTGATATCTAATTGCATGAAATAAAAGGATTTATTTCTGGTCACGTCCACACATTGACCACATCGACAAAAAAAGCCCCTCGACTGAGCAATGCCGTTCACTTAAGCGGAGCGGTGCTGCGTTTCACCGGATAACGGGTTTTTGATATCTTAACTGCCCTCGGCCTTGATGGTCGGGGGGCGTTTTGTTATGAACACCGCTTCCAGAGCCCCCCCGCAGATGCTCCAGTCGTTTCGGGATGGTCCCCCGGTGATGCCGTATTTCCCAGCACTATCATTTCTGTCGCGATAAACTGGAACGCGAACTTAAAGCTGATTTCTGACGCCGCTTTTTTGTGTTTCTCAGCCGCTTTTGTTGCCTCACGCCGTATCAGGTTGTAACGCCAGCAAGATGCCCCACCACCTCCT